>CAYZAY010000068.1:0-12134 GCA_964476515.1 uncultured Rhodobacterales bacterium
GTAGCAGGTGGTCATGATCACGCGGGCGGTCAGGCGGCGGCATTGGATGCAGATGCGTTGCGGGACTGGTTGCAGAGCGACGGGGCCACGGTATCGGGCTTTGGCGTGGCGGGGATGTTTGCCACCCGCAACCCTGAGCATGAATTGGAAGCCGCACGGATCATTGCTGAATTGACGGGCAAGCCGGTCAGCATGTCTCATCAACTGTCGGCGAAACTGAACGGGCCAAAGCGGGCTTTGACGGCGGTTCTGAATGCGCGGTTGATCGGGATGATCGACAGGCTGATTTCCAAAGCCCAAGGCAAGCTGGGTGAGCTGGGCATTCATGCGCCTTTGATGGTGGTGCGCGGTGACGGGGCGTTGATTTCTGCTGAAATGGCACGGGAACGGCCGATTGAAACGATCCTGAGCGGACCAGCGGCCTCGATTGTGGGTGCGCGCTGGATGACCGGTGCAAGCGAGGCGCTGGTGTCGGACATTGGCGGAACCACGACGGACGTTGCGGTTTTGCGCGATGGGCGGCCCGCGATTGATCCGGCGGGTGCGCGGGTGGGCGACTACCGCACGATGGTTGAAGCGGTGGCGATGCGGACCACGGGGCTGGGTGGTGACAGTGAGGTGCACTTCATTTCGCAAGGACTGAAGGGTGGCGTGTCGCTTGGGCCGCGTCGTGTGATGCCGGTAAGTTTGATCGCAACCGAAGCGCCGGATGTGGTGCATGATGCATTGGATTTTCAACTGCGCTCGGACCTGATCGGAGAACATGACGGGCGGTTTGTTCGGGCTGTACCTGGGGTGTCGGCTGATGGCTTGGGGTCGCGAGAGCTTAGAGTGTTGGAGCGGATCGAAGAAGACGTTTGGCCACTTGCGAAGGTGCTGACGAACCGGCTGGACAGCTCGGCGCTGAAAAAGCTGGTCGCGCGCGGGCTGGTTCAGGTGGCTGGTGTAACGCCTTCTGATGCGAGCCATGTTCTGGACCGCGTTGATGTTTGGGATCGAGAGGCCGCTGAAAAGGCGTTGCTGCTGTTTGGACGTCGCCGGACCGGATCGGGGAACGCTTTGGCGCGGGACCCTCAGGTACTTGCGCAGATGATCGTGGATCAACTGACCCACCAAACGGGCTTGGCGCTGTTGGAATGTGCGTTTGCTGAGGAAGAGGTTAGTTTTGGGTTGCCCGAGGGCGATCTTGCGCGGCATGTGCTGATGCAAAGGGGCCTGAAAGGGCATCGTGGTTTGGCGCGGGTTGAAACCGGTTTGGCCGTGGACGTTGTTGGTCTGGGGGCGTCTGCGCCCAGCTATTATCCTGCTGTCGGAGAGTTGCTTGGCTGTCGCATGATCCTGCCGGAACATGCGGGCGTGGCCAATGCTATTGGCGCTGTCGTTGGGCGCGTGACTATGCGCAAAAGCGGCACGATTTCGTCACCATCAAACGGCGTCTTTCGGGTGCATTTTGATACCGGCCCAAAGGATTTCATCGACAGTGCTGCAGCGGTTGACGCTTTGGAACAACGGTTGCGGCATGAAACCCATTCGGATGCTGTGGCGTCCGGGGCTGAAGATATTCACGTCCATGCCAATCGTGACATCAAAACCGCCGAGATCGAAGGTGATCGGGTGTTTGTTGAGGCGACAGTGACGGTTGAGGCGTCGGGCCGCCCAAGGATTGCAGCAGATTAGGGGCTCTGCCCCCGGCCTTTGGCCTCCCCCGGAGTATTGACGAAAAGGTGAACTGGACTTGGGTGGACATCATTGCTTTAGTATCCATCTGCTATGGCGAAGGGAGACATCATGACCAAATATACCAAATCACCTGACGCCATCGCGGCGCTTGATCCGATCCAGTATCACGTCACGCAGGAAAGCGGGACGGAACGCCCTTGGACGGGCCCACTGACGGAAAACAAAGAGCCTGGGATATATGTGGACATTGTTTCGGGTGAGCCGCTGTTTGCATCGTCTTCAAAGTATGAAAGCGGCTGCGGGTGGCCGAGTTTTACCAAGCCGATTGTTCGTCAGCATGTGACCGAGCATCGCGACACTACACTCGGGATGGAGCGGGTCGAGGTGCGTAGTCTGCACGGGGACAGCCATTTGGGGCATGTCTTTACAGACGGGCCAAGCGATCAGGGTGGTTTGCGTTATTGCATCAATTCGGCGTCTTTGCGGTTTATCCATCGCGATGACATGGAGGCCGAAGGATATGGAGAGTTTTTGGCGGAGGTTGAGGATGTCTGAAGAACGGGCCGTTCTGGCTGGGGGATGTTTCTGGGGTATGCAGGATTTGATCCGCAAAATGCCGGGCGTTTTACAAACACGGGTAGGTTACACGGGCGGAGACGTCCCCAACGCGACCTATCGCAATCACGGCACCCATGCCGAGGGGATCGAGATTGTCTTTGACCCGTCGCGTGTCAGCTATCGCCGTCTTTTAGAGGTGTTCTTTCAAATCCACGACCCGACCACGAAGAACCGTCAGGGTAATGATCTGGGCATGAGCTATCGTTCGGCGATCTATTACTGCAACGATGAACAGCGCGAAGAGGCTGAAGCGACGATTGTCGATGTCGAAGCCAGTGGCAAATGGCCGGGCAAAGTGGTGACCGAACTAGAATCTGTGGGCGATTTTTGGGAGGCCGAGCCAGAGCATCAGGATTATCTGGAACGAATTCCAAACGGTTATACCTGTCACTTCCCACGGTCTGACTGGGTGCTTTGACGATCTAGTTCAACATTGATGAATTGACCTTCCCTTCGGGGTGGGTCAACAAAGGCACATCCAATCGAAAGTTCGTGCCTATGTCCTCAGTCCGAGGAATATTCTTTAAAGTCATAGCTTTGGCCTTGTTTACCGTGATGGCGTCATTGGTGAAGTCGGCGATGGATAGCGTGCCGCCCGGACAGGCTGTGTTCTTTCGTGCTTTGTTTTCCCTGCCGATCATCTTCCTTTGGCTGGCGTATCGGGGTGACTTGGCAACTGGATTGCGCACGAAAAAGCCGATGCTTCATGTTTGGCGTGGGCTGATTGGTGGCACCTCTATGGGGTGCATGTTCTTTGCGCTTGGGAACCTGCCATTGCCTGAGGTTACGATCATCGGGTTCGTTTCGCCTATCGTGACACTGGTCTTGGCGGTGCTGTTGCTGGGCGAGACCGTTCGCGTTTTTCGCTGGTCCATGGTGGCGCTGGGATTGGCCGGTGTGATGATCGTCATTTGGCCCCGTCTGTCCATTGGGCAGGGGGATTTTGAGGACATTGCAATCTGGGCGGTCGGCGCGGTTCTGGTGTCGGCCTGTATGCGGGCGGTGGTGCAAATCCATATCCGGCGCATGGTGAAGACTGAACAAACCTCAGCCATCGTGTTTTATTTCGCCGTCACGGTCAGCGTTGCGTCTTTGTTGACTGCGCCGTTTGGCTGGATCGTACCTGATTGGAACGTTGTGTTTCTGTTGGTGGCTTCAGGCTTGGTCGGTGGCATTGCCCAGCTGTTTATCACGACTGCGTTCCGTTTTTCGGATGCCTCGGTGCTGGCGCCGTTTGACTATGTCTCGATCCTGTTTTCGATGATCGCGGGGTATTTCTGGTTTTCAGAAGTGCCGACCGGCCCGATGCTAATCGGTGCGGCGCTTGTTGTGCTGTCAGGTGTGCTGATCATCTGGCGCGAACGCCAGATCGGGATCAAAGCGCGCCAAGACAAGGTGTCGGTCACGCCGCAGGGTTAGCGTACTGCTTTTCCAGCTCGATCAGCTTTTGTTTGCGCCAAAGGCCGCCGCCGTAACCAGTTAGACTACCATCCGCGCCGATTACTCGGTGACAGGGGATGATCAGAGCGATCTGGTTTGCCCCGTTTGCGCGGGCCACGGCGCGGGTTGCAGTCGGGCGGTGGATGGATTTCGCAAGGTCTAGGTAGGAACGGGTTTGCCCAGCGGGGATGTCCTGCAATGCGCGCCAGACCGTGTTTGTGAAATCCGTACCGTGATAGGCCAGCGGAACCGAGAAGTCGGCGCGTTTGCCGTTGAAGAATTCGTTCAGTTCTAGTTCGGTCTGGTCGGTGATCTTGGTGCGCCCGATACCCAGCTGGTTTTTGGTGTTGGTCAGGATCTTCTTCAACTCGGTTGGCAAGGCCTTACGGTCTGCGAATTCGAGCAGATGAAGCGCATGTTCATCCGCAACCATGATCATTGGACCCAACGGTGTGTCGATCCAGTCGGCCTTGAGCAGCGCGTCTGGTTTCAACGTACCTGGCGCCACGCCAAGCAGCTTGGCAAAGGCAGCCCTGAACGCAGCGGGTGAGTCAAAGCCAGCGGTCAGTTGGGCGTCGATGACCTTTTTGCCGTCAGCCAGATCACGGAACCCATGCTTCAGTCGGCGCAGGCGGGCCATTTCAAGGAATGTCATGCCGAACTGGCGCTTGAAGGTTCGACGAACGGTTGAAGGGTCTAACCCCATCGCGATGATGTCGGGTTCTGACCACCGGTAAAGCGGATCTTTTTCTAACGCGGCTAGCGGTCTGGCGATCACAGGATCCTTCGATTGCCCCAATGGATGGCACCGTTTGCAGGGTCGAAACCCGGCTTCCAGACAATCGGCGGGCGTTTCAAAGAACCGGCAGTGTTTCTTAAGCGGATTGCGCGCAGGGCAGGTCAAACGACAGAAGATGCCGGTGGATGTGACACCGACCAGTGCGCGCCCTTCGTAAGAATCGTCGCGGTTGGTCAAGGCTTCGTAAAGCGTGTCGTCGTCGGGTAGAGCAAATAACATGACGCGGACTTTAACGCCCAAAATGCAAAATGCCGCCCGTTTTCGGGCGGCACTTAATAATTTCTAAAACCGTCTCTTAGGCGCGGACGAGTTCTTCGTAAGCTTCTGCAATCTCGCGGGTAATGTCACCCACCTCAAACTTGTACTCGCCGATTTGCCCGACGGGGGTCACTTCGGCTGCTGTACCGGTTAGCCAGCACTGTTCGAAGTCGGCCAGTTCTTCCGGCATGATGTGGCGCTCGTGAACCGTAATGCCACGATCTTTTAGCATCTGAATAACCGTCTGGCGTGTCAGGCCGTTCAGGAATGCCTCTGGCGATGGGGTGTGAACCTCTCCGTCTTTGACGAAGAAAACGTTCGCGCCAGTCGCTTCAGCAACATAGCCGCGGTAATCCATGAACAAAGCGTCCGAACAGCCTTTGGCTTCGGCTTTGTGCTTGGACATGGTGCAGATCATATAAAGACCTGCCGCTTTTGCAGCGGTCGGGATTGTTTCTGGTGACGGGCGTTTCCATTCCGCGATGTCGAGCTTGGCGCCCTGCATTTTTGCGTCGCCGTAATAAGCGCCCCATTCCCAAACAGCGACAGCCATACGAACCGGATTGCGCGATGACGCGACACCCATGTCTTCGCCAGCGCCACGCCATGCAACAACACGCACGTAGGCTTCTGTCAGGTTGTTCGCTTCAAGCGTCGCCACTTTGGCAGCTTCGATTTCGTCAACCGAATAGGGGATTGGCATATCCAGCAAACGGCCAGATTCAATCAAACGTTCCGAGTGTTCGCGCGATTTGAAGATTTTGCCGTTGTAGCAGCGTTCGCCTTCAAACACCGACGAAGCATAGTGCATTGCGTGGGTCAAAATATGCACATTGGCTTCGCGCCACGGTACTAGTTTCCCATCCATCCAGATGAATCCATCACGATCATCATATGCGCCAGCCATAGCCGTCATCCTTTTTCAATTTGCATTTGTTGCGCAGAATCTGTCCGGTTCGGATATAATGTTGCGCAAAACCGTTGATTCGGTACCAGTCAGTTCTTGGAAAGTCAATAAGACTGACATATAATTCAAATTGCACGATCAGTAAAGTTTAGCGAGGTCCGCTCAATTATGGATGAAAATTCTTCACGCGGGGGTGAGAACCTTCTGTTTTTAACCGACGAACAACTGCGTAAGGGCATCGAAGCGATGTTCTTTGCGTATCGTGGGTTTACCGCTGATCCGGACCGGATTTTGGCCACCATGGCTTACGGTCGTGCGCACCACAGGGCAATCCACTTTATCAACCGTACACCGGGGACAACGGTGAACAACCTGTTGGCCATTCTCGGGGTAACCAAGCAATCGCTGAACCGCGTTCTGCGGACGTTGATCGAAGACGGTCTGGTGGAAAGCAAGGTCGGCACGCGCGACCGACGCGAGCGGCATTTGTTTCTGACGCCCGACGGGCACAGCCTTGAACAGCGTTTGTCGGACGCACAAAGATCACGGATGCGGGCAGCGTTTCGCAAAGCAGGTCCAGAAGCGGTTTCAGGCTTTCGGACGGTTCTTGAAGCCATGATGGACCCTGAATTGCAGCGTCTATACATCGATGAAAAGGGCATCCGTTAATGAGTGACGTTCCAGCGCATTTGATGATCGTCGATGACGACGAGCGTATTCGCAGCCTTTTGAAACAGTTCCTATCGCGCAACGGGTTTCTGGTTAGCTCGGCCCGTGACGCGGAGCACGCGCGGCGGCTGTTGTCGATGCTTGAATTCGATCTGATCGTTCTGGATGTCATGATGCCGGGCGACGACGGGGTGACGCTGACATGCGAATTACGCCAGACGATGACCACCCCGATCATGCTGTTGACGGCCAAAGGCGAAACCGACGACCGGATCGCAGGGCTTGAGGCTGGGGCGGACGATTATCTGGCTAAACCCTTTGAACCCAAAGAACTTTTGCTACGGATCAACGCAATCCTGCGCCGCGTACCTGAACCTGCGTCGGTGGACGTTGGACCTAAGGCGCTAAAGCTGGGGCCGCTGACCTATGACGTGGATCGCGCAGAACTGTGGGAAGGTGAAACGCTGGTGCGTCTGACCTCGACCGAGATGCAGTTGATGAGGATTTTCGCTGCCAACGTGGGCGAGGTTGTAAGCCGCATCAAGCTGGTCGAAGAGCTGGGCCGCGACCGTGGACAGGCGCAAGAACGGGCCGTGGATGTTCAGATCACCCGCCTTCGTCGCAAACTGGAAGCGGACCCGAAGCAACCGCGATACCTGCAAACCATACGCGGTTCGGGTTATATGTTGGTGGGTGACTGACCCAGTTTAAGCGAGAGATTTTCATGCAGCATAAAGATACGGCCCTCATCGTCGTCGACGTACAGAATGACTTTTGCCCTGGTGGCGCTTTAGCGGTTGCTGGCGGGGACGAAGTTGTGCCGGTGATCAACGCCATGCTGCCCGACTTTGCCTGCAAGGTGTTCACACAAGACTGGCATCCGGCGAACCATACCTCGTTCGCCAGCCAGCACGATGGCAAAGCCCCGTTTGAAATGACGACGGTCAGTTACGGCGATCAGGTGCTTTGGCCGGATCATTGTGTGCAGGGCTCGGAAGGGGCGGACTTCCACGCGGACTTGAACACGGATGCTGCCGATCTGATTATACGCAAGGGGTTTCGGCCTAAGATCGACAGCTACTCGGCGTTCTTCGAGAATGATCAGACCACGCCAACCGGACTTGATGGCTATCTCAAGACCCGAGGAATATCGTCGGTCGTCCTAACCGGTCTCGCGACGGATTTCTGTGTGTTCTATTCGGCGATGGATGCGGTGAAACTGGGGTATCAGGTCGAATTGCGCCTGAGTGCCTGCCGCGGGATCGACTTGGACGGCAGCCTTGATGCGGCCATGACCCAGATGCGCGACGCTGGTGTTCGGATCGTAGGATAACAACTGTGGTGACAAGTCCGGTTCAGTAACGCTATCAATTCCTAGACGACCAGAAAGGCTTGCCCGTGGATATCGCAACGCGTGTTTATAATCACAAATGGAAGATCGACCCGATCGTCCGGTCGCTGATTGATACGGATTTCTACAAGCTTTTGATGTGCCAATCGGTGTTTCGCAATAAGCCCGATACGCAGGTGACGTTTTCGCTGATCAACCGATCATCGGACATTCGACTGGCTGAGCTTATTGACGAAGGCGAGCTACGCGAACAGTTGGATCACATTCGCAACCTGTCCCTGTCGCGCGGCGAAAGCACTTGGATGAGGGGCAATACGTTTTACGGTAAACGCCAAATGTTCCGGCCCGATTTCATGGATTGGCTCGAAGCGGTGCGGTTGCCGGCCTATCATCTGGAACAGCGCGATGGGCAATATGAGCTGACGTTTGAAGGCAGCTGGCCCGAAGTGATGCTTTGGGAAATCCCCGCTTTGGCCGTGCTGATGGAGCTTCGGGGCAGGGCGGTTTTGTCCAAGATGGGACGGTTCGAGCTTCAAGTGCTCTATGCCCGTGCGATGACCAAGCTTTGGGAAAAGATCGAACGGTTGCGCGAAGTGCCTGATCCGCGGATCGCGGATTTCGGCACGCGGCGACGGCATTCCTTTATGTGGCAGGACTGGGCCGTTCAGGCGATGCAAGAAGGCTTGGGCAAGAAATTCGTTGGCACCTCGAATTGCCTGATTGCCATGCGGCGAGAGGTCGAGGCGATTGGAACGAACGCCCACGAATTGCCGATGGTCTATTCCGCTCTGGCCAAGGATGATCAGGCGCTAAGCCAAGCCCCCTACGACGTTCTAGCCGACTGGCAGGAAGAACATGACGGCAATCTGCGGATCATCCTGCCGGATACTTACGGAACCGAAGGCTTTCTTGCCCAAGCGCCGGATTATCTGGCTGGGTGGACTGGTATTCGGATCGACTCTGGTGACCCAGCCGGATCGGCCGAGATCGCTATCCAATGGTGGAAAGGTCGCGGTGAAGACCCCACCGAGAAGCTGATCATTTTCTCGGACGGATTGGACGTCGAAAAGATAGTCGAGCTGCAAACCCAGTTTTCTGGCCGCGTTAAGGTGTCCTTTGGTTGGGGCACGCTGCTGACCAATGATTTCCGCGGATTGGTTGAAGGCGACGCGTTGGCGCCGTTCTCACTGGTGTGCAAAGCCGTGTCGGCGAACGGTCATCCGACCGTGAAGCTTTCGGATAACCCCAACAAAGCGTTGGGCCCAAGCGATCAGGTCGCACGATATAAACGGGTGTTTGGTGTGGGGGATCAGGTTGCGCAAGCGGTGGTGGTCTGAAAGCCTGTCATCCCTGCAAAAGCAGGGAACTTCATCGAAGTGGCGCTAGGTTGATACCGGTCCCCGCTTTCGCGGGGATGACATTGGCTTAACTCTGAAACGACTTCTCAATCCGGTCCAACGTCTCCATCGACGATAGAACCTCATGCACCGATCCATTCGGTTCACGACCTTCTTTTATCGCGGCAATGAACTCGCGGTCGATCAGTTCGATTCCGTTGTTTGAAACGGCCACATCCGACAGGTCGATCTGGTTTTCGCGTCCGTCAAACAGGTCGTCGTATCGGGCGACATAGGTGCCTTGGTCACAGATGTATCGGAAGAACGTGCCCAGCGGTCCGTCGTTGTTGAACGACAGAGACAAGGTGCAAATCGCGCCGGACGGGACCTTCATCCCTATCGTCATATCCATGGCGATACCGAGGTCGGGATGCGGAGGCCCTTGGATGCCGAACGCTTCGGACGCGACCTCGCCCGTTTGATACTGGAACAGGTCAACCGTGTGACAGGCGTGGTGCCATAACAGGTGATCAGTCCAGCTACGCGGCTCGCCCTTGGCGTTCATGTTCGAGCGGCGAAAAAAGTAGGTCTGCACATCCATCTGCTGAATTTTCAGCTCGCCCGCGCGAATCTTGTTGTTGATCCACTGATGCGACGGATTATAGCGGCGGACCTGTCCGGCCATCGCCAGAACGCCGGTTTCTTTTTGGACCTCGCAAATACGACGCGCGTCATTGAGTGAATCCGACATCGGGATTTCGATGAACACCGGCTTGCCCGCTTTCATACAAGCGATTGCCTGTTCAGCATGAAGCTGGGTCGGGGTGGCAAGAATGATGGCATCCACGTCGTCGCGATTGATACATTCGTTCAAATCGGTCGAGGCGTGACCGATGCCACGCTCAGCGGCCAGCGCATCAATCTTTGACTGGGTTGGCCCCATGATGGACGTCACTGTTACGTCGTCAATCGCGTTCAGCGCCTCAAGGTGCTTCATACCAAAAGCGCCATAGGCACCCGCTACACAAATTTGCATAATCTACAATCCTTTGTTTTCAAGATTAATGTGCAAGGGAGGTCTTGATAATCTTTTCCCATATTACCCCGTTAGATCGAGCGTTTTAGCAGCAAGGCATTCTCGTCCGGCCTTGGCTTTGGTTTAACACCGCACCGCACGCCGGCACCAATTTGATTTATTCGCACCATATAATTTTTTGCTATTCCATTGCCCTTAATGCGCGAGAACTGGATTGGCGAAGGGCATGCAAAAATTCGGACTGCGACGCAGTTGGACGCCATTTTTTGCGCATGGTTAGCCCGATGTTGCGTGTCTGGCCCTCTAGGTGGATTGGCAAGGCGGCCAAGTTCCCGTCTACAAGTTCCCGATAAATCTGTGCTTTTGAGATGACCGTCAGAAAGTTTTCCGACAGCAACAGCTCTTTTGTCAGGATGAGTGACGACGCAACAACCCGAACCGGTGTTTCGGCCTTGTTTTCGATGTCCAGCGTATCAAACAGATATTGGCCCGCTGGTGTCGATATAGGCGCAGCGATCCATGGATATTTGAGGGTTTCATCAAGCGTGACCGATATTTGCTGCGCCAAAGGGTGTGTGGGAGAGCTAACAACGACCAGATCATCGTCAAACAAGTGTTCTTCGATGACGTCATCTGCAGGGGCCGGATTTCGCAGCGCCCCGATCAGGCAATCTATGTCGCCTTCACGCAGGTCGCGCAAAAGCTCGGCGTAGCGGCCTTCGATCACCCTCACCTGCAGCTTCTTTTCCTTGCCCAGCATGTGCATGATCGCGTCCGGTACAATCTGGGATCTGGCAAGCGGAAGGCTTCCCAAAACGAATGATCTGCGTCCAAGGCCATCAAACTGGGTTAGCTCTTCACGGGCTTGGCGCAGCTCGGCGCGGGCAAGCTTGGCACATTGGTTCAGTGCCTGACCGGATGCGGTTAGTTCGATGCCACCCACAGACGCGCGGAAAATGGTAAAACCGCAGGTATCTTCCAGCGCCTTGGCGGTTCTGTGAACAGTTGGCTGAGCCAGATCCAGCGATTTGGCCGCTACGGTAAAGCTACCGTGCCGCCCCATCGCGATCAACGCGCGCAGTTGGGCAGAGGTAACGTTTCGATGTAGCTGCTCGGCTTTTTTTGTGTCCTGCCCCGCGTAGTGCAGCGCGGTTCGGATACCGCTTTTCAAAAACGCGATTGCCCGTTCGGCCCTGTCGGCGAAAACGTCACCCTGTTCGGTGGACCCGATACCTTTGCCCCCGCGAACAAGCAAAGGAACACCAAGATCCTTTTCAAGCTTCGCTATTCCTTGGCTGGCGGCCGGTTGGGTGAGAAACATTTTGTCCGCGGCGTGGGAAATCGAACCGCTTCTGCGTGCAAGGCAAAACAGCAGCATATGCCGGATATTCGGCAGGTCACGGTCGTTTGGTTCGTTTCTCATATCCGCCCTTTATAGACAAAACTTATACTCTCGACTTCATTCGAAATAGGCAAGGGCCAACTGATATGGATAACTGGGGGGCGATTAGAACATTAGAAGATACTGAACGAAGGATTCGTTATGTCCGACAGTAAATCCGCCCTCGTCATCAGCGCCCATGCCGCCGACTTTGTCTGGCGCTGTGGCGGTGCCATCGCGCTGCATCAAGAGCTTGGCTATAACGTCACTGTCGCCTGTCTAAGCTTTGGTGAGAGGGGCGAAAGTGCGCGATTGTGGAAAGAAGGAAAATCGCTGGATGAGGTGAAAGCGATCCGTCGCGGAGAGGCCGAGAATGCCGCCGAAGCGCTGGGCGTGCATGACATCCAGTTCCTCGACATGGGGGATTACCCGCTGCGCTTTACGGAAGAGGCGGAAAATCAGGTTGTTGATATCATTCGCGATGTGCAGCCGAACTTCATGTTTTCCCACTCGAAATGGGACCCCTACAACACTGACCATATGAAAACGACCGAGTTTGCGCTGACCTGCCGGATGATCGCGCAGGCTTGGGGGCATAATCCGGGTCAGAAGGTTCTGGGTGCACCACAGATGTATCTGTTTGAGCCACACCAGACTG
>CAYZAY010000069.1:0-11774 GCA_964476515.1 uncultured Rhodobacterales bacterium
AGAAGCTGCTGGCCGTCAGGACGAAGACGATGGTCTCGAGTTCAACCCGCTTCTGTTGAAGAAAGTGGACGAGCTGGAATTGTCTGTCCGTTCGGCAAACTGCCTGAAGAACGACAACATCGTTTACATTGGCGATCTGATCCAGAAAACCGAAGCCGAGATGCTCCGCACCCCGAACTTTGGTCGCAAGTCGCTGAACGAGATCAAAGAAGTGCTTTCGGGCATGGGTCTGCACCTCGGTATGGACGTCGAAGATTGGCCACCAGACAACATCGAAGATCTGGCCAAAAAGTTCGAAGACCAGTTCTAAGAAATTCGGTGGGCGTTCGCGCCCACCAAAATGCCCGGACTGCCGGGGACCATATGGGCACTTCCGCCCCAAGGAGAGCCGGCGACACGCATCGCTAGCCAGACAAAGCAAAACTGCCCGTAGAGGGCAAATGGAGTAAGACACATGCGTCACGCAAAAGGCTACCGCCGCCTGAACCGTACCCACGAGCACCGCAAAGCGCTGCTTTCGAACATGTCCGGTTCTTTGATCGAACACGAACAGATCAAAACAACATTGCCAAAAGCCAAAGAGCTTAAGCGCGCAATGGACAAGCTGATCACCCTTGGCAAGCGCGGCGATCTGCACGCACGTCGCCAGGCAGCTGCACAGCTGAAAGAAGACAAAGACGTCGCAAAGCTTTTCGAAGTTTTGGGCCCACGCTACGCAGAGCGTAACGGTGGCTACACACGCGTTCTGAAAGCTGGCTTCCGTTACGGTGACATGGCCCCAATGGCTATCATCGAACTGGTTGACCGCGACGTAGACGCAAAAGGCGCGGCTGACAAAGCCCGCGTTGCAGCAGAAGAAGCTGCGGACGCCGCCGAAGAATAACCGCCGGTCCAACCGGAGGGGAGGAGAAAAGGCCCTGCCGTTCGCGGCGGGGTCTTTTTTGTTTTCGGTGGGAAGTCCGAAGTGGACATTATATTAACTGCAACCTTTGCTACCGCACATTATAGATTGATAAGTTGCTCGACGCGAATTCTCGAAACCGGAATACCAATATTGTTTGCTGCTGCCCTTTTCTTGGCACCATCACAACGAAAACTGACAATCCATTGAGCATTGGGATTCACATTGTTTATCACAGCTCTGAAATAAGGTTCATCGACCTGCGCCAGCGAATGCCCGAGCACATATATTTCACTGACGGAGCTGAGGCGTTCGAAGAAACCCTCATTGCGATTGAGAATTTCTGGGGTCGGCTTAAATGTGTCTGCCAAAAGCTCATCAATCAGTTGGAAACCCCCTGCTACCCGGGCGTCTGTTTCCTCATCGGCGAGGCGATAGAGTAGGTCTGATGCTTGGCGGTCCCATCCGTGTCCTAGTATGATCTCAGTGGTCGGGTCCTGCGCTGATCCGTGAATATGCAGGATGCGTCTGTCGGTAACACCGTAGAGATTCTGTAGGGTAGAGGTGTAGTTGAAATTCAGAAAAAGTGATTGTGGATCAATGCACCTTATCGGGCTGATTGTCCGAGTTGGAATTTCTATTTGACGAACCCAATCAGCAAAATGGCTGCGTAGTTTACTAGAAATCGCGGTGCAAATCTGTTCGATTTCATACTCGTAGTCGTGATGGTAGGCGTCACTCCAGTCATCCGCTCCATATGAAACGAGAAAGTTCGACGCATACTCCTGGATCTGATCTACATCCACCTCGGCGAGGCGTTCCTCAAGGCAACTCCATAGATCCTTCTCGGGCACTATATATTTTGTAGCAACGGCGAAATTAGCTCGATCCGTGCCTTCCAGAAAGGACGCAAAATCCGAGTATCTAGACGCAATGTTGTGGTGCAGGTCGAAGCCATTTCCGATGATAAAGAGCTGGTTTGGCAAATTCGTCTCATAGTGCTGATTGTTGGAGAAACAGCATATTGGCGATATGCAAGTTGTCGCAAGTCGTTTGCGCGGTAGCAATTACGTTCCGCATTGCAGACATCGTTCGGATCAGTCCGACTTAACGGGCTATTAGTATTTACATCAACATGTCGCGAATAGGCAGATTTGAATGCGAAAAAGTGATCTTCTCTTGTTGGATAATTAAATTGAGGACAGCATGGACTCGAGTACACTCCCCCAAGTTATCACCGGTCCCTCTGCTTGGCTGGGCAGTGATATGCAATCAAACCCCGATCTCTGGCTGATTCAGCTAACAGACGGCGACATCGCCGATCTGGAACAAGCCGCCCGCCATTACCTCTCACTTGGCAGGGATATTGGAGAGATTACCAAACAGGATTTTCCGCTGAAGTCTTTCAATACCCGTCTCGAAGGTATGAAGAACACCCTTTTGAATGGCCATGGCTTTGAAGTTCTCCGCGGTCTGCCGATTGAAACCTACACCCAGGAAATGGCCGCTGCGATTTTCTGCGGCATAGGTGCTCACCTTGGCTCGGCGCGGTCGCAGAACGCAGCAGGGCACATCCTCGGCCATGTCCGAAATATTGGTGCTGATCC
Organism: uncultured Rhodobacterales bacterium; assembly: GCA_964476515.1. Taxonomy (GTDB): domain Bacteria; phylum Pseudomonadota; class Alphaproteobacteria; order Rhodobacterales; family Rhodobacteraceae; genus JASMHC01. Next base: position 2,509 of record CAYZAY010000069.1, read on the forward strand.
CAATGACCCAAACGCCCGCATCTACCAGACCAATGCCCGTCAAAGCTTTCACACGGACAGCGCTGACGTCGTGGCGCTGCTCTGCCTGCGTGAGGCTAAGGAAGGTGGCGATAGTTTGCTTGTCAGTGCTGAGACGATCTTTAACCGAATGCGCGAAGCTCGCCCTGATTTGCTGGAATACCTGTTCGATCCCATCGCCACGGATCGGCGCGGTGAAATCCCAACGGGCATGAAACCCTATATGACCATTCCGCCTCTTAGCTGGCATCAAGGGAAACTGACCGTCTTTTATCAACGTCAGTATATCGACAGCGCACAACGTTTCTCAGAAGCGATGCGTCTGACGCCTGAACACGTCGAGGCGCTTGATATGTTTGATACACTCGCTAACGATCCCGAACTTCATTTGACCATGCGCTTGCAGCCTGGCGACATGCAGTTTGTCTACAACCATTCGCAACTTCATGATCGCACGGGCTTCGTCGATTGGCCGAATTCTGACGATCGCCGCCATCTGTTTCGTCTTTGGCTGTCGATTGACGGTGACCGCGAGCTGCCAGAATGTTTCAAGCAACGCTATGGCAGCATTGAGATCGGTAATCGCGGGGGTATCATTACAAGCGAAACAAAGCTGCACGCACCACTGGACTGATCTTTCGGCCACCTCGAAATCGGTTTAGGCTCAACAAATGGCTGACCTATTCGACACATCCCCCCCAGAAGACACGGCTCCTCGTCCGCTAGCGGACCGATTGCGCCCGCGCAAACTGGCCGATGTGATTGGGCAACAACAGGTGCTGGGACCAGAAGCGCCGTTGGGTGTGATGTTGGCGTCGGGTAGCCTTGGTTCGTTAATATTCTGGGGCCCACCCGGGGTTGGAAAAACCACGATTGCACGGTTGCTGGCTGACGAAACCGACCTGCATTTCGTTCAGATCAGCGCGATTTTCACCGGCGTGCCGGAGCTTCGCAAAGTCTTTGAAGCTGCCAAGCACCGCCGCGCCAACGGACGGGGGACGCTTCTGTTCGTTGATGAGATCCACCGTTTCAACAAGGCGCAGCAAGATGGCTTTCTGCCCCATATGGAAGACGGCACGATCTTGTTGGTTGGCGCGACGACGGAAAACCCATCGTTTGAACTGAACGCTGCGTTGCTCAGCCGATCTCAGGTGCTGGTGCTAGAGCGGCTTAGTTTGGCGCATCTAGAATTGATGGTACAGCGCGCCGAACAAGAGTTGGATAAACCCCTACCACTAGACGGCCCCGCCCGAGAGGCTTTGCTGGAAATGGCCGATGGCGATGGTAGAGCACTTCTGAACCTGATCGAACAGATCGCGGCTTGGAAGGTGAAAGGAAAGCTCGACACCGAGGCCCTAACCACCCGCTTGATGCGCCGCGCGGCAAAATACGACAAGTCTGGTGACGAACACTACAATCTCATTTCAGCCCTGCACAAATCCATCCGTGGATCTGATCCCGACGCCGCGCTCTACTGGTTTGCCCGCATGCTGGAAGGCGGTGAAGACCCGCGCTTTCTAGCCCGCCGAATTACCCGCATGTCGGTCGAAGATATCGGCCTTGCTGATCCCAATGCCCAAACTCAATGCCTACACGCTTGGGAAACTTACGAACGTCTTGGCAGCCCCGAAGGAGAGCTGGCTTTGGCACAGGCGGTGATCTATCTCGCGCTCGCCCCGAAATCTAACGCGACGTATTTGGCCTATAAGGCTGCGCGTGACAGTGCCCGTAAATCGGGGTCTGAACCGCCACCCAATCATATCCTCAATGCACCAACATCATTGATGAAGGATCAAGGTTACGGAGCCGGTTACGCCTATGACCATGACGCCGAAGATGGGTTTTCGGGGCAGAACTACTTTCCCGACGGGATGAAGCATCCGGTTCTATACCAACCCGTCGAGCGCGGGTTTGAGCGAGAGCTAAAGAAGCGCTTGGACTATTTCGCCAAACTGCGCGCCAAACGACGGTCCTAGTTTCATCTTGCCCCAAATACCCTCGGGGGTTCCAAAGGGGGCAGCGCCCCCTTTGCCTGACTCATAAACTTGACAAGCGGTGGCCACACTGAAACAGAGCGCCTCATGTTGACCCCGATCCTTTCTGTTGCACTCGGCGGAGCGCTTGGCGCGACCGTCCGATATCTGACCGGCCTTGCCGTGCTCAGACTGTTCGGCACAGGATTCCCATGGGGAACCATGACAGTAAACGTCGTTGGTTCATTGTCGATGGGACTGCTGTTTGTGGTTTTGCCACACGGCGGGCGGACGTCCTTGTTTTTGATGACCGGAGTGCTGGGCGGGTTTACCACGTTTTCAGCGTTCTCGCTTGACGCGGTTCAGCTTTATGATCGTGGTGAAGCCGGGCTTGCTGCGGTTTATGTAATAGCCTCGGTGGTGCTTTCGATCGCCGCCCTGATCGCTGGCGTTTGGCTGGCACGGAGTATCTTCGCATGAGCCGAGTTCAAACCATCACCGTCGGACCCGGCGATAGCGATCAACGACTTGATCGGTGGCTAAAGCGAATGTTCCCGCATGTTTCGCAAGGCCGGATCGAAAAGATGTGCCGCAAGGGCGAGCTGCGTGTTGATGGCGGGCGGGTAAAAGCATCAAGCAGACTGCAAACCGGTCAAGCTGTGCGTATTCCACCATTGCCAGAACCCGGTCAGATCGTGGCGAAAGCCCGGACCAACGTCAGCGAAGCCGACGCGCGGATGATGCGTGATTTGGTGATCTACCAAGACGACCACATCATCGCGATCAACAAGCCGCCAGGGCTACCCAGTCAGGGCGGCAGCAAGCAAACCCGCCACGTGGACGGGCTAAGCGAGGCTTTGCAGTACGATTTTGAAGACAAACCACGCTTGGTGCATCGTCTTGATAAGGACACGTCCGGTATCCTGTTGCTTGCACGCACCCGCGAAGCTGCGCAAAAGCTGACGGCTGCATTGCGCCACAAAGAGACGCGCAAGATTTACTGGGCGTTGGTAGCGGGCGTTCCGACGCCATATTTGGGCGAAATTCGTTACGGTCTGGTCAAAGCGGCCGGTCACGGCAAACATGGCGAAGGCGAAAAAATGATCGCTGTGCACCCACGCGATGTGGATCACACCGATGGTGCCAAACGCGCGCATACTCTTTACGCCACGCTCTACCGTGTTGCCAGCCGTGCGGCTTGGGTTGCGATGGAACCTATTACCGGCAGAACGCACCAGCTTCGCGCCCATATGGCCGAGATCGGGCATCCGATTATCGGCGACGGAAAGTACGGTGGCTCGGGGCAAGAAAACCTTGGGGATGGATGGGGCCCCCAGATGGGCGGCGACATTTCAAAGAAGCTGCACCTACACGCCAGATCCATGACCGTGATGCATCCGTTCAGTGGCGAACCCGTGACCTTTACCGCCCCGCTTCCCGAACACATGGCACGCAGCTGGGATACCCTTGGCTGGACCGAGGATTTGGCAGCCGACGACCCGTTCGAGGCGCTCTGATGAACGAAACGCTTCGGCTCGTGATGTTCGACATGGACGGCACGCTGATTGATAGTCAGGATTTCATAGTCGAGGCCATGCGACGTGCTTTTGTGACGCTGGAACTGCCGGTGCCAACCCGCAAAGATATCCTAGGAATAACAGGACTTTCCCTGTCCAAGGCCGTTGCTGTGCTAGCCCCTTCATTGGAAGGGTCGGATATTGAAGACGTAACGGATGTTTATCGCCAGAGCTTTATTTCGCTTCGTGCTGAGAAGGGCGGAGAGGGCGCTTCACCGCTGTATTCAGGTGTACGCGACATGTTGGACCGGCTGTCGCGCGATGACTTCACCTTGATGGGTGTGGCAACAGGAAAACCCAAGCGCGGATTGGATCATGCTTACGCAGTCCATGATATTGGCAAGTATTTCGTAACCCATCAAACGGCCGATTTTCACCCTTCAAAGCCTCATCCGTCGATGCTGGAAACCGCGTTGCGCGAAACTGGCACGGATACGCAGCAGGCAGTAATGATTGGTGACACCAGCTTTGATATGGAAATGGCCAAAGCCGCTGGGCTTCATGCGATTGGCGTTTCATGGGGCTATCATGACGTATCGCGACTGAGCGCTGCCGATCACGTCATTGATGATATAGCAGACCTGCCAAACTATTTGAATTCACTCTGGGGGATCAACCTATGAACACTTGGGTAGCCAAACGGTTCTGGACCAATGCAACACCTGAAGAGACCAACGGGGGCTTTACAGTTCTTCTAGACGGGCGGTCGGTAAAGACGCCAGCAAAATCGGGACTGGTAGTGCCAACCCTGCAGATGGCAGAGGCGATTGCCCAAGAATGGGATGCCCAAGAAGAGGCAATAAACCCCGGCACAATGCCGTTCACCCGTTCGGCCAATGCGGCAATTGATAAGGTGACCGTCCAGCATGCCGAAGTTGCCGATATGATTGCGGACTATGGGGATAGCGACCTGCTTTGCTATCGCGCTGATAGCCCAGCAGAGCTTTGTTCGCGTCAGGCTGTAGCTTGGGATCCGTACCTGGATTGGGCAGATAAAACCTTTAACGCTCGGTTGTTACCGAGGGGCGGTGTTATGCACCAACCACAAGACCCCAGAGCCATCGAAAACCTTCGTCGCGAAGTACACGCCTTCAACGCATTCGAACTGACCGCAATCCACGATCTGGTCGGGCTGTCAGGGTCGCTTGTATTGGGTCTTGCGGCGGCCTGTCGGCGCGAATCACCTGACGTGATTTGGGGGATTTCCCGCATCGATGAACGCTGGCAGGCAGAGCAGTGGGGCGATGACGAAGAAGCATTAGAAGTTGAAGCCAAGAAAAACTCAGAATTTCTTCACGCGGCGAAATTTTTTGCTCTAACAAAATAGGGCCGAAATGCGCTATGTTTCCTATAGGAAACGACGATAAGCCCACTATGCGCTGCACGTTTACTCTAGGGAAACAACTAGATACGGGTATTGACGAGACTGCGACAATACGCTCATCATGGGAGCACTGCTCGGGGAAACCCCCCTTAGTAATAAAAACCGGCCCCTTCGGGGGACGAATTTCTGCTTGGTAAACTCAACCAGGCAGATCATCAGGAAGAGGTAAAAATGAAAAAATCTGTACTCTTTGGTGCACTCGCAGTTTCGGGTCTTGCCGCTGGCATGGCCGCGGCTGGTACCGCCGACGATGTTAAAGCACGTGGCGTCCTTAACTGTGGTGTAACCACCGGCCTCGTGGGCTTCGCAGCTCCCGACGCGAATGGCGAATGGCAAGGTTTTGACGTTGCGGTTTGCCGCGCGGTAGCAGCTGCTGTTCTCGGCGATTCTTCAGCTGTAGAGTTTGTTCCAACAACTGGTAAAACCCGCTTCACTGCTCTTGCTTCTGGCGAGATCGACATGCTGGCACGTAACACCACGTGGACATTCTCACGCGACGTTGACCTGAAGTTCGAATTTGCTGGCGTTAACTACTATGACGGTCAGGGCTTTATGGTTCCTGCGGATCTTGGTGTGACTTCGGCTTCCGAGCTTGACGGCGCTACCGTATGTATCCAGACCGGTACAACAACCGAACTGAACCTTGCTGACTACTTCGCAGCAAACGGCATCAGCTATGAGCCAGTTCCAATCGAGACAAACGCAGAAGCCCAGCCTCTGTATCTCGAAGGTGCTTGCGACGTTTACACAACTGACGCATCCGGCCTTCTGGCAACTCGTGCAGCGTTCGAAGATCGCGAAGCACACGTTGTTCTGCCTGAGATTATCTCGAAAGAGCCACTCGGCCCACTTGTCCGCCACGGCGACAACAACTGGGGCGACGTCGTTCGTTGGACTCTGAACGCACTGATCTCTGCAGAAGAGCTCGGCGTGACTTCGGCTAACCTCGACAGCATCGCTGGCGAAACCAAGAACCAGGAAATCAAGCGTCTGCTTGGTGCCGAAGGTACTCTTGGCGAAATGCTGGGTCTCGACGCAGAGTGGGCTAAGCGCGCACTTGCAGTCGGTGGTAACTACGGCGAAATCTTCGACGCGAACATCGGCCCAGACACTGCAATTGGTGTTGAGCGTGGTCTGAACGCTCAGTGGACTGACGGCGGCCTACTGTACTCGCCTCCGTTCCGCTAAGAACTACTTAAGACTAAGGGCGCAGGATATTCCTGCGCCCTTTCTCTATCCAAAGAATAAAACCCCCATCGCGGATCTAGAGCGGGAAAACCGCCGGTCAGATGGAACCTTCAGGGGATAAAATATGGCGACTGTGTCCGACGTACCTTCGGAGTCGTTCCGGTTATCAATGCTTATCAACGATAAGCGCTACCGGGCCTACACCTTTCAATTCATCGCCCTCCTGCTCTTGATCGGCGCGTTCTCGTATCTGGGATACAACCTGGTCAAAAACTTGCAGGCTGCTGGGCTTAATATTTCATACAAGTTTCTCGGCGATCCAGCTGGTTATGACATCAACCAACGTTTGATCGAATACAACAATCAAAGCTCGCACTGGCGTGCGTCTTTGGTCGGCGCATTGAATACTTTGTTGGTCGCGTTTCTGGGCTGTATCACGGCAACAGTAATCGGCGTTGTCGTTGGCGTTCTGCGCCTGTCGAACAACTGGATCGTCTCTAAGCTGATGTCGGTCTACGTGGAAATCTTCCGCAATGTTCCGGTGTTGATCTGGATCTTGATCATCATGGCCGTGTTCACGTCGGCGCTTCCGCAACCCAAGGAATTCCGAGGTTCGAATGCAACCGCGTCAATGGTTGCAGATAGTTTCGCGTTCACCGGACGAGGGTTCTATTCGCCCAAGCCGCTGTTCAATGATGGTTCAATGATCGTTGTCGCGGTGTTCATCCTGTCGATCGTGGGCATGTTCATGTACCGCCGCTACGCCAAAAAGGCGCTTTATGACCGTGGTCAGATGCTGCCAACATTCTGGCCTAGCCTTGCGATCCTGTTTGTACCTGCGATCCTGTTCTTCTTCATCATGGGTCAGCCAATTTCGCTGGAATACCCAGAATTGAAGGGATTCAACTTCAAAGGCGGCATATACATGCGGGCTTCGTTGATATCGCTGTGGTTCGCCCTGTCGATATATACAGCGGCCTTTATCGCCGAGAACGTCCGTGCGGGTATTCTGTCGGTGTCCGGTGGCCAGACCGAGGCAGCGGCGTCGCTGGGTTTGCGTCCCAACCGGATTATGAACCTTGTTGTGCTTCCTCAAGCGCTGAGGGTGATTATCCCGCCGTTGATTTCGCACTTCCTGAACCTGACCAAGAACTCGTCTCTGGCGATTGCGGTTGGGTATATGGATCTTACCGGCACACTGGGTGGCATCACGCTGAACCAGACGGGCCGTGCAATCGAAACCATCCTGTTGCTTATGGCGTTCTACCTGACGATCTCGCTTTCGATTTCGGCAATCATGAACGTTTACAACAACAGCATCAAAATGAAGGAGCGGTGATATGAGCAGAACTGATAACATCGCCTTCGTCCGCACTGAAATGTTGCCAGAGTCGCCACCACCGGCGGCGGAAACAGGTGCGATCAAATGGCTACGCGAAAACTTGTTTTCGTCTATCCCTAACGCGATCCTGACGCTGATTTCGCTCTACATCATCTTCCAACTGCTTCAGGGCTTCCTGCCTTGGTTGTTGGGTGGCGTTTGGACGACATCATCACTTCGCGAATGTCGTGAAGTTTTGGATGGAGCTGCTGGTGGCTGTTTCTCGGTCCTGACCGAGCGCTGGAACCAGTTGTTGTTCGGCTTCAAGTACCCGCAGGACCAATACTGGCGCATTACACTGGCCTTCGTGCTTTTGCTTGTGGCCATTGTACCGGTTCTGTTCATAGACATGCCGCGCAAGATGCTCTATTTCACCGGTCTGTTCCCATTCTTGGGTTTCTGGTTGATCTGGGGCGGAACCATTATGACACCGATCGTAATCTTGATCGGCTTTATCGCGGGTTTCATCGCTTTCAAGCGGTTAGAGCACAACAGCTTTGCGATGGGCGCTCTGGGTGGCATTGTCACCGCAGTTGTCATCATTTGGCTGGGCGGCTTTGCTTCTGAGGCCATGAGCGGCTTTCTAGCGCTTGAACAGGTGCCGTCGCGTGATCTTGGTGGCTTTATGCTGAACCTGATCCTAGGCGTGGTCTGTGTGTCCCTGTCGCTACCAATCGGCATCGCACTGGCGCTGGGTCGTCAGTCGGACATGTTGATCATCAAATGGATTTGCGTTGTTTTCATCGAGTTCATTCGTGGCGTGCCGCTGATCACATTGCTCTTTGTGGCAAACGTGGTTCTGGCTTACTTCCTGCCACCGGGCACAAACTTTGACCTGATCCTTCGGGTGATCATCATGATCACCATGTTCTCTTCGGCCTACATCGCCGAAGTGATCCGAGGCGGCCTCGCGGCGCTTCCGAAGGGCCAGTATGAAGCGGCTGACAGCCTTGGACTGGACTATGCCCAGTCGATGCAGCTGATCATCCTGCCTCAGGCACTGAAGATCTCGATCCCGGGTATCGTGAACGTGGCGGTGGGTCTGTTCAAAGACACCACGCTGGTTTCGGTCATTTCCATGTTCGACCTTGTCGGCATGATCCGTGGCCCGATCCTCGCCTCGACCGAGTGGAATGGCGTCTATTGGGAACTGTGGGGCTTTGCTGTCCTGTTGTTCTTTATCGTCTGCTTCTCAATCTCGAAATACTCACAATGGTTGGAGCAGCAGCTCCGCACCGATCATCGTTAAGAAAGGCTTGGACCAATGAATGAACAAGCTCAAATGGCTGTCTCTGACGAGGTAGCAATTCAAATCGACAACATGAACAAGTGGTACGGCGCGTTTCACGTGCTGCGCGACATCGACCTGACCGTCTATCGTGGCGAACGGATCGTTGTGGCGGGTCCATCGGGTTCGGGTAAATCTACCCTGATCCGCTGTATCAACGCACTGGAAGAGCACCAGCAAGGCTCGATCACTGTGGATGGGACGCTGTTGTCTTCGGACATCAAGAACATCGACACGATCCGGTCCGAAGTTGGCATGGTGTTCCAGCACTTCAACCTGTTCCCTCATCTGACCATTCTGGAAAACTGCACGCTCGCACCGATTTGGGTTCGCAAGACCCCAAAGAAGGAAGCCGAAGAACTGGCGATGCACTTCCTTGAAAAGGTGAAAATCCCTGAGCAGGCCAACAAGTACCCCGGTCAGCTTTCGGGCGGTCAGCAGCAGCGCGTGGCGATTG
>CAYZAY010000070.1:0-11652 GCA_964476515.1 uncultured Rhodobacterales bacterium
GCGCACGCAAGGTGAGGGGGATCTTAGCGTGTGCGGTAACCGCTTTTACGAAGGCAGGTGGGTGAATATCCGTCGCGAATGCCGTGGACCGTCCAAAGCGTTTGTTCGCAGCTATCGGGCAACTGATAGAAATACCGGTAGTTCTTTTCCAGACAGTTCTCGCCGAAAGTCTTCACCTGACCTTGTTGCGTGATGTGGGTCTGCAGGCAGGACTTGGGAAGATACCGCTTAGTCCCGTGAACCGGCCTAGGGGCGGGTGGGCGGACAGTTGGCGTTGAAGGTTCAACTGTCACATCACCCCCAAGCGCGTTTGCGAGCGCGAACATGAATATTGTAGCTGCCAGAAATTCGCCCAGCTCTGCCTCTGCGCGGGCAGAAGATACTGACACCCCTGAAACGAGCACAGTTGAGATAACCAGAGTTTTTAAGAAGTTGCGTGCCATGAGATGTCCTTTCGTTGGGCTTGAATACGTGACCTGAATCAACACTCGTCCAAGGCAAGGAAATCGGGCAATATCACCCATAGGCTATCCAATATCAGCGCAAAAAAGGGCGGTGATATTGAATGGCATTTGAACAAACAGCATGGTGAAAGCATGAAACACGTCATCGCACCACTCACGGCTCTGTTCCTACTGGCAGGTACTGCTAACGCAGCCTGTTACGCGGACTATAAAGCCAAACGCGACGCCCCGTTGCGATTGCATTACGGGGTGGCGGAAATCGAAGGCGACTGCACGGTCGCCAACGCAGAATCGGAATTAGCCGATCGAATTGCTTCCGAAGGATGGGAGCTATTGGCCGTTTTGTCAGTATTTGACGAAAGCGGTCTTGAGGACAGGAGGGAAAATGCCGGCGAATTCTATCTCCGCTATTGAGGCGCGCCGCACGGGCACAAGGTTTGTATTGTTTTGTATCGGCGCGATTATCGCCATCCTTTTAGTTGCCACTGCTTTTTTGCTTTTCACCCTGCCTGACGCAAACGCGTTCAACGCACGGGTCGAGCAAGTATTTGTCGAAAACGCTGACCTGACCGGTCAGGCTGAACTTCGACTATTGGAAATTCTGGCGCAGTCCGGAACAGCCTTTGCCGATACGTTGGCGGGCTACAGGATGGTCATCACTGTGCTGTTGGTGTTTGCAACAGCCATGCTGGTGGCAGCCGTCGCAGCGCTGGTAATGCTGGTTCTTTTGAACCGTCGCATGGCACAGATCGAACATTCGGGGATTCAAGTGAATTCCTTGATCCTCAGCCGCGAAGAGAAAACCGTCTACCTGAACAACATGGCGTTCAAACTGACGGAAGCGGCCATCGAAACTCTCGGGGTTCTTGCCGAAGCGCGCATGGACGACGAGATGCTGAACGGAGCCGAGATCGAGGCGATGATCTCGGGCCGCAACTCGGCCGATTGTGACGAGGCATCGGGCGCGACCCGTATCAAGCGCCTACGTGATGCGCTTGGCAATCAACTCATGACCGAACTGTTGGTCAAGAATATCGCCCGTAAAGGTTATGTGTTGGCCATCGACAAGTCGGTGATCAAAATTGTTTAACTAGTACGTCCAACAGGCGAGAAAGGGGCGGTTCCTAGGTGGACCGCCCTTTTTTATTTCTGGACTTCATCTTTTTTGAGCATCCGGATAAGTGTGCCAACGCGAAATGATCCGCCAGCCTCAAGCCGCGTGCGGGTTCGCAGCACCGGTGTATTTTGCGAAGATTGAACACGGGATTCACGCATCAGAATGTAGAGACCCGACAAGATGATGATACCCGCCCCGACCGAGGTATAGAAATCTGGCCATTCGTCGAACAGCATCACGCCAAAAAGCACTGCCCAGATGATCTGAGAATACTGGATCGGGGCAACAACGGCAGCTTCGGCGTTACGATAGGCTGAGATCAGACAAAGGCCGCCGAGAAATCCAAGCACCGCGATCGCCGCAAATCCGCCAAGCTGATCAATCGCCACTGGCTGGTAGACGAAAGGCAACAACGCGCCCATCACCACTACATTCGCCATCATCGGATAAAGCATGATCACAACCGAACGTTCTTCGCGTCCGATCCGCCGCATGATGACAGAGCTGCCCGCAATCGAGAACGCCCCGAACATCGCCGCGAAGTGGCCCAGCTCAAGAGGTTGGATGCCAGGTCTGACAACAACGATCACGCCGACCAGACCGACCAAAACGGCTAGCCAGCGGTGAATGCCTACCTTTTCGCCCAACACTGGAATCGACAGAACTGTAATCACCAACGGGCTGGCAAAGATGATCGCGTAGACCTGAGACAACGGCAGAACCGAGAACGAGTAGAAAATGCAAATCGCGCCGGAAATCGCAGATAGCGTTCGAACAGCCACCCAACCCGGATACCGTGGGATGAGCGTGCCTTCGGTCGTGTCCCGCATAAGCAACAACGTTGCCACGGGAAATCCCAGTAGCGTGCTGAAAAACACGATTTGGATCGGCGAGAACGACGCGCCGAGCGTTTTGATGATCACATCGTGAGACGAGAAGAGAGCAAAGCCAAGCGCGGCAAAGCCCACCCCTTTTAGCGGTTGGGACATGGCGGACACATCTATCGTAATGTTAGCGATACCATATCTTTATTCCCAAAGCCCCGATCTGGGAAGACCCTAAGCTGTGCTGATTTCGCATGGCCGTTTTGCTAGGAGAATAGAGCAAACGAAAAAGGCGGCCCGTTTGGACCGCCTTTAAATTTCGAAAGATTTGAGCGCGGGCCTTACAGGCTGGCGTCCAGCGCTGCCAGGATCGCGTCGCCCATACCGGTTGTGGAAACCGGATCAACACCATCTGCGCTTAATAGGTCTGCGGTGCGAACACCGTCTGCCAGAACCTTTTCAACAGCGGCTTCAAGACGGTCAGCCTCGGCTCCGTTGTCGAACGAATAGCGAAGCGCCATCGCGAACGATAATGTGCAAGCAATCGGGTTAGCTTTGCCTTGGCCTGTGATGTCAGGCGCAGAACCGTGTACCGGTTCGTACATAGCTTTTGGACGGCCGTTCGCCATTGGGGCACCCAAGGATGCCGATGGAAGCATACCAAGCGAGCCGGTTAGCATAGCCGCACAATCCGAAAGGATGTCACCAAACAGGTTGTCGGTCAGGATAACGTCAAATTGCTTTGGCGCACGCACCAGTTGCATCGCGCCGTTGTCGGCGTACATGTGGCTAAGTTCGACCTCTGGGTAGTCCGCCGAAACGCGGATTACGACTTCGCGCCAAAGGATGCCCGATTCCATCACATTGGCCTTCTCCATCGAGCAGACCTTTTTGTTGCGACGCATCGCCAGTTCAAACGCCGAACGTGCCGCGCGTTCAATTTCGCTTTCGGTATAGCGCTGGGTGTTGATGCCATAACGCTCGCCATTTTCTTCAAAGATGCCGCGCGGCTCACCGAAGTAAACGCCCGAAGTCAGCTCGCGCACGATCATGATATCAAGACCGGCAACGATATCTTTCTTAAGCGACGAGAAATCCGCCAGCGCGTCAAAGCACTGCGCTGGACGCAGGTTGGAATAAAGGTCCATTTCCTTGCGCAGGCGTAGCAATCCACGCTCGGGCTTTAGCGAGAAATCGAGATCGTCATAAGCCGGGCCGCCAACGGCGCCCAACAGAACGGCGTCAACCTCTTGTGCCTTGGCCATCGTCTCGTCAGCCAATGCAACGCCGTGGACGTCGTAGGCAGCACCGCCGACTAGATCTTCGCTGACGTGAAAGTTCAGGTCGCGATTTGCGCCGAACCAATCAATGATGCGACGAACTTGGGCCATAACTTCAGGGCCGATGCCGTCACCGGGAAGGATAAGAAGCGAAGGGTTGCTCATGTCAGATGTCCTGTGTCGAATTTGTCGAACAGGGCCTACTGAGTCATGGCGGAAGTTTCAAGCATCACAGGTGCCGCAGGGGCGGGCATTTCGATATCGACCCAAACCAAAGCATGACGGCTTTCGATTTCAGAGCGATTGTCCGGCCATAAAGTACCCGATGCCAAGACCTTTAAGCTTGTGGACGGCAACACATAATCCGTCCGCATTTCACCCAGCCCGATATCGGTCCAATCTACGGTGATGTCACCATTGGGAAACGGGTCTTGCAGGTTTGGATGCGACAGCAACCTGCGAATGGCCCCGCGATGCCCGTCACCCCGACCTGGATCAAGGTTCGCCCCGCCGACAAGGATGGCGTTATCGGGATCGTGGCTGTCTAGATAGTGCACCCAAAACAACGTCTCATCCGCATTTCGCAACCCATTGCGATCTTCGGGACCATCAAATGCAGGTGGCGATGCATGGTAAGTCAGCAACCGAATCTCTGACCCGTTTGAAAATATCACAGGCACAACCCAATGACCTGTTGTCGACAGCCTAAAGATCGATTCAGCTTCAGCAGACAGAAACGGAGCCTTGTTGATCTTGGGAAGCGAGGCCTACGCAAACTCGGCCCAGAGATCATTTGAATGGTTTTCGACAGCTGCCGCATTAATCGGAGACCTCGATAGTACCGCCATCCCGCCTTGACCGGAAAACCACCCGTAACCCTGTGCGTCTTTCGGCGTTCCCAACCGGCCATCCATATTGAGATCGATGTAACTTGGCGTTCCGGTATTGGGCCGTAACGCATATTGCACAAAATAGTCGGGGCCACCCGTGTCACGGACAGCTTGGGCGAATGCCTTTAGGGTCAGTAAGTGGTGATCGTAGTCGAAATCGAGAAGAACGATTACATCGCAGTTGGCTTGGGCAACTCGGGCAATCGCAGCGTCGGTGTCGTCTTCATTTCGAAGGATGTCCCGATACAACAACCCGGGGGCTTTGCGTTCCAGCTCTGTGTGGAAAATCCCGACGCGGATGGTGTCTGCGTACAGCGGAACCGTAAAAAGTATGAATATCAGATAGGTACAGAAGCCGAATCTTCGTCTTCGACTGTCAGCGCGGCGCGTTTGGTCGCGATCATTTGCGCGACACGGCTGAGCGCTACCCCCCGCATAATCATGCCCGACGGCAAAAACGCCCATCCTGAAATCACCCAGATCATCATATAGGCATCGTCAAAGGGGGCATTCCCCACGAAATCAAAGACAAGCCCGACGCAGCCCGGGATCAAGAATGGCAGGGCAAAACCTAAAATGATGTTAACGCGCGCGTCTCGATTTATGCGCGCCACGACGTCTGCCGTAGTTGTTGGGTCGAACGTGGGCATATTGGTCCACACATTGAACGGTCCGCTATTTGTAGGCCACTTGCGGAGATAAAAAATCGCAACGAAAGCGACGATGGATACCAAGGAAGCAAAATAGGCAATTCCAGCCGAAGCCAGAAACGTCACATATGGCAAACCTTCACCTACAACGGGGAACTGATTTACCATCAAGTTCACAGGCGACCCCGGCAAATCCAACGAATATCCGATGATCGCGCCGATGCTGTAAATGACCGACGATGTATCCGTCGGTAATGTTCCGTTCGCTTGAATTAGCGACAAACAATAGACAGTGGCGAGAAGCGAAAAAAACCGAATGCGATTAAACGGCGGGGCATCGCGAAATTCGATCAGGCTTGGATACGTCGATGTGTATTCAAGGAAAGTCCACAAAAACGCGCTGAGCGACAATACGAAAATCACAAGGCTGTTCTTCGCGGCGATACCGGGCACGAAAAACATCGGCACTGCAAAAAACACACCGACTAACATCGCTCTTAAGAGCGCACCTGTGATCAGTGAAAGCACTGCTCGCTTCCCTTTCAAATGGCCGAGCGCGTTTTTGCGCTTCTTTCCCACTTGAGTGCCGCCGAAAGCCCGGTGGACTGCCTCATTTCCGCCCGATTTTTGCCCAGGTTCCGCCGAAAAAGCAATTGCCAGATTTTGAAATTGATAAATTTCGACGTGGAAACCTCCGAAAACAGGGCATATTTGCATCAATTAGGCCACAGGCAAGAGTGGCCGAACAGGGGTCTCCCATTCGGCCATTCATCACTTTCGATCTATTTTAGGCTTATACCCAAGGGCGATCGCCGGCAGTTTTTGCCTCATACGCATCGATTGCTGACGCTTTTTCCATGGTCAGGCCGATATCATCCAGACCGTTCAGCAAGCAGTGCTTTTTGAATTCATCGACGTCAAACGCAAAGCTTTCGCCGTCTGATGTGGTCAGGGTTTGCCCTTCCAGATCAACTTCGATCCGTGCGTTCGACCCTTTTTCGGCGTCTTGCATGATCGCATCAACCTGATTCAGCGGAAGAACAATCGGTAGGATGCCGTTCTTGAAACAGTTGTTAAAGAAGATGTCTGCGAACGACGTCGAAACGATCACCTTGATCCCGAAATCCGCCAAAGCCCACGGCGCATGTTCGCGCGATGAACCACAACCAAAGTTGTCGCCCGCCACAAGAATCGACGCGTCGCGATACTGTGACTGGTTCAGAACGAAGTCCGCTTTTTCCGAGCCATCACGCTCGTACCGCATTTCGTCAAACAGGTTCACGCCAAGGCCCGAACGTTTGATCGTCTTCAAGAAGACTTTTGGAATGATCATATCCGTGTCGATGTTGACCAAAGGCATTGGGGCCGCGATGCCCGATACTTTTTCAAACTTGTCCATTACATGATCTCCCGAACGTCGGTGAGTTTGCCGGTGATGGCAGCAGCAGCGGCCATGCCCGGTGATACGAGGTGTGTACGACCCTTGTAGCCCTGACGGCCTTCAAAGTTCCGGTTCGATGTCGAAGCGCAGCGTTCGTTTTCCGCCAACTGATCTGGGTTCATCGCTAGACACATCGAACAACCGGGCAAGCGCCATTCAGCACCAGCGGCGATGAAGATGTCCGAAAGACCTTCTTCTTCAGCCTGCGCACGAACAAGACCGGAGCCCGGAACAATCATCATGCGAACGCCTTCGGCGACCTTCTTACCTTCAAGGATCTTCGCAACTTCGCGGAAGTCTTCGATACGGCCGTTGGTGCAAGACCCGACGAAGACTGCGTCGATCTTGATCTCGGACAGCGGGGTGCCAGGCTCAAGACCCATATAGTCCAATGCGCGTGCAGCAGCATCGACCTTACCGCCTTCGAAATCCGAAGGGGCAGGGACTTTGGCGCTAATCGGTAGAACATCTTCGGGCGATGTTCCCCAAGTCACGACTGGTTCGATTTCTTCACCTTTCAGTGTAACGACCTTGTCCCAATGGGCGTCGTCATCTGAATAGAGCGTTTTCCACCAAGCCTCAGCCGCTTCCCATTCAGCACCTTTCGGTGCGTGTGGACGGCCTTTGACGTATTCGTATGTGGTTTCGTCAGGCGCGATCAGGCCAGCGCGAGCGCCGCCTTCGATAGCCATGTTACAGACAGTCATGCGGCCTTCCATCGAAAGATCGCGGATCGCTTCACCGCAATATTCGATGACATAGCCGGTGCCGCCAGCTGTTCCGGTTTCACCGATCACCGCCATGGTGATGTCTTTCGCGGTCACACCGGGGCGCAGCTTGCCGGTGATTTCCACCTTCATGTTCTTCGACTTCTTCTGGATCAGCGTCTGGGTTGCCAGAACGTGCTCCACTTCCGAAGTCCCGATGCCGTGCGCCAACGATCCAAAAGCGCCGTGGGTAGCGGTGTGGCTGTCGCCACAAACAACGGTCATGCCCGGTAGGGTCCAGCCCTGTTCTGGGCCGACGATGTGCACAATGCCCTGACGGACGTCGTTCATCGAATAGTAATGCAGCCCGAATTCCTTGGCGTTCTTGTCGAGCGCTTCAACCTGAATACGGCCTTCTTCGTTTTCGATGATGCCTTCCAAACGCTCCAACGTGGTTGGTACGTTGTGGTCAGGAACCGCGATGGTCTTTTCCGGTGCGCGAACCTTGCGGTCCGCCATACGCAGACCTTCGAACGCCTGAGGGCTGGTTACTTCGTGAACCAGATGGCGGTCGATATACAGCAAACAGGTGCCGTCTTCGCTTTCGTGGGCTACGTGTGCATCCCAGATTTTATCATAGAGTGATTTGGGGGACATTGTCCTCTCCCGTGGTTTTTGGATGGTGATTGAGCGAACAGGGGCGACGATGCCTTATAGGCAAGCGAGTACCGTGCGTGTGGCTCCGTAAAAGCGTTCACGCAAACGGGCGCGGTCGTCCATGTCAAAAATCCTGATCATGAAGTGCAGATACACATGTGAACTGAGTCTCGCAAGAGCAGTCAGAGGGTTGAATTTCTGGAAATCATCCCCCTATTTGATATCATAATAATATCAAATAGGGGGCACACATGTCCGAGACTTCAAAAATTGATAAATCCCGCAAAGCGCTTGTGCTTAACGGGGTTGCTATGCTGCTTTTCCTTATCGCCGGTGTTGCAATCGGTGTCATGTCGTTCATCTCGGGTGGGATGAATGGTGAAATTATTCAGATACTGGGGTCGATTGCCCTGACGGTTCTATTTCTAATCTTTGTACTGCCCGGCTTCTTTCTGAACCAACCGCAGCAAGCCCGCGTTCTGACCCTTTTTGGCGCCTATCGCGGCACTGATAAAACCGCAGGTCTGCGCTGGACGGTCCCGTTCTATTATCCTCGGATGAAGGTTTCGACCCGCCTGAACAACTTTGAAAGCGGACGTAGTAAGGTGAACGATGCGGTTGGCAACCCAATCGAGATCAGCTCAATCGTCGTGTGGCGCGTTGTTGATCCGGTCAGTGCCGTGTTCGAGGTTGAGGATTACGATGCCTATGTCGTGACCCAGACCGAAAGTGCAGTACGCTCGTTGGCCAGCAAGTACCCGTATGATTTCGGACTGAACGATGATCACGACGGTCGATCCCTGCGCGGAGATACCGCCAACGTGGCCGAAGAAATGATGCAGGCCATTCAGGACCGAGTTGCTGGGGCCGGTATTGAGATTGTCGAAGCGCGGATCAATCACCTTGCCTATGCAACCGAAATTGCCGCCGCGATGCTGAAGCGCCAACAAGCCAGCGCTTTGCTGGATGCCCGCGAAACTATCGTCAAAGGCACGGTTTCCATCGTTGAAAGCGCGATCAAGCAGCTTGAGGCGACCGACGGGATCGAATTGGATACTGAGCGCAAAGCCGCGATGGTATCCAACCTCATGGTCGTTCTATCCAGCGGGGCCGAACCAACGCCCATCGTCAACGCTGGCTCGATTTACTGACCGATGCCTAAGCGCAAAGCATACCCTCTCCGCCTCTCGGAAGACATCCTTGAGGCGGTAAGCCGTTGGGCGGAAGATGATCTGCGTTCTGTGAATGGGCAGATCGAATTATTGCTTCGGGAATCGCTGTGGCGGGCTGGCCGTTTAAAAAAGCCAACACCCCCCAAACCAAACGAAGGATCGCCGCCCGAGGATTAACCCTTGCCAAGCCCACCGCCCCGCGGGCACTCTTTATCCAAGGGGCAAAAAATGGACGAAGAGCAACAAGCACCAACGGGAACCGAGGCTGTCGAAATCAGCCAAGGCTTGCTCGAAGGGTTGACTGAATTTTTGTTCAGTCTTCTTAGGCCGTGGAATGCGTATCAAGCACTGATGGTAGTTGGGATCGTTCTGGCCGCATATGGGCTGAAACGTTGGCTTGGTCCGATCTATTACAACTGGCTACACGAACGTACCGGCTGGCCGATCTCGCGGATGCGGTGGGCCGTGGTTATTCACAAACGCCTGCTTCTTATCTTCTTTGTTATCCTGATTTGGATCGTGGCTACATTTATGCGCGAAATCACGTGGCCGTCGCGTAGCTATCTGTTGGGCATCGTCGCCAATCTGGCGCTGGCGTGGCTGGTCGTTGCGCTCGCGACGCGGCTAATTGCCAATAACCTTCTTAGGCAGACCGTCAGATACGGTGCGTGGATATGGATCACACTTAGGATCCTTAACCTGACGGGCGATTTTGAGCGGTTGCTTGATAGTCTGGCGGTCGATCTTGGCGATATTCGGATTTCTGTCTGGATCATCATGCAGGCCGTGTTCATCCTTGGCGTAATGTTCTTTGGCGCGCGGTTCCTGTCTAGGACCGGTAGCGAAAGGATCGAAAAGAATTCGGACCTAAGCCCGTCGATGCGGGTTCTGACGATCAAGGTTCTTCAGATCACCCTTTACGGCGCGGCGTTCTTTATCGGGCTGCGGGCGGTTGGCGTGGACCTGACCGGTTTGGCGGTTCTATCCGGTGCCATCGGTGTGGGTCTTGGTTTTGGTCTGCAAAAGGTGGTGTCAAACCTCGTGTCAGGTGTGATCATCCTGCTCGACAAGTCTATCAAACCGGGCGACGTCATTAGCCTTGGTGAAACGTTTGGCTGGATCAATAGCCTTGGCGCGCGATATGTCAGCGTCGTTACCCGAGACGGCAAGGAATATCTGATCCCGAACGAAGACCTGATCACCGGTCAGGTGGTGAACTGGTCCCATTCCAACGATTTTGTCCGGCTCGATATCTTCTTTGGCACGTCCTACACGGACGACCCCCACAAGGTTCGAAACCTTGCGATTGACGCTGCGAAATCGGTGGACCGTGTACTGGAATCCAAGCCCCCCGTTTGCCATATCGTTGGATTCGGAGACAGCAGCGTGGATTACATCCTTCGCTTCTGGATCGAGGATCCGACGGGTGGCCTGACGAACATCCGCGGCAACGTTTTCCTCGCGCTTTGGGACAAATTTAACGAAAACGACATTTCCATACCGTTCCCTCAGCGTGAAGTGCGCCTTTTGGGTGACACTAAAGCGGTTGAAACCCCCGAAGATCCGGCATAGTTGGCTTGAGATTTCGAAAGGCCGTGATAGCCTAACTGTACAGCCCAGCGCCGGGGCCCTGGCGGCGCAAATGTCTAGGAGGACAATGTCCTGTCTCTGCATGTTGATGCGGCAGATGCCGCACTCAAGGAGCTCCCGCTGATGGGCGCTAAACTTGAAACCGCCAGTGATCAACTGCTGGCACTCGTTCTGAGCACTCTTGAAGAAAACAAAGCCGAAGAGATCGTGCAGATTGATCTG
The DNA here is from genome assembly GCA_964476515.1 of uncultured Rhodobacterales bacterium. Classification (GTDB taxonomy): domain Bacteria; phylum Pseudomonadota; class Alphaproteobacteria; order Rhodobacterales; family Rhodobacteraceae; genus JASMHC01. Next base: position 11,015 of record CAYZAY010000070.1, read on the forward strand.
CACGGCAAGTCGAGCATGGCTGACCATATGGTCGTTTGCTCGGGTCGGTCTTCGCGTCAGGTGTCTTCGATTGCTGAAAAGCTTGCTGAAGAGATCAAGCACAAGCTGAGTGTCGCTTCGAAAACCGAAGGTAAGGATACCGGCGATTGGGTTCTGATCGACGCGGGTGATGTCATCATCCACGTTTTCCGTCCCGAAGTGCGCGAATTCTACCAGCTGGAAAAAATGTGGATGCCTGCGGGCACTGCCACAGCTTAATCTGTGACCCGTGTCGCGATCTGCGCTGTGGGCCGGCTGCGGTCTGGCCCTGAGAAAGATCTGATCGACGACTACGCCCGCCGGTTCGACCGGACTGGACGGGCGCTGGGTCTGGGACCTCTGAAAATTAACGAGGTTGAAGATAAGAAGAACGGGGGCATGGCCGCCGAAGCCTCTCTGCTGCGCAACGCTATTCCAAACGGGTCGGTGATTGTGACCTTGGATGAGCGCGGCAAGCTTCTGAAGTCTCCAGACTTTGCCCGCAAGCTGGCCACTTGGCGGGATGAGGGGCGCAGTGACATCGCCTTTGTCATTGGCGGCGCGGATGGCATTGATCCGATACTGCGGTCCGAAGCTGACTTTTCGATTTCGTTCGGGTC
>CAYZAY010000071.1:0-4508 GCA_964476515.1 uncultured Rhodobacterales bacterium
AAAGCCAACGTCCATCGGCCACGGACCAACTGTGGTCCGACAACTCGTGGCCTGACGGGTATCGACGAGTGGCTCGGCGACGATCCCTGGGACGTCATTCACTTTAACTGGGGTCTGCACGATCTGAAATACATGGGGCCAAATATCCGCGCGGCTTCTACACTAGAATTGGCCTTTCTGTCCCGCGTTTTGGGCATCATATTCGGGTCGATCCACGGGGCCTTGGTCTGTGAGGCCGAAGGCGTACCTGTGTCTGAGTTCACCTCGATCCTACCCGAAGGCGGCCGCGCAATCCCGTTAACCGAAGCAATCCACGCCGGATCATTCGACACGATTTCCAGCGGAGGGGCGTCGGTTGATGTGGCTGGCGAGGCCGTGTCCGGCCTTTATGATCATGCTATTTCAGTCGGGATAAACAGCGACTTGCCCAGCGTGATGCGCGATTGGGTCAAGCGGGCACAGGCCGTGGGGTACGGAAGTCAAGAAACCGCTACAGTCATCAAAATTCTGCGGCAACCCAAGGGATAGGGGCGAAAATGCTTGATCTAAACTGGTCCGCAATCGAAGCCATGGCTGCTGTAGCGGGCGTGATTGGCGTGGTCATTTCAATCGTGTTCTTGATCTATGAAGTCCGCCACAACGCCCGCGCAATCGAAGGTGCGACCGTCCAGTCTTTGATGAGCCTTGAGCGCGAAGTGTTCAATCTGTTGGCCGAAAACGCAGACTTGATGGTGAAAGGTGGTGCAAACCTTGATGGGTTAACCACTGCCGAGGTTTACAGATACGAAAGATCCGTTGGTGCCTATATGTCGCTGATCTATTCAGCCTTCATCCAGTTTGAGCGTGATCTGGTGGATGAAGAGGTTTGGCAGGCATACGTCAACGCCATGTCTCGTCATTTTACGGATGTAGGGTTTTGCACGGTCTGGGAGCGGATCAAGAATGGATATCCAAAGAGCTTTCAGAGGAAGTGGCACGAAGAACCTAAGGGGCGTCATATGCTCGGTGGCACCTGCTTACGCGCCCCAATCCTCGGCCTGCATTTCGCGTAGGCGGCTGGCGGTGCGTTCGAATTCAAACACACCTTCGCCTTCGACGTAGAGCATTTCAGGCTTGGCAGCGGCAGAACAGATCAGCCGGACCTTTGCTTCATAGAGTGCATCAATAAGGATCACGAACCGCTTTGCTTCATTGAAATTTGATCGCGACAGGGTCGGAATGTCTTCGAGAACCAGAACATTGACCGCGTCTGCTAGCGCCAAATAGTCGGCTGCACCCAGCATTTTACCGCAAAGGTCAAAGAAGCTGGCCTTGGCAACACCATTCCTGAAATAGGGGACTTCGACGTCGCGACCTTTGACTTTTAGTACCAAAGCGTCGGATTTGCCGCCTGTAAAGTCCATCCAAAACGCGTTGATTGCGGCGCGTGTGGTGGCGTTGATCGGCGTGAAATATGTTGGGCTGCCCGCCAAACGGTCTTGGCGATAGTCTTTGGGGCTGACCAGTTCCCAGACGGTCAGTTTCTCTTTCAGCAGGTCGATAAACGGCAAAAACAGCTGTCGGTTCAGCCCGTCCTTATAAAGATCATCCGGAACACGGTTCGAAGTCGTCACCACGACAACACCAGCATCAAAGAGCAGCTCAAACAGCCGCCCGACAATCATTGCGTCGGTGATGTCGGTGATCTGCATTTCATCAAAGGCGAGGACTTTCACGTCACCCGCTACCGCCGCCGCGACGGGTTTTAGCGTGTCTTCGATGCCGTCTTCGCGGGCTTTATGCATGGCTTCGTGGATTTCTTGCATAAAGGCATGAAAATGAACACGGCGGGCGGGAACGCCGAGCGCACCGACAAACATGTCCATCAGCATGGATTTACCGCGTCCGACTCCACCCCAAAGATACAGGCCCTTTGGCGCTTCAGGTGCTTTGCGGAACCAACCCTTCTTGGTTGGCTCGGCCAAAGCCAGTCGGATATTTTCCAGCTCGGCCAAGGCGGCTTCTTGTGCCGGATCGGCCTCCAGATCCCCCCAAGCGCATCGGGCGTCGTATATCTCGGTCAGACTTCGCATGTCTCGGGATACCGCGAGGATTCCGCGCCTTCAACCATCCATTGAGTGATCGCCCTACTGTCGTGACGTTTCGACCCGAGGCGATTGACGCTTTTCAAAAGTCCCGTAAGGTCGCGCGTAGTGAACAGGTGCCCGATGCAAAAATCCACTCCGCTAATTTCTCCGGTATTGATCGCAGGCTGCGTGATCATTCTGGTCAGCTTTGCCGTCCGCGCTAGCTTTGGGGTTTTTCAAATCCCGATAGCCGAGGAATTCGGTTGGCTACGCGTTGAATTTTCGTTGGCGATCGCGCTGCAAAACTTGGCCTGGGGAATCGGACAGCCAATCTTTGGCGCGATCGGGGAAAAGGTCGGCGACAGGAAGGCGATCGTCCTCGGCGCCTTGGCTTATGTGTTTGGTCTGTTAATGACAGCGAATTCGGTCACTCCTCTGGCGCACCATGTTTATGCTTTTCCTGTAGGGTTTGGCGTCGCAGGCATGGGCTTTGGGGTAATTTTGGCTGTTGTCGGTCGGGCCGCCTCTGATGATAACCGGTCGATGGCAATGGCAATCGCCACCGCTGCAGGTAGTGCCGGACAGGTGATTGGTGCGCCAATTGCGGAATATCTTCTTGGCTACATGACTTGGCAAATGGTGTTCGTTGTCTTTTCGGCTGCAATCGTTGCCAGTCTATTGGTTCTGCCAATGATGAAGGCGCCAGCGGTGTCCAAGGTTGAGCTCGAAGAAAGTATGGGCGAAGTCCTGAAGCGGGCGTTTAAAGACCCGACATACTCCATGATCTTCCTCGGTTTTTTCAGTTGTGGGTATCAGCTCGCGTTTGTAACCGCCCATTTCCCAGCCTTCGTCACCGAGATGTGTGGGCCCATTTTGCCAGGTGGGGCGCTTTACTCGGTAGGTATCACGTCAACTTCCGTGCTCGGCGCTGTTGCAATTTCGCTGATAGGTTTGGCTAACATCGGCGGGACCTTGCTCGCGGGTTGGGCTGGAAAACGGTACACGAAGAAATACCTTCTGGCAGGCATCTATGCGGGACGCACAATTGCTGCCGCGTTGTTCATCATTATGCCAATCACGCCGACGTCCGTGATTGTGTTTTCCGTTGCTATGGGGTCGCTATGGCTAGCGACGGTTCCGTTAACCAGTGGCTTGGTCGCGCATATCTACGGGCTTCGCTACATGGGCACGCTGTATGGTATCGTGTTCTTCAGCCACCAGTTGGGAAGCTTCCTTGGCGTTTGGCTCGGCGGGCGGATGTACGACATCACCGGCGACTACACTGCCGTTTGGTGGATCGGCGTCGGCGTTGGGGCATTTTCCGCTATTGTCCACTTACCGATCAAAGAACGGCGGTTAGAGACGGCTTAATCCACTGCCCAAGTGTGGAACATCAACGCCACACGCGCGGGATGTGAATAGGGCAATGCGTGGCTGGCGTCTTCGATGACTTCCTGACGGGCGGCCCTGTTCCATTGGGCCAGCGTGCCAACTGCAGAAATCGGAACAACGATGTCTTGCTTTCCCCAAATGGCGAGCAGCGGAATGTTCGCGGCGGCGATGGCTTTGTGCTGGCTTTCGTAGTTTTCAGTTAATACGTGCGCAATGCACGACCGCAGTGCAGGAAGATATCCACGCCTGCGGGTCGCCTGTAATTGGCGATCCCTTATCGGACGTGCGCCTTTTTCAATTCTGATATATTTTCGAAGCTTAACCCCACCAAATACAATCGACGCCCACCAAGACAGGTAGGTATCTTTATAAGAAATACCGGAATCTTCGCGAATAACCGGCTGAACGCCGCCGGATGCCAGAAACATGACCCTCTCAAGTTTTTCGGGATATTTTGCGGCGTAAGCCGCAGTAATCATGCCGCCCATTGAATACCCAACAAGCGAAAACTTTTTTGTTATACCTTGGTGTTCAAGCAGTTCGTTCAACTGGGAAAACAAGGAACCCTCATCCTGCTCACCCTTGGGATTGTCCGAGTAATCGCGCCCGTAGAGATCATACGTCAGGACACGCCACCCTTTAACTGTCAGCCCTTTGGCCATTGCCTCAAATGCAAAGCTAGGGGTGCTCAGGCCATGCACACAAACAACAATCTTGCCATCCTCAGGACCGAACCACCGGTAGTGGGTCACGCCGCTGGATAGCTCGGCAAATTCACCGGGTGCTTTGATGCGCTCTTCTTCAACGTTCATCGGTTTACGCAGGCGTTCCGCCACAAACGGCGTAAGAAGAAACGCGCCCAGCGCGGCGATTACCGTATAAAGAACCCAGAGGAAAATGCTCATTTAGCTGTCCATGCCTTCAGAATATATACGCTGGTCATAAGGTCGAGATGCGCACCGCCGCCGTTTTTGAACAGCGTGATTTCATCGTCATTGGACCGCTTCATGTTATCCATACTGTAGTAATCGGCTTTGACGTCTGCAGCCG
>CAYZAY010000071.1:4557-11300 GCA_964476515.1 uncultured Rhodobacterales bacterium
ATAGGCTTTATCAGTTCACCGATATGTTCAATCGTCGTGTCATAGCTGTCCACGAACACGCTTGCGCGCTGCATAGCTTCGTTGTCGGCTTCACGCATATCGGGGCGGTAAGCACCGATCAGGTCAACGTGTTGACCGGGCTTTAGCCATTCGCCCTTGATCACCGGATCAGAGACCATCGTGGCCGACGTGATGATATCCGCGCCCGCAATCGCAGTCTGCAGGTCATCAGCAACAAGCGTTCCCGGGAATTTCGCTGCCAGTTCTTCGGCCTTGGATTTGGTGCGGTTGTAGATGGTGAACTCAGCGTCAGGAAATCCCGTTCCATAGGCTTGGCGAAGGTTATTCGCCACCTCACCGGCACCGACGATCAGGATTTTCTTGCTGTCCGAACGGGCAAGCTTCAGCGCGCCCAAAAGACTGTCGCCAGCGGTTTTCCATTTAGTGACCAACTGAAAATCCAGATAGGCCGCAAGGTCACCATCGTCGTCGTTAAACAGGCTGACGCTTCCATAAATAAGCGGTTTACCGTTGGTCGGATTGTCAGGAAAAATAGTCGCGGATTTAACCAGTACGCCGATACCATCGATCCAAGCTGCGCGGGAAAGAAGCGTGTCTTTACCCCGATATAGCAACGTATCCGAAATCTCGGCCTTGGGCAGCTTGTGAGCGGCTTCAATCGCTTCGGTCAGCCCGATCCAGTCAAGCTTTCTATCTCCCTCAGCGAAGGGAATGAATTCAGGGGTGGTCATGAAGCTTCCTCTTTCGTCAGCAAGCCCTTGGTGACCAGTTCGTCGGCCCAGCCTTGTGAGTTTTGGAACAGATGCGCCTGCCAACCACGCGAACGTGCCATGTCGATGTTGTCTTGGCGGTCGTCTGCAAACAACAGCGCTTCGGGGGTGATGCCGCAATCGTTTTCTAGCATTTGATAGATCTTCGGATCGGGTTTGATCACGCCCATGTGGCCGGAAATGTAACGTCGGTCGAACTCGCCTAGAAAAGCGTAGTGCGTTTCAGCGTAAGCAAAGCTTTGAATGCCAAAATTGGATAGTGCAAATACCGGAATACCTTTGGAACGAAGTGCACGCTGAATTCGGACCGAGTGATCTATCGCAGGGGTCGCCAGCTTGATCCAACTATCGTGCCACATCCGAATTTCTTCACGAAACTCAGGATATTCTTCAGCAGCCGCGTAAATGACGTCGGTGAAGTTCTCACCCAAATCGACACGGTCGTTCATGCCGTGAAGATCAACCTGCGCAAACATTTCTAAGCGGCGTTCCTTGCCAATAACACTGTCGTAATATCGTTCAGGTTGCCATTCGATCAGCACATTGCCGATGTCAAATATCACCGCTTGGGGTGTCATGCGTCATGTTCCATGTTTGGGCTATCGTCGTAGCCTTGGGGATCGCCTGCTTAGCATTTGTTTGCCAAGCGCCTCGCGCCACAAAAGAACAAGACCAGCGCCAATGATCAAGGCAATACCGGCCCAAGCGTTGATGTCTGGCCATTCGGCAAACACCAACACGCCCCAAAAGATCGCCAAAGGCATGGCGAGATATTCAAACGGTGCCGCAAAAGCCGCTTCGGACAGGCGGTAGGCTTGGCTGATCAGATAGCCACCAGCCGAGCTTCCAACGCCGATCACCACCAGTATCCACCAGTCTGCCATAGCTGGAGCGGTCCATGCGCGGAACAAAAACTGCAGTGACGGGTCTGTAGAACCAGCAAACTGGCCCTTCCCTAGGACTAGGCCGAAACAAGCGCTGGCGAACATGAAGGTTAGCTGGATGTAAAACAACATCGTTGCCGCGCTTTCGGTCTTACCAATCTTGCGCGTCAGAATGTGAAGGAACGCATAGCTGGTGGCGGCAAGCAGTGGCAGTATCGCGGCCATTTGGAACGTCCCACTGCCCGGCCGCATCATGACGATCACGCCTGCAAGCCCCAATGCGATAGCCCCCCAGCGCCACGGGCCTACCTTTTCGCCCAGAAAGATAACGGAAAATACAGTTATCACCAAAGGGCTAACGAAAAAGATCGCCACGGCTTCAGCCAATGGCATAGCTGCCAGCCCGAGGAAAAAGCACATATTGGCGAAAACCACGCAGCAGCCGCGCAGCAAGTGCATGAACAGCCGCTTGGTCTTGACGACACGCCATCCCCCGCTGAACGGCATTATCAGGACCAGGCAGATCGCCATGCCAACCGTCGAGCGGATCAAAACCACCAAATGCAACGCATAGTCCCCCGAGAGAAACTTGATCGCCATATCGTTCACCGAAAAAAAGAACGCTGCCGCCATGGCGCACAGCGCTCCTGCTAAGTTGGGAGAAAATCTTCGGGTCGACATAAAGGGGCCTCTTACCGCCAGATTGCTTTGCGTGTGACGTGCCTTCGCCTCTATTCGCGACAAACGTGGTGTCGCAACTGGCGTTGCCCAGACCAGCAAAGTGAGACATGGACAGTTCAAGACCCGAGGATTATCTGCGGTATGTCTAGATGCTTGTGGGAGAGTGACCATGTCCAAGAAAACTCTGATGCGACCGGTTGGAACGCCCAGTTCTTTGTCCACACCGGTTGTGACCCCGATCATGCCTTCTGTTGTCTATGCCTCGCGTACGCCGGACGAATTGGACGAGCAATACGAAGGTCGGGAACTAGGTTATACATACGCCCGTGAAGGTCATCCGAACGCCGATGTTCTGGCCTCTCGTATCGACGCGCTAGAAGGTGCCGAGGGCGGTATCGTCGTCGGTTCGGGAATGGCGGCTGTTTCTGTGGTGTTAATGGGTATTCTGCAAGCCGGAGACCACGTTCTAGGCGGTGATCAGCTATACGGACGCTCGTTACGCTTAATGAAAGAAGACCTGCCGCGGTTGGGTATCGAAACAACTTTGGCTGATCCGACGTCGGTCGAGTCCATGGCGGCGGCCATTCAGGATAATACCAAACTGGTTCTGATCGAACTCGTGTCCAACCCCACAATTCGGATCGCTGATCTTGATGGCATTGCTGCGCTTTGTCACGAAAAGGGCATTCTGCTGGCGGTCGACAACACCTTTACCACGCCCTTGGCCGTAAGGCCGTTAGAGCGCGGCGCGGATATTGTTTTGCATTCGGTTACCAAACTTATGGCTGGGCATTCAGACGTCACACTTGGGTATGTGGTTGCCAAAGACCCTGATCTTAACAAACGCATGGATACATTCGCTGTGACGACCGGCATGACCGGTAGCCCGTTTGACTGTTGGCTGGCTGAGCGGGGATTAATGTCCTTTGAGCTTCGTTTTGAACGTGCACAGGATAACGCCGAAAAACTGGCCGCTTTCCTTGCCGATCACCCCAAGGTCAAACGTGTTCTCTACCCAACGCGTCAGGATCATCCGGATGCCGCGCGCGCGCAGGCGGTGCTACAGGGCGTTGGCGGCAACATGGTGAGCTTCGAATTGGACGGCGTAAGGCCCGAGGCAAACGCGTTCACAACCGCCGCAGAAAACCTCGCGTTCGCTCCAACACTGGGGGACGTAAGCACGATCCTTTCGCACCCCCCTTCCAGTTCGCACAGGGCTTTGACGACCCAAGAACGAGAGGCAATTGGCATCACCGAAGGCTTCTTCCGCGTGTCCGTTGGGTTGGAAAAGATCGACGATTTGATCGCCGAGTTTGAACGTGGGTTGGCAGCTATTTAGGCGAAAATCTTAAAATCTTCGCGCATTCATGCAATGCTCCCTTATTGATGGTTATTCGATTTATGGGGGGAATTATGACCAAGCCTATTGGGTTTATCGGATGGGCGACATGGGCGTTCCAATGGCGCAGCGATTGGTCGATGTTGGAACAAGCCTGACCGTGTGGAGCCGCGGCCAAGAAAAGCGCGATTTATTCAGCGACAGCTCGGCAAGCATCGCAGAGTCGCCGAGTGACGTGTTTCAGCAATGCAACACCATCATTTTCATGCTCGCAACGGCCGAGGGTTTGGGCGCAGTCCTTGGGCGTGGCACGCCAACCTTTGACGAATTGTGCAGCGGGCATCAGATCGTCCAAATGGGTACGACCCTGCCCGAATATTCAAAAGCGCTGGAAGCGGATATTCATCGCGTAGGGGGGCGATATGCAGAAGTCCCCGTGTCTGGTTCCAGCCAACCGGCAGCTTTGGGACAGCTTGTGGCCATGCAGGCGGGTGATCCCGACGTTCTGAAAGAAATCGAAGACGACATCGCGCCGTTGTTCGCGGCCAAGGTTGACTGCGGGGCGGTTCCGGCAGCACTGCAAATGAAACTTGCGGTTAATACCTGTTTGGCTGGCGTCATGTTTGGCTTGGTTGAAAGCACGAATTTGGCAAGGAAATGCGGGCTGGACATGCAGGTATTTCGTCAGGTTCTCGAAGCAGGCCAGATGAGCAGCCCTGTTCTGAAAATGAAGCTTCCGAAACTGGTCGACGAAGACTTCACGACACAAGCATCCGTCTTTCAAACCGTGTCAAACCTGAAGATAATGCAGGGCGCGGCGCAAGAAGTGGGGGCCGTCACACCAATCGTCGATACCGCGCTTGAACTACAGGAACAGACGATGGACCTTGGGCTAGCAACGAGCGATATGATCGCCGCCATTCGAACCTATCAACGGCTCAACCGGGATTAGCCGATTTCGCCGCCCGTAGCGCGCGTTCCAGCGCATCGAGAAACCTAGACCGGTCTGCTTTAGAAAACGCTTTGCCGCCACCCTGACGGAACGGATCAGCCGCGCGCAGGTCCGCCATCAAATCGCGCATCGCAAGCTGCTGGCCTATATTGGCTTGGGTGAAACGATCCCCGTTGTGGCGCAGAACTTCTGCCCCTGCTTCAACGCATTTAGCCGCTAGCGGGATGTCTCCGGTCACGACAACATCGCCCTTTGTGGACCGATCGGCGATCCACATGTCGGCCACGTCTGGCCCATCAGGAACGATCACCACTTCGACCAACGGGTTCTGAGACATCCTGAGGCCGCCATTGCTGACCAGCTTCATTTGGACCCCATGACGCGTCGCAACTTTTTCAGCCTCGGCTTTCACCGGACAGGCATCGGCATCAATGTAGAGAACCGTCATGCGTAAAGCGCATCCGCGTGGAAGGCGATGTGATCTTCCATAAAGGTCGATACAAAGTAGTAGCTGTGGTCATAGCCCTTCTGCATGCGGAAGTGACCCTCTTGCCGCTTGGCAGCCATGGCTTGCGATAGGGTTTCTGGCTTCAAAAGCTCGATGAACTGGTCGTTCGTACCGGTGTCGATCAGAACCGGCCCGTCAAAACCACGATCCGCCATCAATAGGCTGGCGTCGTGCGCGGCCCATTTTGTTTCATCATCGCCAAGATACGCCGTGAATTGCTTGCGTCCCCAGTCCGACCCCGTCGGATTGCAAATCGGCGAAAGCGCAGAAACGCTCCGGAAGCGACCGGGCAAAGACATCGCCAACGTCAATGCGCCATGGCCACCCATCGAGTGACCCGTGATACCTTGGCGGTCCGGATCAACCGGAAACATCTCTCCCAGCAGGGCTGGCAGTTCATCGACGATATAGTCCCGCATTTTGAAGTTTGTGGACCAAGGTGCCTCGGTCGCGTTCACGTAAAAGCCTGCGCCCTGCCCCAAATCAAAAGCATCGTCGTTCGGAACACCTTCTCCACGTGGTGAGGTATCCGGGAACACAATCGCGATGCCCTGTTCGGCTGCCCAAACCTGAGCGCCCGCTTTGGTCATGGCGTTTTCGTGGGTGCAGGTCAGACCGGATAGATACCACAAGATCGGGACCGGCCCGTCTTTGGCTTCTTCAGGAAGAAACAGCCCAAAGGTCATTTGCGTACCGGTTGCTTCTGATGCGTGGGAATATACGCCCTGCACACCCCCGAAACATGTGTTTTCCGAAATCGTTTCCATGTGACTCTCCTAGCGTTTGCCAATCGCTAGGCGATCCGGTCACGCGGGGCAAGCCCTGTCAGACCGAGACCCAGCCGATGACCAGTGGAACCGTTAGAATACTGGCAACCGTTGATATCAGGATCGAGGCTGATGCCCGTTGCGGAGCGATCCCGTAATGCTGGGCAAGGATGTATACATTGCCCGCGACAGGCAAAGCTGCGGCGGCAATAACAACACCCGCGTCATAGGGCGTTAGGTCAAACAGGTAGAACACCGCGCCCGCAACGGCCAAGGGGTGCAAAACGAGCTTGGCAAACGACAGCCAGCCCGCGACGGCAATACGCTCGGTTGATTTGGACGCCAGTGATGCGCCAATGGCAAACAACGCACCGGGTGTGGCAGCACCACCAAGCAAGCCTAGAAATGCGTCTAGCGGCTTGGGCATGGATAACCCCAATGCAGACGACCAGATAAAGCCAGTTACAATGGCAACGATCATAGGGTTGCGCAAAAGCCCGCCAAGGACTGTTTGTAGGACCGCAGGGCTAAGACGCCCATCCCGCGAACCGGTGATCAGGATCACGATCAGGCTGCCAAACACGATCAGATCAACCGATAACACCAATAAGACCGGCCCTAACGCTTTGGGCCCTAATAGAAGCGCCAGCATCGGAATACCCAGAAATCCCACGTTTCCAACAACCGATATCTGCGCCTCAACCGCCGCTTCTTCGATCCCGCGCTTCCGGATTAACGCCAGCGCAGTTGCCAAAACGTATACGGCAGCAGTTCCGGCCAAATAGCTTAGCACGATGTCCCAATTCAGAACGGTGGACAGT
>CAYZAY010000071.1:11353-11644 GCA_964476515.1 uncultured Rhodobacterales bacterium
CGAAACAGCATCGCCGACAGAGCAAAGTAGAACACGAACTTGGTTAGATACACCGTCGCCTCGGCCGGAAAGAAACCGGTTCTTCCAGCCATATAACCAACGCCGATAACGGCGAAGAATGGTAATGTCTGAAGCAGAACGTCTAACATGTGGTCATCTTCTGACGGAAAAATATTCCAGGGGTGAATGGCTGAAAGCCAGAGGGGGCTGGCCCCCTAGGTTCTATGATACGGCGAACCGGCAAGGATTGTCGATGCGCGATATAGCTGCTCGCACAGCATGATCCGCGCC
>CAYZAY010000072.1:0-11634 GCA_964476515.1 uncultured Rhodobacterales bacterium
AGAATAGATTTTGGGAGGCCCGATTATGTGGGAAAAAATCGATTACGGACACCTGATGCACAGCGCCATGCGTTCGTTGATCCGTAAAGTGCTAACCACCGTATCCGAAGAAGGCCTTCCGGGGGATCACCACTTTTTTATCACTTTCGACACGTTGGATCCGGACGTCGAAATGGCTGACTGGTTGTCCGACAGATATCCGACGGAAATGACCATCGTGATGCAGCACTGGTTTGATAACCTCGATGTTGGGGAAACTGGGTTCGCTGTGACGCTGAATTTCGGGGATTCACCAGAGCCTCTTTATATTCCCTTTGACGCGATCCGGACATTCGTCGATCCGTCTGTTGAATTCGGTCTGCGCTTTGAATCACAGGATGAAGACGGCGAAGAAAGCGCCGAGGTCACCGATGTCGAAGCCCCGATGAGCGTGGACGCCACCGAAGAACATCAGGACGCCGAGGTCGTGAGCCTCGACAAATTCCGCAAGTAACGGCGCCGAAACCCCTTATTTTGACCTGAATGCGCTAACCTGCGTCGATCTAACAATTGCCCTTACATGATGCGATCTGTATTCGGCATACAACAGCATTCAATTGGAGCTCGCAATGACCGCCACCCGTACAGAAACCGACAGCTTTGGCCCTCTTGAAGTCCCCGCGGACAAGTATTGGGGCGCGCAGACACAACGTTCGATCATCAATTTTCCGATTGGATGGGAAAAACAACCGGTGCCGATCGTTCGCGCCCTTGGCGTGATCAAGAAAGCCTGTGCTCAGGCCAACAAAGAGCTTGGCAATCTGGATGCTGAGCGCGCTGACGCGATTATGCAGGCCGCTGGCGAAGTTTTTGAAGGCAAGTTTGACGATAATTTCCCACTGGTCGTTTGGCAGACCGGATCGGGCACACAGTCGAACATGAATTCAAACGAAGTTATCGCCAACCGCGCGATTGAGATCATGGGCGGCGTTATTGGATCGAAAGACCCAGTTCACCCGAATGATCACTGCAACATGGGCCAGTCGTCCAACGATACATTTCCGACAGCGATGCACATTGCATCGGCGATGACGGCACATGATGTTCTGCTTCCCGGGCTTGAAAAACTACATGCCGCGATGCAGGCCAAAGTCGAAGAATTCGACGGCATCATCAAAATCGGTCGAACTCATACGCAAGACGCAACACCGCTAACCCTTTCGCAAGAGTTTTCGGGTTACACCCACCAGATCGCCATGGGTATCCAGCGGGTAAAAGATGCGCTGGGACGTGTCTACGAACTTGCGCAGGGTGGCACGGCTGTAGGCACCGGCCTGAACACTAAGGTCGGCTGGGATACGATGGTTGCGGCGAATATAGCTGAAATCACAGGTCTGCCATTCGTCACCGCCCCTAACAAATTTGAAGCGCTGGCCGCGCATGACGCCATGGTTGAAATTTCAGGTGCTCTGAAAACCGTCGCAGCTTCGCTATTCAAAATTGCGAATGACATTCGCCTACTTGGTTCCGGTCCGCGTTGTGGTCTTGGTGAACTGATCCTTCCGGAAAACGAACCCGGGTCGTCTATCATGCCGGGCAAAGTTAACCCAACGCAGTGTGAAGCGATGACACAGGTTTGTGCCCATGTCATGGGCAACGATGCAGCGGTTGGGTTTGCCGGTTCGCAAGGTCACTTTGAGCTGAACGTTTATAAACCGATGATGGCCTATAACGTCCTGCAATCCATGCAATTGCTTGGCGATGCGGCATCTACATTTACTGACAATCTGGTCGCCGGACTGCAGGCGGACAAAGACCGCATCGAAAAACTGATGCGTGAATCGTTGATGCTGGTTACCGCGCTGGCCCCTCAGATTGGGTACGACAACGCGACCAAGGTTGCGAAAACTGCGCACAAAAACAAAACGACCCTCTTGGAAGAGGCCGTTCGCCTCGGGTTCGTTGACGAAGAAACGTTTGAGCGTGTCGTGCGTCCTGAGAACATGGTTGGTCCTAAGTCCTAAACCCATGTCGATTAGCAAGTAAGACCGCCGCGCATAACCACACGGTGGTTTTGTTTTGCGCTATAGGTTTGGTGCGCTAACCTGACTGCAAGGGAAAAGGATCGGTTTCGTGACGGGAAATGTTGTTAATTTGAACAAAGCCAAAAAGGCTAGGGCAAAAGCTGACAAACAGTCCAAAGCCAGTGCCAATTCTGTCAAATTCGGCCGCACGAAAGCGCAAAAATCCTTGGAACGAACCGAGGCTGAAAAGAGCGTGGCGTTTCTGGATGGGCATAAGAAAAAAACATGACAACTCGGCCCGTCAAACACTCTGTAACCCTTAAAGGTCACCGAACAAGCGTGAGTCTAGAACCTGAGTTTTGGACCGCTTACCAAGAGATTGCCAAGGTAAAAGGCATTCCGATCAATGCACTTACAGCGGAAATTGATGCTGCCCGTGGATTGGATCGGGGGCTTGCCTCGGCCATTCGAGTCTACGTTTTGAACTGGCATCAAAAACTCTAGTTCAACCGCGCGACCGTCGTCGTCAGTTGATTGAGGGAAAACGGTTTGGGCAGGAAAATCGAGTTCGGAATTTCGATGTGAAGATCATCGCACTTATTTTCCGCATAGCCCGAAACGAACACAACTTTGGCATTCGGACGCGCTTTCAACGCCTCGCCAACCCAAGTTGGCCCATCCACGCCCGGCATCACGACATCCGTCACGAAAATATCCACCTCAAGGTTTTTGTCAGAAAGCATTTCAAGCGCTTCTTCTGCGCAGGACGCTTCGAGTACCGAGAAACCTTTAAGCTTTAAGGCGCGCGATGCAAAAGCCCGCACCGGCGCTTCGTCTTCGACCAACAAAACCACACCATGTGCAAGTTCGTCAGAAATCGTCGGAAGCTTAGCCTCAGGCACAGTGTGGGCTGGTTCTTTCACGGCCTTGGCAGCCGGAAATAAAAGCTCAAAACACGTCCCGATTCCAACAACACTATCGACGAAAACAAAACCACCTGACTGTTTTACAATTCCATATACAGTCGAAAGCCCTAATCCCGTTCCCTCGCCGGTCTTTTTGGATGTGTAGAAGGGTTCGAAAATCCGTTTAAGCTTGTCGCTGTCGATACCGCACCCTTGATCAGCCACTGAAATCACACAATATTCGCCCGCCGGTATGGTCGCGCGGTCCCGCTTTTCAGTTTCAGTGTAATTTCGCATAGACGTCAAGATTTTGATCTGACCCTTACCGCCCATTGCATCCCGCGCGTTCACAACAAGGTTCATAATCACCTGTTCAAATTGTCGCTTGTCTGCCGAAACTCGTTTTAGATTATTGCCATGCTGCAGGGTAAGAACCGTCTTTTCGCCCACCAACCGGTTAAGCAAATGCGTGTGATCAGAAAGCGCTTGTTCCAGATCGAAAGCCTGTGGTTGAAGGGTTTGCTTTCTGGAGAACGCTAAAAGTTGGCCGACCAATGCCGCTGCCCTGTTCGCATTTTGACGCACTTGGTCAAGGTCTGCGAAATCTGGGTCGCTTTCGTTGTGGCGCAGCAGCAATAGATCGCAATGGCCAGAAATGGCGGTGAGAAAATTATTAAAGTCATGGGCTACGCCACCAGCAAGCTGCCCGATCGCTTGCATCTTCTGGCTTTGAACAAACTGAGCTTCAAGCGATTTTAATTCTGTCGCATCACTAAGAACGGCCTAGAACCGTGTATGACCCGACACAGCGTGACCTGCACGAACTTTTCTTTTCCATCGCATAAAAGTTCTGCGAATTGTGTGGCCCCGTCTTCTTCACCATTTAGAACTTCGGCCACCCACCCAACCAAGGGGCGCCCAACGCCTTTGAATACGTCATGAAACCTTTTCCCCACCAAAGCATCATCCTTGATGAATTTCAGCCCCGGCGCATTTGTCCCAAGGATGTTTCCGTTATCGCCAAGTTGAAGCATGGGAATTGGCAGAGCATCGAACAGGTCATCGCCCAGTTGTTTGTCACTGGGCAGTTCAAAAAACGATAATTCGCTTCGACCAATTGCCACTTCGCAAAACAAACAGAAGAAGTTTTTCATACCAGCTGCAGTGCGCAATCGACAGGTTCCTGACGATTTTGGTACGGGCCATTCCATAAAATCGCGGATATTCTTTGGCCTTTGCCCAAGCAGCCCCGTTAGTTGGTCGCTGACGGACAAAATCGCGCCGTGCCGACCTATGGATAGAGTACATCCGCTCAGCGCCGAGCCATGATTGATTGGCTTCACTTTGGTTTCAGATATCCGCCAATAGATTTTGCCGCGCCCGATACGCCGCGCGGCGAGACCAACTTTGTTTGAGCGCGTGGAAAACTGAATGGTCGACCATGCGTCGCCCTCTAAGCGTTCGAGGATTCTGAATATAGCAGTTCGTGGGTCAGCAATGATGTGGGACAGCAAATCATGTACCGACTGGGCCTGTGAATCATTGGGATTATATTCATCTGCCGCAGGATTTCTGAGGTTGATCAGCCCGTCATCATCCGAAACAAAACATGGATTAGGATGCTGAAAATCAAAGCGAATAAGCATTTCCGCGCTTGGGCTTCGCAGCTTTCCAAGGAACCGGCCGAGAAGCAAAATTAACGCAACTACCAGACAGCCCAATAGAAGATGGTCCACACCAATTGTGATCTCCGCAGTCGATAAACCCAAAACACTTATCCAAACAACACTCAATTCGAGCACCAAACTGGGCTCGAAACTTTAAGCAATACCTAATTGGATAAAGAAATGACTACAGCTTATGCACGAGTCAAGCGCGCAACGTAAAAGCCATCTCCACCGTCTTGTGGAAGAAACTGTCGATCTTCAAGCATAACCCACGCTGGATTATCATTCAGAAACTTTTCGACCTGGTGCTTATTTTCAGACGCGAAAACCGAACACGTTGCGTAAGCAAGTTCACCATCATCGGAAACGAGTTTTGATGCTGTGTTCAGAATGTTTGCCTGCGTGTCCAAAAGCTGTTCCAGCTTATCTGGTGTCAACGACCATTTGCCATCGGGGGACCTGCGCCAACTTCCACTTCCCGAACAGGGCACGTCGCAGAGCACGAGATCTAATCTGTCATTAAATTCCACATTTTCTACAACATAAACATCTACATTCGCACGCTGAGCGCGGAGGGGAAGGTCTGACATCCGCTTTGTATTTGCGTCATGGGCGTAAATTTTGGCGTGCGTTTTCGCGGCCATGGCCAAAGATTTTCCGCCACCGCCTGCGCAATAATCAAGAACTGTTCTGCGATGCCACGTCCTGAAGTTCGACGTAACCTTCTTTGAATGCCTTGGATTGGGCAACGCGGCGGGCATTGGTTTTGACTTCCAATGCAGTAGGCGACAACGGATGCGGCGTCGTATCGATGTCTTCTTCTATAAGTAGAGCTTGCGCCGTTGGCAGATCGCATATTCTTAAATTTACGCGCATGTAGACATTCGCGCGTTCTCTTAAGGTTTTTGCCGTATCAAACGCTGCACTACCCAGATCTTGGTCAAACCTGTCCCAGATCCAGTCAGGTAGGTCGACACGCTGTGCTCCGGATAGATCTGAAAGCTCGGCCGTCGTACCTTTTTCCACGTCGGTAAGCTGTGATGGTCCATATTTGGACCCGTCAAAGAGATCTTCAGCGTTAACGCCTTTTGCACGCAGGCTGCCCAATAACAGCCCCCTGCCCGTTTCCGACCCGCCAATTGCGGAATAGCTACGTCGGCATCTGATCGCATCGAAAACATAGTCGCGAATAGCTGCGCGGTCCTTAGAGCCAGCGAACCTGTTGCCCCTAGCCCAACGAGTCAAAGCTTGCTCGGTCGGTGTGCCGGACAGGATGATGTCCAACACCTCGATGGCAGACCGGACGCGTGCTGCGGGTGTCATTTGCTATTAACCCAGACGATAGTTGGGGGATTCACGGGTAATCTGAACATCATGCACGTGGCTTTCTTTCAGACCCGCACCTGTGATTTTCACAAAGCTGCAGTTGGACCGCATTTCCTGAACAGTCGCGCATCCGGTGTACCCCATCGCAGCGCGAAGCCCGCCAACAAGCTGGTGGATGACCGCACCGGCTGAGCCTTTGTAGGGCACCTGACCTTCGATCCCTTCTGGGACCAGTTTGTCGTTAGCTGCGTCTTTTTGGAAATAACGGTCAGCTGAGCCGCGCGCCATGGCGCCGAGGCTTCCCATTCCGCGGTATGATTTGAACGAGCGGCCTTGGTATAGGATCACTTCGCCAGGGCTTTCGTCTGTCCCCGCAATCATGCTGCCAACCATTGTGCAAGACGCACCCGCCGCAATTGCCTTGGCAAAATCGCCAGAAAACTTAATGCCGCCATCCGCAATAATGGGTGTGGAACTATCTTGTGCAGCAGCCGCACAATCCATGATCGCCGTCAGCTGAGGCACACCGACACCCGCAACCATACGCGTCGTGCAAATTGATCCCGGGCCAATGCCCACTTTGATGGCATCTGCACCAGCATCAATAAGCGCTTGCGTGGCGGCGCCCGTTGCGACATTGCCAGCTATGACTTGCACTTGGTTCGAGATTGCTTTGGCTCTTCTTACCGCTTCGATCACGCCTTCGGAATGGCCGTGGGCCGTATCGACAACTACGATATCCACGCCCGCATCGATAAGCGCTTCAGTGCGCGCAAAGCCAGCTTCGCCGACCGAAGTGGCGGCAGCAACCCGCAAACGCCCAAGTTCGTCCTTACAGGCCGTCGGGTTTAAGACAGCCATTTCAGTATCTTTAAGCGTCAAAAGACCAGTCAGTTTGCCGTGCCCATCATGCACCAACAGCTTTTCAATACGGCGTGCGCGCATCAGGCTTTTGGCTTCTTCCAGATCAGCGGGCTCTGCCAGCATTGCAAGGTTGTCAGACGTCATCATTACATGAACAGGGGTATCGTCTGAATTTGCAAAACGCATATCGCGGTTGGTCAAAATGCCGACGACGCGGCCTTCCTGATCAACGACTGGAAAGCCGGTGAAATTGTAACGCTCAATCAACGCTTTCGCGTCCGCAAGCGTGTCGTTCACGCTAAGCGTAACCGGATTATAAACAATACCGCTTTCAAACCGTTTCACGCGGCGAACTTCGCGGGCTTGTTCTTCGGTTGACAGGTTCTTGTGAACAACCCCCATTCCGCCAGCCTGAGCCATTGCAATAGCCATTCGGCTTTCAGTGACCGTGTCCATTGCCGAACTCAAAAGCGGGATATTCAGAACGATCGACTTGGTTACATTCGTGCGTGTATCTGCCGTGGCGGGCAGCACAGCCGAAGCTGCAGGTACAAGCAAAACATCATCGAAAGTCAGTGCCTCGCGAATCTCCATCACATCTCTCCTTGCGTGTGTTCGTTTGGCGCTTCCCTATTTCATGGATGCGCCAAATGGGAAAGCCCCATTCGACTCATGGTGATCATGCGCCAAGGTCTGCTAAAGATGCCGTCAAAATGCAATTTTGTGACGGTTGCAGTCTTCCACTTGGAAAACCTAGTCCTATTATCGCGGTAAGAAACCTAACAGAGAGTCTATCATGAGCAGCGATCACCTTGTTGTCTTCACCCCTTCCGGTAAGCGTGGGCATTTTCCCAGCGGGACACCTATTCTAACGGCCGCGCGGCAGTTGGGTGTTGATTTGGATTCCGTCTGTGGTGGGCGTGGCATTTGTTCGAAGTGCCAGATCACGCCAAGTTACGGTGAGTTCTCAAAGCACGGCGTGACCGTGGCCGATGACGCTCTTTCGGAATGGAACAAGGTCGAACAGCGTTACAAAGACAAGCGGGGTTTGATCGACGGGCGACGTTTGGGGTGTCAGGCAACTGTTCAGGGTGACGTAGTGATTGACGTGCCGCCGGAAAGTCAGGTGCACAAACAGGTTGTTCGCAAGGCAGCCACTGCGCGGACGATCATCATGGATCCCGCGACGCATCTTTACTTTGTTCAAGTAGAAGAACCCGACATGCATTCGCCAACGGGTGATCTGGAACGACTGGAACGGGCGTTAAAGGCGCAGTGGGACATCGACGGTATCCGTGCCGATGCCGCAATACTTCGAAAATTGCAGCCGGTCCTGCGTAAGGGGAACTGGCAGGTGACCGTGGCAATCCACCAAGGTCACAATGATGCGCATTCCCGTATCATCGACGTTTGGCCCGGACTTCACGAAGCCGGCATCTACGGGCTGGCGATTGATCTGGGATCAACGACCATTGCGGCGCATCTTTGTGATCTTACGGATGGCAATGTGAAAGCGTCATCGGGCATCATGAACCCCCAAATCCGCTTTGGTGAAGATCTGATGAGCCGCGTATCCTATGCCATGATGAATCCGGGTGGAGATCGGGAAATGACTGCAGCGGTTCGTACGGCAATCAACGATCTGACCATTGAAATAGCCAAGGAAGCGGATATTGATCCGTCCTTGATCGTCGAGAATGTATTCGTCTGTAATCCAGTGATGCACCATCTGTTGCTGGGCATTGATCCGGTTGAGCTGGGACAGGCACCGTTTGCTTTAACCACGTCTGAATCCCTTTCGTTGGACGCGCGTGATCTTGAGCTGACGGCGATGAATGCGAGCGGTCGGATTTACATCCTTCCCTGCATTGCGGGGCATGTTGGCGCCGATGCCGCCGCATTGGCACTGTCGGAAGAACCCAACAAGTCCGAAGATTTGGTTTTGGTCGTTGATGTTGGCACAAACGCTGAAATCCTTTTGGGCGACAAGACGCGCGTGTTGGCTTGCTCTTCGCCGACGGGGCCTGCGTTTGAAGGTGCACAAATCAGGTCAGGCCAGCGGGCAGCGCCCGGAGCCATTGAACGGATCGAAATTGATCCCGAAACCAAGGAACCCCGTTTCCGCGTGATTGGTTGCGATCTTTGGTCGAACGAGGATGGTTTTAATGAAGCCACGGCTGTTAGCGAGATCACAGGCATTTGCGGTTCCGGTATTATCGAAGCCGTTGCCGAAATGCGTATGGCTGGTCTGTTAGACCCTTCGGGGCTTATCGGGTCTGCCGAGCAAACAGGCACCCAAAGGTGCGTCGCTGAAGGCAGAACCAATTCCTATCTGATCCACGACGCAAGCGCCGAAGGCGGCCCCCGCATCACTGTCACTCAAGGCGACATTCGCGCGATCCAACTGGCCAAGTCAGCGCTTTACGCCGGTGCCCGTTTGCTGATGGATGAAATGAACGTGGACACAGTGGACCGCGTTGTTCTGGCGGGCGCGTTTGGCGCGCATATTTCGACCAAACACGCGCTGGTATTGGGAATGATCCCCGACGCGTCGTTGGACAAAGTATCCAGCGCTGGCAACGCCGCAGGCACCGGAGCGCGGATTGCGCTATGCAACAAATCCTCTCGGGTTGAGATTGAACAGACCGTTCGCGAAATCACCAAGGTCGAAACGGCCATCGAACCGAAGTTCCAGGAACACTTCGTCGCCGCCAACGCGATCCCCCACGCCACAGACGCATTCCCTGAGCTTTCAAAAGTGGTGAGTTTGCCCAAAGTATCCTTCAACACAGCTGGCAGCGATAAAGAAGGCGGACGCCGCAGACGACGCAGGGGTTAAAGTAGCCCGCGTTCTTCCAGAACTTTGCGGGCAACGCGGAAGCATTCCAGCGACTGAGGCACGCCGCAATAAATCGCGACAACGTGGATGATCGCGCGGATCTCTTCTTTCGAGACACCGTTGTTCAGGGCGCCCTTACAGTGGAGTTCCCATTCGTGCATTTTTCCAAGCGCACCGATCATCGCAAGGTTCATCATCGAGCGTGTCTTGGGGTCGATAACGTCGTCCCCCCAACCAAAGCCCCAACACCATGCGGTCATGGCTTCCTGAAATGGGCGGGTGAAATCATCAGCTGCGGCCAAGTTGTTTTCGACATATTCTGCGCCCAACGTAGATTTGCGCTGCTCAAGTCCTTTTAGAAAAAGGTCTTCGTCAAAAAGGCTCATTTTGTATTCCTTCTGGGTGGGTCTCAAGCAAGTAGCCTGTGTTTATAAAGATGATCATAGTGTGGTTTCATGCGTCGATGAACCTGTTGCACGCGTGGCGGTGAGTTTTCCAGCTCAATATATTTGCGAGTCTGTGGCTTTAGTCCCGTCGATTGCGCAAGGTTGCCGTGAAACGATCCTCCGTCCCACCAGCTATGTTCTGACGGGTTTCCACCAGCTTCCCAAGTCAACGCGTCTTTGAGAAACGGGATTCCGACTGAGTCGCAAAATTTCTCGGTGATCGCTTCGGGGTTCTCCAAAAGATCATCACTGTCGACGACCGGAGGGGGTGTACCGTTATTAAGCGCCGTCAACAGATCGAACAATGCGCGCTGTTCGGGAAAGCCGACCTCTCCTTCGTGGAAGTCGGGCCATTGCTTGAACATTGAGGTGATCGTTTTGGCCGGAGCGCGGATCAGGAAGGCGTGGGTGAAATGTGTGAGAAAATCGGGTGTCCACATGTGGTTGATGTAGTGCGGGAAGTCTTTCAGGAAGACGGGCCCCTGTTCGGCGCGGGTTTGGATATCTTCCCAAACCCGTTCCAAGGTCAAACCCGGGGTTGTCACATCGCCAGATTGAAAGCGCTGCCAAAGTGGGGCTTCGCCTTGATACCAAGCCTCACCGAATGGTTCGTGCAGGCAATCGAGATCGCCGCGTTGACGCATCATCCACTCAAAGGCCGTTGATGTGGATCGTGGCACGGCCCAAAGCGCGATGATTTTGTGCATGCGATGTTCCTTTTTTATAAAACGAGGGGCCAGCCCCTCGTGCTCCCCGGGATATTTGGGGTCAAAAGATGATTAAAGAGATTTGAGAAGCGTTCCTTGTGGGCGGTCCGGTGCAATGCCAAGCGATTTGAACACGCGCCAGTAAAGGGCCGCGTCGTGGCCGACGACTGGTTTTCCCAGACGTGTTTCAAGGTCGTCGGTCAGATGAAGTGGGCGTTGTGGAATACCGTTTGGGCCCGAGCGGAAATTGCACATGCCGTTGATGAGATAAGCATCTGCATTCGGGGCTTGGTCTGCGACGTAGTCAAAGCTTTTGGTCGCAAGATCACCATCAAACACCCACCGACAGTCGTTCACCGCCTCTTGGCTTTCAAACCATCCCTGATTGTGGAAGTTGCCCGCCCAGAGCACGTCAAACCCAGCTTCTTTTAGGAAGCCCACTGTACCCTGCCACCAATCGGGCCAGTGATAGGCGGCGTTGAGGGCGACTTTTTCAACGTTCATGTCGCGCAATGCTTCGACCATCGCATAGCCGGACATGTGAAAGTTGAGACCATATTTGTCTGAGAGGTCGGCACAGTGCTGGCGGATGCCTTCAACGCCGAGGCCGCTGGCATGGACCCAGTTCGATCCGACCTGAGCCGCGACATCAGCCCCGTTACGGGACATGCAGTGGCAAAAGTCATCCATCATGCCAAAGTTCTGTTTTCTCTGATCAAGTCCGTGGGCGTAGTCAGGCGCGTGGAGCATCCAGCCATGCACACCGACGCTTTCCGGCGCGATGCGCAAGAAGTCAGACGGGGCCGCGTCGTAGTCAAACGGCGGGCATGTGAAGCCTACCTGATAGGGAAAGAGCTTGTGCTCGTCGCGCCATGTT
>CAYZAY010000073.1:0-11595 GCA_964476515.1 uncultured Rhodobacterales bacterium
AATCACCGGATGCCACCAGACGGGACAATTGAGGAAAAATTCGCTCTGCGCCACGAAGTGACGTTTACCGAAAACGGACCCTTTCATCGGTTATTTGGCGCGAAAAAAGTGCTAACAAACACTCTGCACGGCCAAGGCATCAAAGACGCCGGAGACAGCGTGATTATTGATGGGTATGCGCCCGACGGAACACCCGAAGCGATCTACATCAAGGACGCTGCCGGCTTTACGATGTCTGTCCAGTGGCACCCTGAATATAACGCGGCCAATGATCCGGTTTCTCGTCCGCTATTCGAAGCTTTCGGAGATGCCGCAAGGGCGTGGCAGGCGCGTGGTCAGATGGCCAAACTGACGGCTTAGGCCGCGGCTTCAAGGTCTGTTCCGGCTGGAACGTTGACCAGCAGCTTGGCCTCATGCGCTTTCAGGCAGGGGCGAACTGTATCGCCGTACGCCGATATATCATCAGCCAGATCAGGGAACGCTTCAAATAGGCGTTCTTTGCAATGGCTGGATATCGTTTCGAGACCGGCCTTTGATGCATAAAAGCTTTCGGTTTCAACGCCTTCGGCGAACAGGATTTGATGGCGATCCAGCATCAGATGGAAATAGGTCACCAGAGTTCTTGTCTCACGCGTTACGCCCGGCATGCCTAGCAGATGCTTGGCGGCAACCAGCACTTCGGGTTCGCCGAACAACATTTCTGCCTGATATCCCGAAATCAGCATGCGGTGTTGCGGTGAAACGAGAAGGTCTTTTTCCAGACCAGGTAGCGCACCCTTTTCAAACCGGATAGGCGCAAGCCCGTCCCGCCCGTCAACCGAACGCGCACCGATCCAACGAAGTTCCTGTACCCCGTCATCGCGTGTGACGAGTTTGTCGCCAACTTTAAGATCTTCGACCTTTACAGGGCCGTCCGCAGTCTTGATCTGCGTGCCTGCAGCGAAACAGATGATGTTTTCGATGTCCGAGAAGTTCAGCGTGGTGCCGTCAAACAGGGTTGCAGAGCCGGTGTAGCTACCTGTGCCGTCATCGGTATAGCTAAGGGTGTTGCGATCAACGAGAGCGTTCAGGTCTAGCGTGTCGCCAATGGATTCGTCGTCTTCTTCGCCCTCAATGATAATTGTCGCGGTGCTTATGTCGCCAAAATCGCTGATTACAAAGGTGTCGTCACCTGCACCACCCCAAGCCACGTCGCCTTGGGCCAGATAGATGGTATCGTCGCCATGCTGTCCGTAAAGCGTGTCGGCATCCGTGCCACCAGAAAGCGTATCATTGCCAGCGCCCGCATAAAGAGTATCGGACCCAGCGTCGCCGCTTAGACTGTCTGCGCCGGTTTCGCCTGAAGCGGGAATAGTGTCGAAGTGGACGTCGGACACCCAAAGCGCCTGTCCGCCGGTGTCGCCGTTAGCGTAAGCGATAAAGATGCTTGAAACCGGACCCGCGATTGTGACCAATGCGCTGCCTTCGGCGTCGGCTTCAGAATTACCGCCTTCTACTGCCGTTATCGTGTCACCTGAGACCGTGTCCGAACCGGACGACGTGATCGTGACACTTACAGGATTGCCGTCGCCATCGACGGCTGTAACGGTGATGATGTCTTGCCAACTGCCACTTGAAGCGTCGATGTCGTTCAGGCGGAACTGAACGTTCTCGACTTCGTCCAACATCCCGCCGCCTGACGAAGCGCTA
This sequence comes from uncultured Rhodobacterales bacterium, assembly GCA_964476515.1. Taxonomy (GTDB): domain Bacteria; phylum Pseudomonadota; class Alphaproteobacteria; order Rhodobacterales; family Rhodobacteraceae; genus JASMHC01. Next base: position 1,690 of record CAYZAY010000073.1, read on the forward strand.
AACGAGATATCTGTCGTGGTTGAGCCACCAAGCCCCGTACCGGACAAGTAAAGGCTTGATGTAGTGCTAAAGGGTTCGCCGACCTCGGTGTAGAGCACATCGTCGTTTTCGTTCAGGACAAGATCTTGGTTGCCGTCGTCTGTGAAATTGACGGTAACGTTCATTGTGCCGGTGTTTTGAACGAAACCCGCAGAAATGTCTGTGTTGTCGGCCCCGAGGCTGCTCCAGCTGATGTTCTCTGCGGTTGATGTGGTGGTGATTTCCTCTCCACCATAAATCAGGTCGTCGCCGTCCCCACCAGACAGGATATCGTCACCTTCCTGACCGTAGATCGAGTCATTGCCATCCCCGCCGTTAATAGTGTCTGCACCGACGTCGCCAAGAACCGTATCGAACTGGATATCCGAGATCCAAACGGTCTGAACATCAGACTGGCCGTTAGAATAGATGATCTCGATCTCGGCGGCGGGGCCTGCGATTTCCACCAATACCGAACCTTCGGCATCAGAAGACGCGTCGCCGCCTTCAACCGCAGTAACGGTCTGGCCGCTAACTGTATCGCTTCCACTCGCGGTCAGTTCAACCGCAACGGCATTTCCGGCTGCGTCATACGCATTCACCGTCAGAATGTCCTGATAAAAGCCGGTGAACATGTCGATGTCATTCAGACGGAAGCTAATGTTTTCAACTTCGTCCGAAAGGTATGAGCCCGCAACGGCTGCGAAATCGATGACGGTTGTTGCGGTGGCACCTGCGCCTGATCCAGCTATGAACAGGTTTGAGTTTGCATCGAACGCCTCGCCCGACTGGACGTAGGTGGTGTCAGAACTTTCAACGCTGAAATTCAATGCGTTGCCGTCGTCGATAAAACTGACCGACACATCCATGTCACCGACCGTCTGGGTGAACCCAGCGGAAACGTCGGTTCCATCTGCCCCGACTGCCGACCAATCTGTCATTCCGGTCGATGTGGTGGCGGTAGGGTCGTGGTCGCCCCAAAGAGAGTCAGCGCCAACGCCACCGTCGATCGAGTCAGCGCCTGCGCCGCCATAGACCGTGTCGTTGCCCGATCCGGATGCGATTGTATCATCGCCACCGCCAGCCAGAACGCTGTCGTCCAGACCATCCACACCATGGCCAGACCCTGAATCGATTATATCGCCATCAGCATCGGTAAAGGTGGCGTCGATCAATTCGGCTACATCGGTGCCCGAGACGATTTGATCGGTGTTATAATAACTCGGTGTGGTGCCAGCCGTCGCCGAGGTAAGCCCGTTTACTTTTCCGGAGTCGGGTACAAAATAAACGTCACCATTGGTTGCCAGATAATAGCTGCCCGATGCTTCGATATCGGTGCCAGAGTTTCTGCCCTGAGAGTAGGAATAGACCCAGGTTCCAGTACCAATGAGTGTATCAATCGAAAAGGTTAAGTGGGTCGTGCCAAAGAGGTCTCCCGTATCGAGAGACACATCACCTAAATTGACAAGATAGCCTTTAGCCATTCCAAACCCGCCCAAACAAACTTGCGCAAACGCGCGTACTCAGAAACCGATTAAAGCTGGGTCTAAAGTTGAGGTTTGGCCGTTTTGGGAATGAATTGAGACAAAACCATGAAGAAATTTAAGACAATTTGAGTGTTTTGCCTTGATTGTTTCTTCTTTTCCCGCGTCAGTTGAACGGCGTGCCAAAAGTGTAGACGCCCAAAGGGTGTGACAAGCTGTTACTCGACGGGACGTCATATTCACTATAATGAATAAATATGCGAACAGTTTCGTAAAGGACCGCCCGTGAAATTCGCCAGTAGCTTTGCAACCCTTTTGATTTTTGCCGGCCCAGTCCTGGCCAGCGAAGATATTGCGGACCAATACCCACAGTCCGAGCTTTACTCAAAGCCGGTCGAAGTTATCCCGAACGTGTTTTCAGCTATTGGGGCGACCGCGCCTCCGACTTATGAAAATGCCGGACATAACAATAACTTATCTTTTGTTATTACGGGTGAAGGGGTGGTTGTTGTTAACGGTGGCGCATCGGTTCGATTGGCCGCTGCTTTGCACGATGAAATCAAGGCTATCACCGACCAACCCGTTAAGCTTGTTATTAACGAAAACGGTCAAGGTCACGCAATGTTGGGTAATGCCTATTGGGCTGATCTGGGCGTGGACATTCTGGCACATTCTGAAGCTATCCACGAAGTCGAAGAAGACGGCGATTTTATCCTTCAAGGGATGCAGCGCTATAATCGAGACCGCGCCGAAGGCACCCGTGTGGTCGCGGCCAACCTGTCGTTTGACGATACGTACACCGTAGAAATGGGCCAAGTGACCCTTGAGGTTCTACACCTCGGATCGGCGCATGGGCCGGGTGATACACAGGTTTGGATCCCTCAGTGGTCGATGATGATTGCGGGTGATATCGCGTTTCACGAACGCCTTTTGCCGATCTTCGAAGATACCTGCACAAGCTGCTGGGTCGAGACGTGGGAACAGGCGTTCCGCCCGTTGGACCCTACATACGTCATACCCGGTCACGGGCATCCAACCAATTTCGCGCAAGTCGAACGATACACCTACGATTACCTCGTTGATCTGCGAACCAAAATTGGAGAGCATATCGACAACGGCGGCGATCTTGCCAGCGCGTATTACGTCGATCAGGAACGTTGGAAAAATCTCGACACGTTTGAAGAACTGGCAACCAAGAACGCGGGCCGTGTTTACGAAGAGATGGAATGGGAATGAGCCCACTCAAATGGATTGATATCCCGCCCACGTGGCTGGTTGGCGCATGCGCCCTAGCGTGGCTACAGGCAAGTTACTTTCCACTTGGCTTGCATTTTGGCGGTGATTGGTCCGGCTTCTTAGGTGGTCTAGCGGTAGGCGGCGGGGTGCTGTTGGGGCTTCTTGCGGTCTTTGAAATGCGTCGGCGTCGTACCACAGCAGCCCCCCATCGCGAAGCCAGTGTGTTGGTGCAATCCGGCATCTTCAGCCGCACGCGCAATCCGATCTATCTGGGGGACGCCTTGGTGCTGACAGGGCTTATTTTATACTGAAATGCCGTGTTGGTTCTGCCTCTTATCCCCATCTTCGTTTGGGTGACCGAGCAACGGTTTGTCATACCCGAAGAAGCCCGCCTGCGTCGAAAGTTTAAGTCAGACTTTGCACGTTACGAACGAAAGGTACGTCGATGGATTTAGGTAACTTTCAGAACATTTCGGACTTTTTGCCGACATATTATTGTGCAGGCGCAGCAATTCTAATATAGAAATCTCAATCGCATGGATCGGCCCTTCGACCATGCGTCTAACACAAGCCAATCTGAGGGGGATTGATAACGTGAAAATCGGAACACCCAAAGAAGTGTTCGCTGGTGAAAATCGCGTCGCGATGACACCAGAGTCCGCCAAGCAACTGCAACAGCTTGGCTACCAATGTGCAATTGAAAAGGGTGCTGGCGCAAACGCCGGTTTCTCGGATGCGGACTATGAAGCCGCAGGCGTTGAGGTTGCTAAAACCGCTGCCGGGCTTTGGAAGGCTTGTGACATTGTCGCCAAGGTTCGCCAGCCAGAAGAAAAAGAGCTGAAACGCCTGACCGCTGATAAAACCTTGATTTCGTTCTTCAACCCTGCAGGCAATGAAGGAGGCATGGAGGCCGCCAAGGCCAAAGGTGCCAACGTCATTGCGATGGAAATGGTGCCGCGCATCAGCCGTGCCCAAAAGATGGACGCGCTATCGTCGATGGCCAACATCGCCGGTTATCGCGCCGTTATCGAAGCTGGTAACAACTTTGGTCGTTTCTTTACTGGTCAGATCACCGCGGCGGGCAAAGTCCCTCCGGCCAAGGTTCTTGTGGTTGGTGCAGGTGTTGCAGGTCTTGCCGCGATCGGTACATCAACCGCGCTGGGTGCGATCACATACGCGTTCGACGTGCGTCCCGAGGTGGCCGAACAGGTTGAATCAATGGGTGCCGAGTTCGTTTACCTCGACTTTGAGGAAGACCAAGCAGACGGTGCTGCAACAGGTGGTTATGCCGCCGTTTCGTCTCCTGAGTTCCGCGAAGCGCAGCTTGCGAAATTCCGTGAACTGGCGCCTGAGGTTGATATCGTCATCACCACCGCGCTGATCCCCAACCGTCCGGCACCTAAACTGTGGCTCGAGGACATGATCGCGGCAATGAAGCCGGGTTCGGTCATCGTTGACCTTGCAGCCGAACGTGGCGGCAACGCCGAAGGCACCGTGCCTGATGAAAAAGTTGTTACCGACAATGGCGTGACCATCATCGGCTACACCGACTTCCCAAGCCGGATGGCTGCGCAGGCATCGACGCTTTACGCGACCAACATCCGTCACATGATGACTGACCTTACCCCTGAAAAAGACGGTCAGATCAATCACGACATGGAAGACGACGTCATCCGTGGCGCGACCGTGACCCATCAGGGCGAAATCACCTTCCCACCGCCACCGCCAAAAATTCAGGCGATTGCGGCCAAGCCGAAGGAAACTGTTCCTGAGAAGACTCCAGAAGAGCTTCGCGCGGAAGAAGACGCGGCCTTCAAGGCGCAGACACGTCAGCAGGTCACATTGCTGGCTGTAGGTGGTGCATTGTTGCTAGGTGTGGGTCTTGTTGCTCCGGCCAGCTTTATGCAGCACTTTATCGTGTTTGTTCTGTCGGTCTTCATTGGCTTCCAAGTTATTTGGAATGTCAGCCACAGCTTGCACACACCGCTCATGGCTGTGACCAACGCGATTTCGTCGATCATCATTCTGGGTGCGATCCTTCAAATCGGTTCCAGCAGTTCGATAGTGATCGTTCTGGCCGCGATTTCGGTATTCTTTGCCGGTATCAACATCTTTGGCGGCTTCCTCGTAACACGGCGCATGCTTGCCATGTTCCAGAAATCTTAAGGAGGGCCGAGAGATGGAATTGGGCTTTACTACTGCCGCATATGTTGTCGCGGCTGTTCTTACGATCCTCGCGCTAGGTGGCCTGTCTGGTCAGGAAAGCGCTAAACGCGCTGTTTGGTATGGCATTGTCGGTATGGGCTTGGCTGTTGCGGCAACCCTGATGGGGCCGGGCGCTGGTTTTTGGTGGCTGTCACTTATCCTGATCGCTGGTGGCGGTATGATTGGCTACAAACTGGCGAACGGGGTCGAGATGACCCAGATGCCGGAACTTGTGGCTGGTATGCACGCTCTGGTCGGTCTGGCGGCTGTGTTCGTTGGTTTCAACGCACACTTCGAGCTGGGCAATGTTATGGCAATGGACGAGAGCGCCAAGAAGGTGCTTGAAGGCTTTGCAGCACTTCTGGCCAAGAAAACCGGTGCCGAGATCAGTATTCTTCGTGTTGAAGCATCGCTTGGTATCTGGATTGGTGCAGTTACATTCACCGGTTCGGTCGTTGCATACGGCAAACTGTCGGGCAAAATCACGTCGTCGGCAACAAAGCTTCCTGGTGGTCACTTGCTGAACGCCTCGGCTGCTGCTGCGTCGTTGGCATGTCTTATCTGGTATCTGAATTCGGGCGGTCTTCTGCCACTTCTGATCCTGACAGCTATGGCGCTGTTCATCGGGTTCCACCTGATCATGGGTATCGGTGGTGCGGACATGCCGGTGGTTGTCTCGATGCTGAACTCGTATTCGGGTTGGGCTGCGGCTGCGATCGGCTTCTCGCTTGGCAATGATCTGTTGATCGTTGTTGGTGCGTTGGTCGGCTCGTCTGGTGCGATCCTGTCCTACATCATGTGTAAAGCGATGAACCGTTCGTTCGTCAGCGTTATCCTTGGTGGCTTCGGCGGCGCTGCTGGACCTCAGATGGAAGTCGAAGGAGAACAGGTTGCGATTGATGCAGACGGTGTTGCCACTGCCTTGGAAGAAGCTGACAGCGTCATCATCATCCCGGGCTATGGTATGGCGGTTGCTCAGGCACAGCAGAACGTGGCGGAGCTTACCCGTCGTCTGCGCGCCAAGGGCAAGAATGTTCGCTTCGCGATCCACCCTGTTGCAGGTCGTCTGCCGGGCCACATGAACGTGCTGCTGGCGGAGGCCAAAGTGCCTTACGACATCGTGATGGAGATGGACGAGATCAACGACGACTTCCCGGAAACGGACGTCGCCATCGTGATCGGATCGAACGACATCGTGAACCCTGCGGCACAGGAAGATCCCAACAGCCCCATTGCCGGCATGCCGGTTCTGGAATGCTGGAAAGCCAAGCAGGTGTTCGTGTCCAAACGTGGTCAGGGCACTGGCTATTCGGGCATCGAGAACCCGCTGTTCTTCAAAGAGAACACCCGCATGTTCTACGGTGACGCGAAAGCATCGCTTGATAGCTTGCTGACCAAAATCAGTTAAGGCGAATAGATACTAAGAAAAGGCCCGGGCAATCGCTTGGGCCTTTTTCTATTCAGGGTCCCGATAAAAGGGCGCAACATCAACGGTTTGCAGATGTTTCACGCTCTGTGCATACCGTCGCATTCATGTAACGCATTGAAATAAAACATTTTCTTTACATCCCCTTCGGAATGGCTAGGTTGCCCCAAAGTCAGGAGCCTGAAAATGCCCACTTTAGAAGATCACCCGCTGCGCTACATGCTTTCAAACGAGCTTCACGCAAGGCCGTTTCCGTCTTTGAAAGCGCCCTGTCGGGCAGTTTTCCTTGCGATCAAACAACCGGGTGCGGCGGAAAGCAGGGACAGGTCAAAAGACCGAGAGCATCTTATCAACCTGCTGGATCGTTATGGCGCGTCTCACCCCCAGCCAGACGCGACGCATTATTCAGGCTCAATCGGGCGGCATGATCTCAAATGGGAACAGCACACTGAATTTGTGACCTACACGGTGTTCATCAAGGGTCTGGGCGAACGCCCGTTTGATCCAACTGATTTTGAGGTGTTTCCAGAAGACTGGATGGCAACAGCCCCCGGTCATGGGGTTACCTCTGCGTTAATTCGTATCGAGACGAACAAGGATCAACCTGAAATCCAGACCCTCTGCGAAGAATGGTTCGTTCAGGAAAGCATGGCTATTTCCACGGTGATCGACGGCACGGCAACTATCGCAGGCGATTTTCGTATCGATTCCGCCGGCCATTCCCGTTTCGCTGTCTTCATCAGCCCCGGAACAGGTAAGCGGCGTGTAGGGCGTATTGTTCAGCGGGTTTGCGAAGTTGAGACGTATAAATCCATGTCGATGCTCGGTCTTAGCCGAGTGCGCAAAAATAGCGGACGTTTAAACGAAATTGACCAATCGCTGACAAATTTGATGGTCGATATGACCAAGCAAGACTCCAGTGCCGAAACTAACCTGAACAAGCTTCTCGCGCTTTCAGCCGAGCTTGAAAGCATGGCAGCGCAAAGTTCGTTCCGTTTCGGTGCAACAGGTGCCTATGAAGCCATCGTCAATCAACGCATCGAAGTTCTGCGCGAGGTTCGTATAGGCGGCCGCCAAACCTTCGCGGAATTCATGATGCGCCGGTATGACCCTGCTATGAGAACTGTAAAGTCTGCCGATGCGCGGATGAGGTCCATGTCACAAAGGGCCATCCGCGCAGGAGAGCTGTTGCGCACACGTGTCGACGTGCAACGCTCGGCCCAGAATCAGGAATTGCTTGAAAGCATGGATAGGCGTGCGGACATGCAGTTGCGCTTGCAAAAGACGGTTGAAGGATTGTCTGTGGTTGCCATCAGCTACTACGCCGTGTCGCTTGTGGGATATCTGCTGTATCCGATTGCTGGTGTGCTGGGGCTTAGCAAAGGAATGCTGTTGGCAATTGCAACGCTTCCCGTCGTCGGTTTGGTTTGGTGGGCGATCCACCGAATTCGAGAAAAGATCGAGAAGTAACCGCGCCTTTTTGTAGGTGATCTGTTTGACACCCGACTAGCACCACCTATAGCGTTCGGACTTCCTAAAACACGAACAGTCGGGTCCCTAAATGCCGGTCAAAAACAGATTTGCAGAAATGCAGGATGAAATCACCTCTTGGCGACGAGACTTGCATGAACACCCCGAATTGTTGTTCGAAACGCACCGGACCGCTGCCTTTGTTGCGGATAAACTTGCCGAGTTCGGTTGCGATGAAATCACCACAGGAATTGGCCGAACAGGCGTGGTGGGCGTTATCAAAGGGCGGCAGGACACTGGCGGTCGGGTGATAGGACTTCGCGCTGATATGGATGCGCTGCCAATCCTAGAAGAAACCGGTCTGGACTATGCGTCAAAGACACCGGGGTCGATGCATGCCTGTGGTCATGACGGCCATACATCTATGCTTCTCGGGGCTGCCAAGTATCTGGCTGAAACGCGGAACTTTGATGGAACTGTCGTAGTCATCTTCCAGCCAGCCGAAGAAGGCGGCGGCGGCGGCAAAGAAATGTGCGACGACGGCATGATGGACCGCTGGAACATCCAAGAGGTCTACGGCATGCACAATTGGCCCGGCATCCCCGCTGGCCAATTCGCGATCCGCCCGGGGTCGTTCTTTGCAGCAGCCGATCAAATCGATATCGAAATTCGGGGCAGGGGCGCCCACGCCGCGAAGCCGCACGAAGGCGTCGATCCGATTGTCGTTGCCTCGCATATCATCACGTCATTGCAGACAATCGTCAGCCGCAACGCAAACCCGGTTGAACAAAAAGTCGTATCGATCACGTCGATTGAATCGTCTTCGAATGCCTACAACGTCATCCCGTCAACGGTTCACCTAAAGGGAACAGTTCGCACGATGAGCAAAGAAAACCGCGATCTTGCACAAAAGCGGATCAAAGAGATATGTGAACACACCGGCGCGGCCTTTGGTGCCGAGGCTGAACTGACCTATCATCTTGGCTATCCGGTTATGGTTAATCACGACGAGCAAACTGAATTTGCCGCCAAAGTTGCTGCTGATGTGTCTGGTTCTTGTGCAGATGCGCCGCTGATTATGGGCGGTGAAGATTTCGCCTATTTGCTCGAAGAACGGCCCGGTGCTTACATACTTGTTGGTAACGGCGACTCTGCGCCGGTTCATCATCCTGAATACAATTTCAACGATGAAGCGATCCCAGCGGGTTGTAGCTGGTGGGCGGGATTGGTCGAAACATACATGCCAATACAGTAGCCATTTCCACTTATGAGGGTTTGCACCTTAGGCGCAAATCGCTAATGATTGGTGGTAGTTATAGTTAAAGGTTTCTACGGCAAATGGTTAAACGTGCGTCAGGCGGGCTATCGCCCTACACGCCCAGTCAGATCAGGCTGCTCACCGATGCTTACGTTGGAAGAGGGGCAGCGCCGACGTGCCTATTACTATCGTGGGTATTACCACGGATATGGTCAGAGAGAAGAAAGCTAAAAACGATAAAGGGACCGCATAGCCGGTCCCTTTTTTTATCGCTTGCGGATCAATTCACGCATTTTGCAATGAGGGTCGGATTCTCGCAATTCTGCGGTCGAAATCTCGATCCAATCGGCATCATCGAAATCGGGGAAGAACGCATCAGCGTTTTCGATTTCAAGATCAACCTCTGTCACCAAAAGCCGATCCGCCAAGGGTAGCATTTCATGATAGATCGACTGTCCGCCTGTCCCGTAAATGCGCTGATACCCAGAGGCGTAGCAGAGATCGATAGCCTCTTGGACGTTTGAGACAACGTGATCAGTCAGGGATTTATCCCGCGACACCACAACATTTAGCCGGTTCTTCAATGGCCGAAATGGCAGGCTGTCCCACGTATTCCGCCCCATAATAATTGCGCCACCAGTGGTTTCACGCTGAAACATCTTCAGGTCTTCAGGTGCTTGCCACGGAATGTCGTTGCCTTTGCCGATGGCTCCGTTTCGGGCGCGTGCTGCGATGAGAGTTAACATAATCTAAACCGCCACAGGTGCTTTGATGTTGGGTAGAGGATCATAGCCGGGAAATTCAAAATC
>CAYZAY010000074.1:0-11459 GCA_964476515.1 uncultured Rhodobacterales bacterium
AAAGGTTGAGCAAACTCTACATTAAAACGCGGGACTTTTCGGGGGGCAGGTCACGGAGATAATATCAATTCGACGAACAACCTATCGCACATGTATCGCTTGAGGCTAGCCAATGCGATCGAAGACATATTGACCGTCGTTCTATTGGCACTAGGCTTTCAAATTGCCGGTGCTGTTCGTTCAGCAAAAGCGTATCTTTTGACAATAGTGATGTGGTTTTTTGGTACAATGTCCGGCCACATCCTGATCGGAGTAAATTTGATCAATAGCGAAAGAATCCAAATACTTGTGCTCTCAGCATTGTCAGCATCATTGATTTTAGTTGCGCAAAAAATATTCGCAAAACACACCCGAAATCAAAGCCCTTAGAAGCATTCCAAAAACATTTACGGCAAGAAAGATAACGGTATTCAGTGTCGATGTCAGCTCGAAAACAACACGATTTCTTACTCCGGCTATCTTTGCTTACATTTCTTTCGATACTTCCACATACAGCAGTAGCAGACGGTTTAACTCCAACACTGGAACAAGAAGTTATGGACTGTCTTGAAGCGCTCGAAAGGCCTAAGTTTCAAAGCTGTCTTCAAGTCGCTCAGGTGAAATGCTCAGCAAGTTTCTCAGAAAGCGCCTGTTACTTTAATGTGAGTCTTTATGCACTCGAACAATACTTAGAAACTACAAGACAATACGCTGCCGGTGATCTCGGATTGCTCGAACTAAACAGAGTCGCTTTGGACCTCTGCCAAGACACTATCGATCCCGAAAATGACCTTGCGGCGAGAAACTGGCAATATTCCAAATGCCTCTTCGTTGAACGCACTCAGGCGATTATCGAAGATAATTTTCATAACAACTATTGAACGCTGCTCGTCTAAGCTAATCACGTCTCAACCCTTTCCCCCGCCGCACCACGTCCCGATGCACCCGATACCCCTCAGCATCTCCATAATCGACAAACTCGCCGTAATGCCCGTGCGTCCCCTCAACCCGCGAGGCGTGTTTGATCGGGTACCAATAGGCTTCGGTTCGGCTGGCGACTTCGCGGGTCGAGCCGATTACACCGTTGCAGTAGCCGCAATAGGCGCAGTTAAACTTCTCGATGGCGTTGAGGTAGCGCAAATGATGCCGGTCAATCGATTCTGACATGGCGTACCTCGCAGAGTGTTATCTCTCTGCAAGGCAACAGTTTTTCAGTCGCGGGTCACCCGATGGAAACCAGCTCCAAAGCAAAGGTCAGGTCCTTGCCCGCCAGCGGATGGTTGCCGTCCAGCGTCACGCTTTCGTCGTCAACTTCTGCAACCGTCACCGTCATCGCCTGACCGTTCGGGGCTTGCATCTGCAACTGGGTGCCAAGATCCAAAGGGATGTCCGCAGGGATATGTTCACGCGACACAACCTGTTTGGCTTCTTCGATCACCTCGCCATACGCCTCGGCACATGGGATGTTGATCGTCTTCTTATCGCCCACAGCCATGCCGGTCACTCCAGTATCAAAGCCGGGGATAACCTGACCCGATCCAAGGGCGAACTCTAGCGGGTCACGCCCTTCAGAGCTGTCAAAAATCGATCCGTCATCCAGAGTGCCGGTGTAGTGAATGCGTACGGTGTCACCGCTTTTCGCTTGCGTCATAAGTCTCTCGTTTCGCTCAAGGTCAGCCGCGCTTTTGGACACGCGGAAATAATAATGAGGCCGCACCCTATGTCAGCGGATCAAAGAATGCAAAAGCCTCTTCTTTTGTCCAAAAATATCCAATCCGACCGCGCGCCCAACGCGGCGAATTCGGCCCTTTCCCATGCGTCGACATCATGCCATTCTCGCGTCCGAAAGGACCCCACCATGCCCATCACAACTTGTGTATTCGACGCCTATGGCACCCTTTTCGACGTCTCGGCCGCCGCACGGGAAGCCGCCGCTGAACCGGGGCGGGAAGCTCTGGCAGCAAAGGCAGGCGAACTGGCCGAGCATTGGCGGTCAAAGCAACTTCAATACAGCTGGCTGCGCGCGATCACCGGCGAATATTGCGAGTTCTGGGAGGTCACAAAAGACGGTCTGGACTGGGCGCTTGAAAAAACAGGTCTTGATGGGGATTTGGAACTTCGCGAACGTCTGTTGGCGCTTTACTGGGAACTCTCGGCCTATAAAGAGGTCCACTTCATGCTTGCGCGGCTAAAGGCGATAGGGATGAAAACGGCGATCCTGTCAAACGGGTCACCCGACATGCTTGAAGGGGCGGTTGATAGCTCAGGCGTGGGTGAAAACCTCGACGCGGTGCTTAGCGTCCAAGACGTCGGTATCTTCAAGCCTGCAAAACAGGTTTACGACATGGTCGGCAAACGGTTCGGCTGCACACCGGATCAGGTTCTCTTTGTGTCGTCCAATGGCTGGGATGCAGCGGGGGCCGCCGGTTACGGCTTCAACACCGTCTGGGTCAACCGCGCTGGCGATCCGGTGGACCGGCTGCCCGCGACCCCGCAACACATCCTTTCCGACCTCACCACAATTCCGGACCTGATTACCTGATGCCTACATTCCAAACCTCTGACGGTCTAAGCCTGCACTACACAGACCAAGGTGACGGCCTGCCGGTCCTCGCGCTTTCGGGCCTGACCCGCAACGGATCGGATTTCGATTACGTTGCCCCGCACCTAAAGGGCATCCGGCTGATCCGGCTCGACTATCGCGGACGGGGGCAATCGGAGTGGGCCGAAGATTGGGCAACCTATTCGATTCCAATAGAGGGGCGGGATGCAATCGAATTGCTCGACCATCTCGGGATAGACAAAGCCGCCATTCTGGGGACGTCGCGCGGTGGTCTGATAGCCATGGTACTGGCAGCGACAGTGAAAGACCGGTTGCTTGGAATCGCTTTGAACGACATCGGGCCAGCGCTTGAGACAACAGGGCTTGAGGTAATTAAGGATTACATTGGAAAAAACCCCCCATGGAAGTCCCACGAAGAGGCCGCTGAAAAACGCGAAGAGGCGATGGTTGGGTTTGCCAATGTCCCAGCCGAGCGTTGGAGAGCCGAAGTTGCGAAGCTTTATGATGAGACACCCGAAGGTTTGATCATCACCTATGATCCTAAACTAGCCGACGCAGTTTTGGCGGCGTCCGACGCTTTGGCACCTGACCTCTGGCCTTTGTTTGATCTGATGCAGGGGCTTCCGCTGGCCTGCATTCGTGGGGCAAATTCTGATTTGTTGTCGCAAGAGACAGTCGACCAAATGCAGGAACGTCGCCCTGACATGATCACGGCCATCGTTCCGGATCGGGCGCATATTCCGTTTCTGGACGAGCCCGAGGCATTGAACGCCTTGAACAAATGGTTGGAGGCGATGCGATGAACATCGACATGATCCACGGCGCAGCCGAGCGGATCGACGGGCACGGGCGCAAAACGCCTCTGCTGAACTCTCCGTTTCTGGACGAGATCGCCGGACGGCGTCTATTTATTAAGGCCGAGTGCCTGCAACACACCGGAAGCTTCAAGTTTCGCGGCGCTTGGTCAGCGATCTCGGCCATGTCCGAAGAAGACCGCAAACGCGGAGTCATCGCGTTTTCCAGTGGCAACCACGGCCAAGGCATCCCCTTCGCCGCCCGCCATTTCGGGGCTCCGGCGGTCGTGGTGATGCCCGCTGATGCGCCCGCGTTAAAGATCGAAAACACCAAAGTGCTTGGGGCCGAAGTCATCCTGTATGACCGCGAAACCGAAGATCGCGACGCCATCGGGGCCAAGCTTGCCCAAGAACGCGACCTGACGCTGATCAAACCCTTCGACAATCCGCTGGTGATCGCTGGCCAAGGCACCACGGGTCTGGAAATTGCCGAACAGGCTGCCGACAATGGCGTTACCTCTGGCGATGTTCTTGTTTGCTGTGGCGGGGGTGGTCTGACCTCGGGCATTGCGCTGGCGCTTGAAGAACACGCCCCAGACATGCGCGTTCGCCCCGTTGAACCCGAAGGCTACGACGATGTGTGCCGCAGCCTTGCCGCCGGAGCGATCCAGCGTAACAACCTGCAGTCAGGCGGGATATGTGATGCCATCGTAACCCCCCAACCCGGTGAACTGACCTTTCCGATCATGCAACGCCTTTGCGGCAACGGAATTGTGGTGACCGAAGAAGAAGTTCTGAAAGCTATGGCGCTGATCTTTCAACGCCTTAAAGTCGTCGCCGAACCCGGCGGCGCGGTTGCCGTAGCCGCCGCATTGTTCCATCCTGATGAAATTGAGGGCGACGACGTGATCGCCCTAATCTCGGGCGGCAATGTCGACGCCGATATGTTCAAACGCGCACTGGAGACTCTCTGATATGCCCATCGCCCCCTTGAAAAACATCAATATCCACTACCGCGAAGACGGAGACCCGAACGGGGCACCAATTGTGTTTGCCAACTCATTGGGTACGGACATGCGGATGTGGGACAAGATCATTGGCGGCCTTCCTGACGGTCTTAGGATCATCCGGTACGACATGCGCGGGCATGGCTTGTCTGACTGCCCCAAAGGGCCTTATTCGATGGGGGCTTTGGTGCGTGACATCGAAGAACTTCTAGACCTGTTGAACGTCAAGGACAGCCTGTTTGTCGGCCTTTCAATCGGCGGGCTTGTCGCCCAAGGGCTGGCCGTCAAACGTCTGGATCTGGTGCGTGCTTTGGTTCTGTCCAACACCGCCGCAAAAATCGGCCTGCCCAGCATTTGGGACGAACGGATCGCAGACGCTCGTCAGGGTGGGGTCGAAGCGTTGGCCGATGCCACCATGGATCGCTGGTTCCCGAAATCCTTTCAGGAAACGCCCGAAATATCACAATGGCGCAACATGCTGACCCGCACCCCGTTGGAAGGGTTCATCGGTTGCATGCAGGCCATTTCCGGCACCGATTTCTATACGCCAACCAGCGGGCTGCGCATGCCTGCCATTGCTATTGCAGGGTCCGAAGACAAAGGCACTCCCCCTGATCTTTTGCGCGAAACCATTGACCTTATCCCCGGCTCAAAGTTCCACCTGATCCGCAGAGGCGGGCATATTCCCTGCATCGACCAACCCGAAGCCTATCTCAAAATCCTAACCGGCTTCATCGAAGAAACAGGCCATCTGAATGGCTGACATTCTGTTGGTCCACGGGTCCGCACACGGGGCGTGGTGTTGGCACGAAGTGATCCCCCAGCTAGCGCGTTGGGGCATGTGGCCGAAGCGATTGATCTGCCCAGCCACGGCGATGATCAGACGCCGGTTAACGATGTCACCTTGGATACATACGCAGACGCGATCATAGATGCTTTGGACAAACCCAAGGTCATCGTCGCCCATTCGATGGGCGGGTATCCGGTTAGCCTTGTTGCTGAGCGCCGCCCCGATCTGGTTGAACGGTTGGTCTATCTTTGCGCCTATGTCCCAAAACCGGATTACACGCTTAGCCAGATGCGCAGACTTGCCGACAGACAACCTCTTATCCCAGCAATAAGAATGGCCGAAGATCGCAAAAGCTTTACCTTCGATCCAGCGCTGGCGGCATCCTGCTTTTATAGCGATTACTCGGACGCGCAAATCGACTACGCCCTGTCGCGACTGACCCCTCAAGCGGTCGCCCCAAATGAAGTTCAGGTGAAGCTGACAGATCACTATTCCCAAGTCCCACGCGGTTATATCCGCTGCCTTCAGGACGGCGCTGTCCCCATAGAGCTTCAAGTCGAAATGACGAAAGACTGGCCAGAATCCGATGTGGTCGATATGGATACATCACATTCTCCGTTTTTTTCAGCGCCGCAAGATTTGGCCGCACATATAGATAGCTTCATTCGTGGATAAACCGTCCCAAACCAACAACAAGATGGCTCTGGCAGCAATTCTGTTCCTGTTCGTGATCGACGCAATGGGGGTTGGACTTATGATGCCCGTCATGCCTGATTTGATCCGAGAGGTCACAGGTCAGGACATTTCCAAAGCCGCACTATGGGGAGGCATCCTGACCACCAGCTTTGCAGTGATGCAGTTCATTTGCGCCCCGACAATTGGCGCGCTGTCAGATCAGCTTGGGCGGCGGATTGTAATAATCGTTTCGCTCATCGTGATGTGTATCGACTATCTGGTTATGGCGGTTGCGGGCTCTATTTGGCTGCTGTTGGTATTGCGGCTGATATCTGGGGTCACATCGGCCAACTACGCCGTGGGAACCGCCTTTATCGCCGATATCTCTCCGCCCGAAAAACGCGCGGCGAATTTCGGGTTGATTGGTGCAGGCTTCGGAATGGGGTTCGTGATCGGCCCGATTATCGGCGGCTTACTAGCGGAATATGGCACACGCGCACCGTTCTATGCCGCTGCCGGACTAAGCGCGATTAACGCGTTGTTCATCTATTTCGTCCTGCCCGAAACCGTGAAGAAGACAAGCTTCACGCGCCCGAAGTGGTCAAAGGTCAATCCACTCGCCGCGTTCAGCATTGTTTTGCAACATCGTGGCTTGAAGCTGATCCTGGGGATCATCCTGATGAACGAGATTTCGTTCATCGTTTATCCTTCAATTTGGGCGTATTTCACAATCGAGCGTTTCGATTGGAGCCAGGTTGGTACATCACTGGCCCTATTCGGGATATGTATGGCCTTTGTCCAAGCTGTAGTGATCAGGCTCTATCTGAAATACTTAGGCGAGATCAGAACCGTCGTGCTTGGGTTGACGCTAAACGCTATCGTGTTTGTCGCGATGACAATGGTCGAATCCGGTTGGGTTGCCCTTGCGCTGATCCCGCTAACGGCGCTTGGGGCGGTCTCACTGCCACCGCTAAAAGCGATCATGAGCAAGCAGGTTTCAAGCGATTCACAAGGGGCGCTGCTGGGCGTGGTATCTTCAACCGCGTCAGTCGGAGCGATCTTTGGTCCGCTAATTGCGACATTCAGCTTTCGGATGTTCACGGGAGACGATCCAATCACCTACCTACCCGGCGCACCGTTTGCAGTTTCGGCGTTGATGATGTTGATTAGCCTCATGCTCATCCCCCGTATCAAGGCAACCATGTCATGAAAAAGCTCGCGATCCTCTGTACCGTTTTCGCCCTTTCCGCCTGCGAAATGGTGGTCGTCAACGCGCTCAACATGATTGAAACGACCGAATTCACGGTCGATGGTTCGGACCTGATCATGAATGGCGAGATTAACTCGAAGACTTTGGATCAGTTTAACGAGGTGATCGAAGAGAACCCCAGCATCACAACGCTGGTCGAGGTTGATGTGCCTGGATCGCTGGATGACGAAACGACGTATCAACTTGTCTACCGCGTCCGCGAATTGGGTCTAAACACGCATTTGCGCAGCGACAGCCGGATCTATTCAGGCGGGGTGGATCTATTCCTTGGCGGCGTTGAACGCAGCATTGAAGCTGGGGCCGAGCTTGGCGTGCATTCGTGGTCTGACGGCGTGAACGAAGCGATGGATTTCCCGCGCGGCTCGCCCGAACACGAAGAAAACCGAAAGCTGATCGAAGATATGCTTGGTACGGATGACTTCTACTGGTTCACAATCAAAGCCGCACCGGCTGACGGCATTCATGTGATGACCGATGAAGAGATTGCGCGCTTCGGATTGGTGACCCGCTAAAGTCTTTCACACCCCATGCCGCTTTCCAGCCGCTTAGTCGCTTTTGGCATTGATCACGCTTCGCAACTCTCGCAACGTACTGCCAACACGATATCAGGGAACACCACATGCAAACCATCAAAGCCGCCGTCTGCCGTGAATTCGGCAAACCTCTGGTCATTGAAGACATCCAACTGGCCGCCCCGTCTGCGGGCGAAGTCGAAGTCACGCTGGACGCCTGCGCGATCTGCCATTCCGATATCACCTATGCCGATGGCGCATGGGGTGGCACTCTGCCTGCGGTCTACGGCCACGAAGCGGCAGGCGAGGTCACCGCTGTCGGGACAGGAGTTACCGGCCTGAAGCTTGGCGACAAAGTCGTCGTTACCCTGATCCGCGCCTGCGGCCAATGCCCAAGCTGCTCACAAGGCAAACCCGTGATCTGTTCAACCGGTCGCGAAAACAACGGCCCGCTAAGCGACGCAAACGGAGAGCCGCTAGAGCAAGCGATGAACTCTGGCGCTTTTGCCGAAAAGGTCGTGGTCGATCAAAGCCAGATCGTTGTACTGCCCGACGACATGCCGCTTGATGCGGCGTCCTTGCTGGCCTGTGGTGTGATTACAGGTGTCGGAGCGGTCGTGAACTCTGCCAACCTACGTGCCGGACAAGATGTCGTCGTAATCGGCGCGGGCGGTGTAGGTTTGAACGCCATCCAAGGTGCAGCCATCGCCGGTGCCCGTCGGATCGTCGCCGTGGACATGAGCGAAGAAAAGCTAGAGATCGCCAAATCCTTCGGTGCAACCGATGGTGTCCTAGCGACCGCGGATCAACCTTGGAAAGCCGCGAAAGAAGCGATGGGTCGGGGCGCAGACGCGGTCATCATCACGGTCGGCGCCATCCCCGCTTATAATGATGCGCCACGCTATCTAGCGGCCGGCGGCAATATCATCATGGTCGGCATGCCCCATTCCGGCGCCGTCGCAGAATATGAGCCCGTGAATTTCGCCGCTATCGGCCAAGGCATGATCGGATCAAAGATGGGAGACGCAGTCATAAAGCGCGATATCCCGTGGATGGTCGACATGTACCAACAAGGGCGTCTGAAACTCGACGAGTTGATCTCAGGTCGTTGGAGCCTTGATCAGATCAACGAAGCCATTGCCGACACCAAAACCGGATCAGCAAAGCGCAACGTGATCATGTTCCGATAATGCGTCGGGGGCGTGACCCTACGCCCCCACCAAACACCCGCTAAGCTGTTCCCATTGCCGACGCGAAACCCTCTCACTGCCAGCAAGCAACCAATAGGATTCGTGGTGTATCAAAGTCTTGTCGCCCACCCTCTGTAGCGCACCAGCCGCCAAATCCGCCTGAACCAGGGGTAGCGAAGCCAGCAAAACCCCAAGCCCCGCCCGCGCCGCCGCCAAGGCCGACGAAAACGTATCGAACTGCAACTGAGGCACCGGCGTCGTCGATGTACCCGTATGTTCACACCAGCGCTTCCAACCCGGTCGTGGACCTGAAACCGATATCCGTGGCAAATCCTGCCAATCAGCGCGCGTCAACAAGTCGGGCGCCACGACAGGAGCCAAAACCTCATCATAAAGCGGCAGCTTATAAGCCACAGGCCAATCACCATTGCCATAGCGCACGCGGATCCCATCATCTTCACTAGTCGCGCCCTTGGCCACGATCATCGTTTTGATCCTGATCTGCGCACCGGTCGCCCTGCTTACCCCATCCAGTCGCGGCACCAACCAAAGTTCGGTGATCGACGCACTCGCCGAGATCGTCAGCCGGTTTCGCGCCACCCCGAACAGTGATTCAGAACTGTCCCGCAGTCCGGTCAACGCCGCCTGAACATGCGGCAACCAAGCCTCGCCTTCAGGGGTCAGCCCGATCTGCCGCGCCTGCCGAACAAACAATTGCGCCCCAAGCCGCGCCTCAAGATTGGCAATGCGCTGGCTGATCGCCGATTGCGTCAGGCCCGTTTCAGCCGCCGCCGCCGTGAACGACCCCAACCGCGCAGCCGCTTCAAACGCCCGCACCCATTCAAGCGGTAGCTGGTCAAACCCTGCATGATGCATTAACTAATCACCCCCTCAGATCGGAAAAGCCTAATTTGAATTAATGAACGAAATGCATGAAACTGTCGATAACTCTACGCGCTTTTTAACAGGACACCCCATGTACCAGATTGCCCTCGCAGACGACGGATCCCACCTGACAATCGAAACCGGCGATAGCTCGCTGCGCTTTCACGCAATCTGGCTAAGGGACAATTCTCCATCCCCCGACATGCGCGACCAAGGCAACGGTCAGCGCCTGATCACAATGGCCAACATTCCGGCAAACACAGCCCTGACCAGCGCCACGCTAAACGACGGCGCGATTGACCTGACCTTTGGCCCCGATGGACACAACTGTTCGTTTTCACCCGACTGGCTGGCATCAAACGCCTATGACGCAAAACCCGCCACGCAATCGGGCGAACTGGCAGAGGGCGTTGAAACATGGGACGCCACCCTGAATTCAAACGTCCCAGCGGGCGACTATGCCCAGCTTTCGCAAAACCCCAAAGCCCTGCAAAACTGGCTGGGTTCGATCCGCAAATACGGCTTTGCCAAAGTCACCAACCTACCCGTCGAACAAGGCAACCTGTTCAAAATCGTCGACCTGTTCGGCTTTGTCCG
Organism: uncultured Rhodobacterales bacterium; assembly: GCA_964476515.1. Lineage (GTDB taxonomy): Bacteria > Pseudomonadota > Alphaproteobacteria > Rhodobacterales > Rhodobacteraceae > JASMHC01. The sequence continues at coordinate 10,263 of CAYZAY010000074.1, forward strand.
CGAAACCAACTATGGCCGTCACTTCGAAGTCCGAACCGAGGTGAACCCCGTCAACCTCGCCTATACCGGACTTGGCCTGCAAGCCCACACCGACAACCCCTACCGCGATCCGGTGCCAACCATTCAAGTCCTATCCTGCCTCGAAAATTCGGCTGACGGGGGCGAAAACATGGTGGTCGACGGCTTTGCCTGCGCCAAACGCCTGCAAGCCGAAGACCCACGCGGCTTTGACCTGCTCAGCAAATACACCGCCCGCTTCGCTTATGAAGGCACCGCGGATGTAGCCCTCCATTCCCGCCGCCCGATGATCGACCTTGCCCCCGATGGTGTGCTGCAAGGCGTCCGCTTCAACTCGCGCTCAATCGCGCCGCTGACCGACATCCCGTTTGACGACATGGTTGACTACTACGCCGCCTACAAACGCCTGTCCGACATCATCGACGACGAAGCGATGGAGGTGACATTCAAACTGTCCCCGGGCGAGGCGTTCATCGTCGACAACACCCGCGTCCTGCACGCCCGCAAGGGCTATTCCGGCGAAGGCTACCGCTGGCTACAGGGCTGCTATTCTGACAAAGACGGGTTGCTATCAACCCTGCGCGCGTTGGAGAAATCAGCATGAGCAAGCCTGATTTCACCACCCTGACCAAAGACAACATCGTCGCGTTCCTTGGCGATATCTTCGACCGCCGTGGAGGCGAAGAATACCTGGGCGAACCCGTCACCATGGCCCAGCACATGCTACAAGGCGCAACGCTGGCCGAACGCGGCGGGCTAGACGAAGAAATCATCGTCGGTGCGTTGCTGCACGACATCGGGCACTTCACATCCGAGTTCGGCACCTATCACCCCAGCGACACCGAAGACCGCCACCACGAAGACGCAGGCGCCGACGTGCTTGCACCGTTCTTCCCGTCCGTCATCACCGATTGCGTCAAATACCACGTCGCCGCCAAACGCTATCTCTGCGCCACCAAGCCCGAATACTTCGCGCGCCTGTCCACCGCTTCAGCTCACACGCTGGAACTTCAGGGCGGCCCGATGAGCGACGAAGAAGTCGCAGAGTTTGAGACCAACCCGAACCTCAAGAAAATCATTCAGGTCCGCTACCTAGATGAGGCCGGAAAAATCGCCGACATGGAAACACCGGACTACGGGCACTTCGCCCCGATGGTGCAAAGGGTTGTAGATTCACAT
>CAYZAY010000075.1:0-11262 GCA_964476515.1 uncultured Rhodobacterales bacterium
GTATGAACCTTCCGCGTGCGCGTGCCTCGCGGAAGACGGTTCAGCCCATGGCGTCGCAATATGCGTGAAACCGTTGCGTCAGATATCTTGATGTCGTGGTAGCGCTCTAAATACCAAACGATCCGCATTGGGCCGAGGTGGTATTTGCGACGAAGATAGAGAACCTTTTCTTCACGCTCGGGTGGCGTTCTGTTGGCATGCCACTTGGGGATCGGAGGGGCGTTGATCAGTCCGGCTTCACCACGCTCAGCGTAGGCTTGCCTCCAGCGGTAAAAGCTGGAGCGGCCAATGCCAAAATAGCGGACAGGCTTTAGCGACATGGCCAATCTCTTCAGCGTATCGAAGTATCCGCATCTTACGCTGTATCTCGCGCTGATCCTTGTTCATGAACATCTCCTTCTTCCCAAAACTGGGAGGTTAAAGGAAATGTCCCGCGAGTAACGGCATATCTACACTGCCTAGCGAGCTGGTCTATTTCCTCCGATAGCTACGGTCAGTTCTTTGGCGGCGCTGATGACAGGGCCAATTAAGTCGAACGTCACTTCAGCTTTCACTCGACTGGTCGGGCCAGACACCGATATTCCGGCGATTACTTCACCGTTCATGTCGAATACCGGAGCTGCGATACAGCGCATGCCGACGTTCTTTTCTTCGTTGTCGATTGAAAAACCTCGTTTTTTGATTTCTTGAAGCTCAGTTTTCAAAGCGGAATCCGATGTAACGGTGTTTTGCGTGAAACCATCAAGCGAAGCAGAGCTAAGAAACCTTTCAAGCCGATCATCGGTCATATAGGCCAGAATTGCCTTTCCTATTCCGGACGCATGCATTTGCGATAGCGTCCCGGGTGGAAAGAAAGCGCGGATGGTTGCGAGCGTTTCAACTTGGCTTAGAAATAGAACCTGATCTTCTTGCTCGATCCCAAGATTTGCGGTTTCACCAGTGTCTTCCATCAGCTTTCGCATAACCGGCCGTGCGCGGTCGACCAAACTGGTTTTGCGCAAGTATCGCGCCCCGATTACAAAGGCATGTGGGCCGATGTTCCATAGCTGTTGTGCGGCATCGAATTCGACCAGCTTTCGCAGCTCTAACGTAACTAGAATCCGGTAAATCGTTGCTGGCGATTGCTCTAGGGCGTCTGCCAGTTCAGATAGGGTTAGACCCGCAGTCGTGCTGAGAAATTCGAAAACTTCCATCGCACGATCCAAAGATTTTATCGTGTTTTGTTCAGTCTTGTCATGCCATGCTCTTGGCCTTCCGCGCGTCTTTTTTGCGCTGTCAGGGTCGCTGTTTCTGGTATTCATCAAGTTTCACCTTATTGATCTGAAATATAAATTTACATTATGAAAAAAGCAACATACTGACAATACACGATAAAAATGTATAAGTCATTTTTTAAAAAATAATTTCAAAAAAATTTCCTAATGCCCCACGATCCTCTACCCATTGGTTAACGATGTGAGGAGAATCTCTGTGAGCTTTCAAAACCCAGTTTTCATTCCCGGACCGACTAACATTCCTGAAAGTCTGCGCAAGGCAAGCGACATGCCGACGATTGACCACCGGTCTCCTTTGTTCGGGCAAATCCTGCATCCGGCAAGGGCAGGGGTGCGGGAAATCCTGAAAAGCGATAGCGCCGAAGTGTTCATCTTTCCATCCAGCGGAACGGGCGGCTGGGAAACGGCTTTGACCAATACTCTGTCTAGCGGAGACAAGGTTCTTGTTGCGCGCAATGGCATGTTTAGTCACCGCTGGATCGACATGTGCCAACGCCATGGTCTGGACGTCCAGATCGTCGAAACTGCTTGGGGTGACGGGATATCAGCGGACCGATATGAAGAAATTCTGACTGCAGACAAAGATCATTCGATCAAAGCCGTTCTGGCGACGCACAACGAAACCGCGACGGGTGTTAAGTCGGACATTGGCGCTGTTCGTCGCGCGATTAATGCCGCGGGCCACCCTGCGATGTTGTTTGTCGATGGTGTGTCTTCGATTGCATCCATGGACTTCCGGTTTGATGAATGGGGTGTCGATGTTGCTGTGACTGGTTCGCAAAAAGGCTTCATGCTGCCAGCTGGTCTTGCGATCGTTGGTTTCAGTCAGAAAGCCATGGATGCAACCAAAACTGCCGAATTGCCGCGTACCTTTTTCGATGTTCACGACATGCAAAACGGATACGCAAACAATGCCTATCCTTATACGCCCGCCGTGGGTCTGATGAACGGATTGAATGAAGCGTGTAAAATGCTTTTGGACGAGGGTCTGGAGAACGTTTTTGCACGTCATCACCGGATTGCCGAAGGTGTTCGGGCTGCGGTTGGCACTTGGGGGCTACAGCTTTGCGCGACAAACCCATCAGTCTATTCTGACACCGTTAGCGCCATCCTGACACCAGAAGGATTTAACGCCACTGACATCGTTACCCACGCCGCCGAAAAATACGGCGTCGCATTCGGGGTCGGGCTTGGTGAAGTAGCTGGCAAAGTGTTCCGGATCGGCCACCTTGGTAGCCTTACCGACGTTATGGCGCTGTCAGGCATCGCGACCGCTGAAATGTGCATGGCTGATCTTGGTATGAACATTAAACTTGGATCAGGCGTCGCAGCCGCTCAGGACTTTTATCGTGGATCAGTGGCGATCCAGACTAAAGACGCAGCCTAGTCGAGGAACGCCCAATGTATATTCCGACATATGACGACATGCTGGATGCCCATAAGCGGATCGAACCGCATATTTGCCGCACGCCGATACGAACCTCGGATTATCTGAACGAACTGATCGGCGCTGAGCTGTTCTTTAAGTGTGAGAATTTTCAGGAACCGGGTGCGTTTAAGGTTCGTGGCGCGACCAACGCGGTCTTTGGTCTTAGTGATGAACTGGCGGCAAAGGGAGTTGCGACTCATTCTTCCGGCAACCACGCATCATGCTTAAGCTATGCCGCGATGAGACGGGGCATTCCGTGCAACGTTGTCATGCCTCGCACAGCACCTCAGGCGAAAAAGGAGACGGTTAGACGTTACGGCGGACAGATTACCGAATGTGAGCCTTCAACGTCGTCGCGCGAAGAAACTTTTGCCATGGTTCAAGCCGAGACCGGTGGCGATTTTGTGCATCCCTACAACGATCACCGCGTGATTGCGGGGCAGGGGACGTGCGCAAAGGAATTTGTCGAACAGACTGACGGATTAGACGCGGTTGTTGCCCCCATTGGCGGCGGGGGAATGATCTCTGGCACCTGCCTCACGCTTTCAACCCTTGCCCCCGAAACACAAGTTATCGCGGCAGAGCCTGAACAAGCGGATGATGCGTTCCGCAGTTTCAAGGCCGGTCACATCATTGCGGATGACGCGCCAAAGTCGATTGCCGATGGTCTTCTGGTCCCACTGAAAGAACGGACATGGCATTTCGTTTCAAGCCATGTGTCTGAAATCTACACGGCGTCCGATCAGGAAATTGTCGACGCAATGAAACTGGCGTGGAAGCACCTGCGCATCGTTATGGAACCGTCAAGTGCAGTGCCCTTGGCAACCGTGCTTAAAAACCCCGATGCCTTCAAAGCAAAGCGCGTTGGATTGATCGTAACCGGCGGAAACGTCGATTTGGATAAGCTGCCTTGGATGGCCAGTTCCTAGCGGGATCAAGAACAACGCAAAAGTTAACCGGTAAACCCTAACAAAGATGGACGAGATGACATGACCAATTTTGATGAATATGAAGTCGGTTACGACATTCCTGCAAAACCAGGCATGGACGAAGCAGATATCCAGACACCCTGTCTGGTTCTCGATCTGGACGCTCTTGAGCGCAACGTTAAAAAGATGGGTGACTATGCTTCGGCCCATGGCATGCGTCATCGGGTTCACGGTAAAATGCACAAGTCAGTGGACGTGGCGAAGCTTCAGGAAAAGCTGGGTGGCGCGGTCGGTGTTTGCTGCCAAAAGGTTTCCGAAGCCGAAGTGTTCGCCCGTGGTGGGATCAAGGATGTTCTGGTTTCAAATCAGGTTCGCGACCCTATGAAAATTGATCGCTTGGCGCGTCTGCCTAATCTGGGTAGCCGAACCATCGTTTGCGTGGACGATGTGGATAACGTTGCTGATCTATCCAAGGCTGCCGTCAAACACGGGACTGAGCTAGAAGTTTTCGTTGAAATCGACTGTGGCGCTGGTCGTTGTGGTGTTACCACGACGGACGCTGTTGTTGAAATTGCCAAGGCGGTGAATGCCGCCGACAACCTTAAACTCACCGGCATTCAGGCCTATCAAGGTGCGATGCAGCATCTGAATAGCTATGAAGCGCGTAAGGAAAAGCTGGATGTAGCGATTGCCATGGTTCAAGACGCTTACGACGGACTGAAAGCCGAAGGAATTGATTGCGAATTGGTTTCTGGTGGTGGAACCGGATCCTACTATTTTGAATCAAATTCGGGCGTCTACAACGAGCTGCAGTGTGGGTCATATGCGTTTATGGATGCTGATTATGGCCGCATTCTGGATGAAAACGGGGACCGTATTGATCAGGGTGAATGGGAGAATTCATTTTTCATTCTGACTTCGGTGATGTCCCACGCAAAGACCGACAAAGCGATCGTTGATGCGGGTCTAAAAGCGCAGTCGATCGACTCGGGTCTTCCGGTGATTTTTGGGCGGGATGATGTGGAATACATCAAATGTTCTGACGAACATGGTGTCGTGATGGACCCAAATGGCGTGCTGAAGGTGAACGACAAGCTTAAACTGGTGCCCGGACACTGCGATCCGACCGCCAACTTGCACGATTGGTATGTTGGCGTCAGAAACGGCAAAGTCGAAACTGTTTGGCCGGTATCAGCCCGTGGTCGCGCCTACTAGAAACATGAAAAAGTAGCGCTTTTCGAGCGCACTTCGATCAAGCGGCGAACCGCAGAAATGACTGGAGAAAACATGATTATTGTTCCCGAACGCGAAATTGCTGGCTTGATGACTCGCGAAGCTGCATTTGATGCCGTCGAAAGTGTCTTTGCCTCAATGGCTGCAAAAGATGCTTACAATTTTCCTGTAGTCAGAGAAGCCATCGGGCACGAAGATGCGCTTTATGGATTCAAAGGCGGGTTTGATCGCGCGGGGCTAAACCTTGGGCTAAAGGCGGGTGGTTTTTGGCCCAACAATTTGGAAAAACGGGGGCTGATCAATCACCAGTCGACGATCTTCCTGTTCGATCCTGATACCGGAATGCCAAAGGCTTTCGTTGGCGGAAACCTGCTAACGGCACTTCGCACCGCGGCAGCGTCGTCCGTTTCGATCAAGCATCTTGCACGCAGCGACGCAAAAGTCATCGGCATGGTTGGTGCAGGTCACCAAGCAACCTTCCAATTGCGCGCAGCACTTGAACAGCGAAATTTCGAAAAGGTCATTGGCTGGAACTACCACCCTGACATGCTGGCCAATATTGAGAAAATCGCGACAGAAGCAGGCATTCCCTTTGAAGCGGTCGAGCTTTCGGGGATGCGCGAAGCTGATGTCATCGTCTCGATAACGTCGTCTTTTGCGCCATCCCTTATGGCTGATCACGTCTCGCCTGGAACCCATATCGCCTGCATGGGCACGGACACCAAAGGCAAACAAGAAGTCGAGGCCGAGTTGCTGGCAAGAGCAACAGTATTCACCGATGAAGTCGCGCAGTCGATTTCTATCGGGGAAGCCCAGCACGCGGTTGGATCAGGCTTGATTGCGGAAACGGATGTCGCTGAAATTGGCGCGGTCATTAACGGAACCAATCCGGGCCGAATTTCGGGCGACCAAATTACCCTGTTCGATGGCACAGGCGTCGGTCTGCAAGATTTGGCCGTCGCGGCTTCTGTCGTGGACCTTGCTGTTCAAAAAGGGATAGCGATCAAAGTTGATCTCTGACTTTGGCACCTAGAGCACATCTGCCCTTGGTAACCCCGCGCTAGTACCATTCATCCAGCATAGACGCTTTTCGTTCAGCAACAAAGCTTTCAAGGGCTTTCTGTGTGTCCAAATTCATGTCTGGTTTCTGATAGTCAGCAAGAATCTGCTGCCACTGAATTGACGCCCGCTGATCGGCCCTCATCTCGCCGTTCTGGACCCAAGTTTCGTAAGGGCCAGCATCGGATATCTTTGGTTCGTAATTGGCTGTGGTGTAGTTGCGTAACGTGTGTTCGGTCGAAAGAAAGTTCTGACCGGGGCCGGTTTCAAGATAGGCATCCTGTCCAAAGGCCTCTTCGTCGGTATCAAACCCGTACAGAAGTTTCAGCATTGCGCCGCAGTGATCCAGATCCATGATGAATTTTTCGTACGCCATGACAAGGCCGCCTTCTAACCAGCCCGCCGCATGCCAAATCTGATGTCCGCCGGACAAAAGAGTCGCCCACATCGCGCCGGTGCTGTCCTGCATGGCTTGCCCGTCAGCTGCGTTTGACGCTGTGATCTGCCCGCCGCCTGAACGAACGGGGACATTTAGTCTTCGCCCAAGTTGGGACAGTGCCATAGTCGCCAAATTGGCTTCGGGCGACCCAAAGCTTAGCGCACCGGTTCGCAGGTTCATTGTCGAATGAAAGCTACCAAACACCACGGGGCAGCCTGGACGTACCAACTGTGCCAGCGCTATCCCAACCATTGCTTCGGCTAGTGTCTGCGCCGCTACAGCCGCGGGTGAAAGTGGGCCCATTGCACCCGCAAAGATGGCAGGGGAAACGCAGACGCATTGATTGGCCTTTGCGTAGATACGTAAGGCGCTTGACATCGTGTCGTCATAGACCAAAGGCGAGTTGACGTTGATATTGGCCTGCATCACCGCATTTTGGTTCATGAAGTCACGGCCAAACACCATTTGCGCCATTTCGATACTGTCCCTAGCGCGATCAGGTGATGTTACAGACCCCATAAAAGGTTTGGATGAAAACGTCAGATGCGCCAGCATCATATCAAGATGTCGTTTGTTTACAGGCACATCGGTCGGCTCAACGACGGTGCCCCCTGAATGATGTAACCACTGCGATGAATAGGCGAGTTTTACGAAGTTTTCGAAATCCTTCAGGGTCGCATACCGACGACCTTTTTGTAGATCGGATACAAATGGCGATCCGTATCCGGGCATCAAGACGACGTTATCTCCGCCGATGGTCACTGTGTATTGTGGGTCTCTTGCATGAAGCTCAAACTTGCTTGGGGCCGTTTTGCATAGTTCCCGCGCATGCCCGGGATCAAAGCGCACCCTTTGCCCATCTACCCGTGCGCCTGCTTGTGCGAACAGGTCCAGCGCAATCTGATCGCCACGAAACTCGACACCGATGGTGTCCAATATCCAATCGGCCTGATCCTCGATCCGCTTAAGCGAAGCTTCGTCCAGAAGGTTGTACGCTGGGATCTTCCGCCCCAGAAAAGGAGTGGGCATGGTGGGCGCGTTGTGGCGCGCTAACCTGCCACGGCGGGCTTTAACACGTAGACTTGATTGTCGTTTTGCGTTCAAATATCCCAACGCTGTTCCTCTCAAAAGTAACGCAATGAGGCATGATGCAGTATTTTAGAAGCTTGAATATCGAAATTTTCTTTCCATCGAGTGCAAGAAATTTGCACACAAAACCATGACTGTCCAATTTCACCACCACGATCTTTTGCGTCTTTTTGTGGAAATTGCCCGTTATTCAAGCTTTTCGGATGCGGCAAACGCAATGAATATGACCAAGGGTGCAATCAGCTATCAGATCAAAACGCTTGAGGCTGACTTGGGGTTCCCGCTGTTTCGTCGGACAACACGGGGTGTCGCCCTTACAAGCGAAGGTTTGGGTATTCTGGCTGCATGTCAGTCAAAATACGAAAAGATCGAAGCTGAACTGTCAGAGCTAAAAGGAACGTCATCCAAGACATTAACCGTGGGTGTTTCAACCTATTTTGCAGCACGGTGGCTTTCACCGGTTCTCATGTCGTTCATGCAGGATCACCAAGACGTTCAGATACGCATTCAGCCGTTAATCCAGTTTTCCCAGCATGAACTTCAAGATGTGGATCTGGCGATCCGTTGGGGCGACGGCGGATGGGGGGATGTTAATGTTTCCCCGTTTATGCCGATGCCAGCATTTCCGGTCGGCAACCAAGTGGCGGTTGAACGGGTTAGGCAGTTAGGACTTGAACGCGCGGTGGCCAATTTCACACTGCTGCGCGACCGTGATGACAGCAATGCGTGGACAGATTGGCAGATCCTTGCAGGCGTGCCACATCAGACCAGACGTGATGTGTTGATCCAGCCGGACCCGAATGTTCGTGTTCAGTCCGTGATAGACGGGCAAGGCATCGCGCTAATGGACGACCTTGTGCTTCAGGAAATCGCCGACGCAAAACTGTTCCGGCTTTCCGACGTCGAGTTGTCGAACTACGGGTACTTTCTTGTGCAGTCTCGGCGCAAAGTGCCATCCGATATTGTAGGGGTGTTTTACGACTGGATTCTGAAACAGGTTTAGGTCGACCAGATTTAGCTGGGCGCGAAAACGAAAAAGGGCCGCCAAACCGGCGACCCCTAAGACCAAATATCGTTGGACTAGATATCCAGAGTGTTGGCTTTTTCCCAAGCACTGAAGTGTGTCACGAATGAATTCCATTCCTGCATCTTCATTTTTAGATACGCAGCCGAGAACTCTTCGCCCATTGCGGCTTTCAGAGCTTTGTCCTTGTCGTACTCGCGCATCGCATCAAGCATGTTCAACGGCAGCTTTGGTGCGCCGCGAACTTTGTGGCCATCGGCATACATGTCGATGTCCTGACGCTTGCCGGGATCGGCTTGTGTCCGCACGCCCGAAAGGCCAGCTGCGATGATAACCGCCTGTAGTAGATAAGGGTTCACAGCACCGTCAGGTAGACGAAGCTCAAAACGGCCCGGGCCGGGAACGCGGACCATGTGTGTCCGGTTGTTGCCAGTCCATGTGACCGAGTTCGGCGCCCAAGTCGCACCCGAAATCGAACGAGGCGCGTTGATACGCTTGTAGCTGTTCACAGTTGGGTTTGTGATCGCTGCAAGAGCAGACGCGTGCTTCATGATACCACCAAGGAAGTGGCGGCCCTTTTCCGAAAGACCAAGCTCGGTTGTCTGGCTATCGTCGCTGATAGGTGCAGCAAAGACGTTAGTCTTCGAAGCTTTGCCCGGTGCATCCCAAACCGAGATATGTGCGTGACAACCGTTGCCCGTCAGTCCTTCAACAGGCTTTGGCATGAAGGTTGCGCGGTAGCCGTGCTTTTCAGCAACGGTTTTGGTCATAAATTTAAAAAAGCTGTGCTTGTCAGCGGTGCTCAGAGCATCGTCGAAGTCCCAGTTCATTTCCCACTGGCCATTGGCGTCTTCGTGGTCGTTCTGGTACGCGCCCCAACCGAGTTCCAGCATGTAGTCGCTGATCTCGCGGATCACGTCGAGACGACGCATGAATGCCTGTTGGTCGTAGCAAGGCTTGGCCGCCGTATCGAACGGATCCGAAATTTCGTCGCCCGCTGGAGTCAGTAGGAAGAATTCAGCTTCGATGCCGGTTTTGACGTGCATGCCTTCTTCGGCAGCTTCCGCAATCAGACGACGTAGAACATTACGAGGTGCCTGAGCGACGTCTTCGCCTTCCATGACACAGTTGCCAGGAACCCAAGCAATTTCCTTATTCCATGGCAGAATGATGACTGCCTCTGGATCAGGAACCGCCAACATGTCGGGGTGGGCAGGGGTTAGATCAAGCCAAGTCGCGAATCCCGCGAAGCCTGCCCCGTCTTCCTGCATGTCTGCAATTGCACTGGCCGGAACCAGCTTTGCTCGTTGACCGCCAAAAAGGTCGGTGAACGAAATCATGAAATACTTTACGCCGTTTTCCTCGGCAAATTTCGCTAGATCAGTTGCCATTTTATTCCCTGTCGCTTTTTTGATCTTAAAAAGGCGCGGCCCTTAGGTTGGCCGCGTCGTTATGATTTAGTAACCCGAATTCGGCTTACCTGGATACCAATCTGTTCCGGCCAGAGGAACTTGTGCCATTGCAGCCGCTTCGACTGTCAGTGCAACTAAATCCTCGGGTTCTAGATTGTGCAGGTGGTTTTTGCCGCAAGCCCGCGCAATTGTCTGGGCTTCTAGGGTCATAACTTTAAGGTAGTTCCGCAGGCGACGACCGCCTTCGATTGGGTCGAAACGCGCCATAAGCTCTGGATCCTGTGTGGTGATACCTGCAGGGTCTTTGCCTTCGTGCCAATCGTCATACGCGCCGGTTGTGGTGCCAAGAGCATTGTATTCGGCTTCGAACTTTGGATCGTTGTCTCCTAGCGCGATCAGAGCCGCAGTACCGATTGCAACCGCGTCGGCACCTAGGGCCATTGCTTTGGCAACGTCTGCGCCAGAGCGGATACCACCCGACAATATCAGCTGAACCTTACGGTGCATGCCAAGATCCTGAAGCGCTTTTACCGCTGGGCGGATAATCGCTAGGGTAGGTTGACCGACGTGTTCGATGAACACGTCCTGAGTTGCCGCTGTACCACCCTGCATACCATCAAGAACAATTGCGTCTGCGCCTGCTTTAACAGCAAGAGTGGTGTCATAGTAAGGACGTGCGCCAGCAACTTTGATGTAGATTGGCACTTTCCAGCCAGTGATTTCACGAAGCTCAAGGATCTTGATCTCAAGATCGTCCGGACCAGTCCAGTCAGGGTGACGACAAGCAGAACGCTGGTCGATGCCTTTTGGAAGGTTGCGCATTTCTGCAACACGATCCGAGATTTTCTGACCAAGCAACATGCCGCCACCGCCGGGCTTAGCGCCCTGGCCGACAACAACTTCGATCGCGTCCGCTTTGCGAAGGTCGTCTGGGTTCATACCATAGCGCGATGGCAGGTACTGATAGACCAGCTTGGACGAATGCCCGCGCTCTTCCGGTGTCATGCCGCCGTCGCCGGTGGTTGTTGATGTACCGGCTGCGTCAGCACCACGGCCCAAGGCTTCTTTTGCTGGACCAGACAATGCGCCAAAGCTCATGCCAGCGATTGTGATTGGAATGTCCAGCTCAATTGGGTTTTTAGCGAAGCGTGTACCGATGGTTACGCTTGTGTCGCATTTTTCACGATACCCTTCGAGAGGATAGCGAGAAATCGATGCACCCATGAAAAGCAGGTCATCAAAGCTTGGAACCTTACGCTTGGCGCCACCACCACGAATATCGTAGATGCCGGTTGCCGCTGCGCGACGGATGTCGCTGTTGATGTCATTTGTGAACGTCGCAGACTGTCTAGGAGACGTGTGCGGGATACCATT
>CAYZAY010000076.1:0-11027 GCA_964476515.1 uncultured Rhodobacterales bacterium
AAGGATTCCCATGATGTCGGATTCTTTCATGATCAACAGCTCTTCGCCGTCAACGGTGACATCCTGACCATTCCATTTGCCGAACAGAACCTTGTCGCCAACGTTTACGTCAAGCGCGATACGCTCGCCGTCTTGGTTGCGAAGGCCTGCGCCAACTGCGATGATTTCGCCTTCCGCTGGCTTTTCTTTGGCGCTTTCTGGGATATAAAGCCCGCCTGCGGTTTTCTCTTCGCCTTCTACTCGGCGTACCAGAACACGGTCGTGAAGAGGTGTTAGTGACATTGACATGTAGCTCCTAAGCTCAATGTTTCTCTAGATCGGCCCCTCATGGGCACCGTTATCACTCACCTAAGTCGAGTGCTAACGGTGCATAGTTAGGAAGTTCGCCCCAAGCTGTCAACTGCGCAGTTTTGGGAAGTTATACCGGATAACCAGACCCGTAGGGGGAAAGGGATTGAAACCAGATCACATCAAGACTACCTGAAATGAATTGAAATCAACCTTAGGTATATTAATGCTCAAGACCATTCTTTCAGCAACAGCTATAGCCACTTTTTCCTCATCTGCATTTGCATCTTGCAGCGGACCAGGGGCCGAAAGCCTGTTTTCCGCCGATGAAATCAATGCATTTGCAGAGCAAAGCGCAACACAGCCTTTTTCTGATGGCCTGTATTGGAAGGCCGAAAAGGGCGACACCACAGTCTATGCAGCCGGAACGGTGCATATCTACGATGCCCGTTTGCACGATACCGCGACCCGCTTTGAGGATGAGCTAAAACAGGCGGACATCCTGTTTCTAGAAATCACCCCCGAAGGCGAAGCAGAGCTTGAGCGCGCGATGGCCACCGATCCCAACATGGTCGTGCTGCCGGACGGTCAATTGCTGCAAGATGTCCTGACCGAGGACACTTTGGCCGACCTTTCCGACGCGCTTCTTGGGTATGGAATCAATCCTGCCGACGTCGCAAACCTGCAACCGTGGATACTAAGCGTAAGCTTCATGCTCCCCCCCTGTGCCATGTCATCCCTTCAAGCCGGTGACCCCGGAATGGAGGAATTGCTGGTCAAAGCCCTACCCGCAGACACCCCTGTCGCCGCTCTTGAAAGATGGCAGGACTCGATGGCGTTCTTCAGCGATCCAAGTTTTGAACAACAAGCGCAAGAACTACTGCTTCATCTCGCGACCTATCCCTATCTTGACGCCATTACGGTTGAGACATTGGACACCTATTTCGATGGCGACGTTCAGATCATGATCCCCATGATGTACGCCATCACCGACAAGTTTGATGACGCACTACAAGCCCCCTACCTTAGCTTCATGAACCGTCTGGAAGATGAACTTCTTGAGGATCGCAACCGCCTATGGATCGACAAAATCGAAGCCGCGGCGGAAATCCATGACGATATCTTTGTTGCAGCAGGCGCGTTGCACCTTGGCGGTGAGACAGGGGTTTTGAATTTGCTCGCTCAGAATGGCTGGCAAATCTCTGCCATGGTTGACTAGAAGTCTAAGACTTTGGGCGGGGCATCGTGCCCCGCTCGGCTAGCTGCGGGTTTGCTCCAAACCCTCGGGCGTTAATTCATAGATACCCTTCCCCAAAGGTCGAAACCATCCGTAATGGTTCGTCCGCATCATCACCGTGGCTTGGGTGACACCCGTCCCGTCCCGCACAACTGCCCCTTTGCTCGGGCCGTTCTCGGCCAGATAGGCCAAGCACTTCTCAGCGTCCTGACGATAAGCCGTAACGATCTTACCGCTTGTTCCACCTTCGTTGGGGTCACCGTCACGTCGATTGAACTCGGATAACAGCCTCGTCTGGCGAAGCTTTGACTTCTTTGGTTGGAACGGTTTCGGGTCTGCGTGGACCTGCACAAACCCGTCCTCAAGCCGAACCGAGATCACCCCCAGCGCCAACCGCTTGCACAATCCCACATTCCGCTTGAACGTCCGCCACCCCGCTTTGCCCTTCCAACGGGGAACGGCGACATAAACCGTGTCAGTAACCGCCTGACGCGCCACACCCTGATGCAACAACGTCAACGAAAACCCGAGCTTCAATTCGACAATCAACGGCGCTTCATCGCTCCGTATTGCCACAACATCCGCCGCGCCAACCTCGGCTTTGACATCATACCCCAAGCCTTCCAGCCAACGCTTTACCGGTTCATAGAGATCTGTTTCGGATGGGCTGCTCATATGTCGTTGGTAACCCAGCGCGGATACTTGTCCAATCCCTTCTCGCATAGCCGCCATGACGGAGGGTCGCAGATGCCTATCAAGTGGTGACAACAATGCTGCGCCTGCATATAACGCCCGCAAATATTCCCGTTTGCTAGGATTTGAGACATGACCACCAAGGTTTTCGGCCACAAGGCCCCCGATACTGACTCGACCGGTTCCCCAATCGTTTGGGCGTGGTATCTGAACGAAATCAAAGGCCAGAGCGCGACACCTGTTCTGTTGGGCGAACCAAACACCGAAGCGGCCTTTATGCTGGAACGCTGGGGTCTGGAAAAGCCGGCGATCATTTCTGACGTGGCTGACGACGAAATGGTTGTGATCGTTGACACCAACAACCCTGCCGAGCTGCCTGCGAACATCAATAACGCCGATATCCAAGCCATCATCGACCACCACAAACTGGTTGGCGGTCTGGAAACCAAAGGCCCTATCGACATCACGGTGCGCCCCTTGGCCTGCACAGCCACTATTATGTACGACCTGATCGGTGACGACATGGCCAAGATGCCAGAGGCTGTTAAAGGCGCTGCGTTGACCTGCATCCTATCGGACACGTTAGAGTTCCGCTCACCCACCACCACCGACCACGACAAAGCCGTGGCCGAGAAACTGGCCGCAGACCTTGGCATCGACATCGCAGCCTATGCCGCTGACATGTTTGCAGCAAAGTCGGACGTTTCGGCGTTTTCGGACGCTGAACTGCTCCGCATGGACAGCAAGGAATACGCAGTCGAGGGCACCAAGTTCCGCGTTTCGGTTCTTGAAACCACCGCGCCGGGCATCGTTCTGGATCGCAAAGCTAGCCTGATGGACACCATGACCACCGTTGCAACCGAAGACGGCGTAGATCAGGTTCTGCTGTTTGTCGTCGACATCCTGAACGAAGAAGCGACGCTGCTGGTTCCCAATGACGCCGTGAAATCGGTTGCCGAGAAAAGCTTTGCCGCATCGGTAGATGGCGACGCTGTTGTTCTTCCCGGTATCATGAGCCGCAAAAAGCAGATCATTCCAAACCTGAAGGTTTGATGAAATCTGTATTCGGACCGGTTCAATGCCGGTCCGACCAAGTGAGGGGGCTTTGCCCCCTCGGCGCTTATGCGCCTCACCCCCGAGTATTTTTGGAAAGATGAAGACGGACTGGCGTCTTAGGACGCAGGCTGTCATATGGGCGTGCAACACTCATTCAATCTGAGCAGGCAACGCGGTATGACCCAGATCATCAACTCGCTTTCCGAGGTTTCCCACAACTACGACGCTCTATTTGTCGATCTCTGGGGCTGTTTGCACAATGGCATCTCTGCCTTCCCAGAGGCCGTTGCAGCGATGCAAGCCTATCGCCGGTCTGGTGGAACTGTGGTGCTGGTGACGAATTCTCCAAAACCGCGCAAAGGCGTTGAACGACAGCTAGTGTCTTTTAGCGTGCCCGATGACGCTTGGGACACCATCGCCACCTCGGGCGATTCCGCGCGCGTAGCGATGCTTCGCGGGGCCGTTGGCCAGAAGGTCCTGTTCATGGGGGAATGGGAACGGGACGCTGGTTTTTTTGAACCTTTGGCTTTGCTGGACGACGGCTTGGACATCCAACGCGTGTCGCTGCAAGAAGCCGAAGGCATCGTTTGCTGCGGGCCTGATGACCCATTTGCCGATCCTGACACCAATCGCGCGGCTTTCCTTTACGCCAAGCAAAAAGGCATGAAGCTGCTTTGCGCCAATCCCGACATCGTTGTGGACCGCGGTGAAGACCGCGAATGGTGTGCCGGAGCGTTGGCGAAGCTTTATACCGACATGGGTGGAGAGAGCCTCTATTTCGGCAAACCGCATCCACCGATCTACGATTTGGCGCGTTTGCGTTTGTCGGAGCTGGACAAAAATATCAGCGATGATCGCATTCTTGCCATCGGCGACGGCATAATTACGGACATTGCCGGCGCAGTGGGAGAGGACATTGATTCTCTTTTTATCTCTGGCGGTCTTGCAGCTGCAGAAACTAAAACCAAGACGCAACCCGACCCAGAGGCGTTAACTAACTATTTACACAAGGAAAACCAGCATCCAACCTATACGATAGGAATGCTGCGCTGACCAAAATAGTGCTTGATTTTCTGCAGCTGCGAAGTAATTATATTACAAATCATCCATGTTGGTGATCTAAAAATTACTTAGCGACCAGCTGGAGGGTCGGATGTTGGACAACTTGCCTCGCGGAACGATCTGCATTGAAGACATCGAAATGGGTATGATCCGATACCTGCAGAAGACCGTCACAGATCGCGACATTGAAATGTTCGCGGAAGTTTCGACCGACCGCAATCCGGTTCACCTTGATGACGCCTATGCACAGGACACCATCTTTGAGGGTCGTATCGCCCACGGCATGCTGACTGCGGGCCTGATCTCGGCCGTTATTGGTGAACAGCTTCCGGGCCATGGCACCATTTATATGGGTCAAAACCTTAAATTCCTTGCCCCCGTTCGCCCCGGCGACACCGTTCGGGCCGAGGTTGAAGTGGTCGATATCGAATACGCCAAACGCCGCGTTAAATTAGATTGCCGTTGCATGGTTGACGGCAAAAAGGTGTTGGTTGGCGAAGCGATGGTTCTGGCGCCGTCAGCCAAGTTCGACTGATCGCAAGCAGATTACTTGCACAGGTGAACGAGGGCCGTTAACCCTGCCTCATGCGTATTATTCGAGACTACTTATATGTTGACCCCGAAGACCGAGGAGCCTCGGTCGCGATTGGCAATTTTGATGGGGTTCACATTGGCCACGTCAGCGTCATCGACATAGCCCGCAAGGCCGGAGACGCAATCAACGCGCCCTTGGGCATCGTCACTTTTAACCCGCACCCGCGCGAATATTTCGCGCCAAACTCCCCAGCGTTCAGACTGATGAGCCCGCTTGCGCGCTCTACCCGATTGAAAAAAATCGGCGTTGAGCGGCTTTTTGAACTGAATTTCAACACTGCCCTTTCAAGCCTTACCGCACGCGAATTTGCGGAACAGGTAATTGTCGAAGGGCTTGGTCTGAAGCACGTCGTGGTTGGCACTGATTTTTGCTTTGGCAAAGGACGCTCGGGCAGTGCAAACGACCTTGTCGCGTTCGGGAATGAACTGGGCTTTGGCGTGACCATTGCTGAACTACTGGAAAATCAGGGGGATCTTGTGAGTTCCACCAATATTCGTGATGCCCTTTCGGGTGGTCGCCCACGTGACGCGGCTGCAATGCTGGGCCATTGGCACCGTATCGAAGGCGAAGTCATCGGCGGCGAACAGCGCGGACGCGAGCTTGGTTTTCCAACGACGAACATGTCGGTGGACGGTCTGCACCAACCCAAGCACGGTGTGTACGCGGTGCTGGTCGATGTGCTCGACGGCCCCCATCAGGGCAGCTACCACGGCGCTGCGTCGCTTGGCGTGCGACCGATGTTTGGTGAAAACAAAGCCAACCTTGAAACCTTCATCTTCGATTTTTCGGGCGACCTTTATGGGGCAACCCTGTCTATCGCTTTTGTTGACTTCCTTCGCCCAGAAGAAAAATTCGACGGCCTTGATGCATTGATCACCCAAATGGATGCCGATTGCGCCAAGGCACGAGATATTCTTAACAGCTTATGAGCGGCATTGACCGAAATGGCCTGCGCAACAGGTTTTGGGAAACCGTCCCCCTGTCCAAGCTGACCCAGAAAAAATGGGAAGCGCTGTGCGATGGGTGTGGGAAGTGCTGTCTGAACAAGCTCGAAGACGCTGACACCGGCCAAGTCGAACTGACCTGCATTTCGTGCCGGTTGCTTGACGGGGATACCTGTCTTTGCACATCTTACGAAAACCGGCGAGACTATGTGCCGGAATGCATTTCGCTGACCCCCAAGAATATCGACAAGCACGCCTATTGGATGCCACGGACCTGTGCTTATCGGTTGTTGTGGCAAAGAAAACCGCTACCCGAATGGCACCCGCTGATCACGGGTGATCCTCAGTCTGTTCATGCAGCGGGGGTTTCTGTGCTTGGCAAAACGGTCAATGAATTAACGGTCGATGACGACGATTGGGAAGACCACATAATCGAGGAACCCACCTGATGTATTTCGCCTCTGACAATGCTTCGCCTGTTCCACAAAAGGTGCTGGACGCGCTTGCCGAAGTGAACAACGGCTATCGCGCATCCTATGGCAAAGACCCCGAGATGGACGAGGTACGCCGCCTGATCCGCGAGATCTTCGAAGCCCCACAGGCCGAGGTTTATCTGGTCTCAACCGGATCAACTGCGAATGCACTGGCTTTGGCCACGCTGATCGACCCGTGGCAGGCCATCTACTGCCACCGCGACGCCCATATAGCCGTCGATGAATGCGGTGCGCCTGAATTCTATACCGGTGGCGCAAAGCTGCAGCTAGTTGACGGTGCACACGGCAAGATCACCCCCGAGGGCCTTGAGGCGGCAATTGCAACCCAAGTCGAAGGCGATGTTCATTCCGTCCAACCCGGCGTGTTGAGCCTAACCAATGTGACCGAAGCGGGAACGGTCTATACACCCGCAGAAATCAAAGCGCTGAACGATATCGCCAAGTCCCATGGCGTCCGCACCCATCTTGATGGCGCACGATTTGCCAATGCGGTTGTTGCCAGCGGCGCGCCCCCTGCGGAACTAAGCTGGAAAGCCGGTATTGATGTGCTCGGGCTTGGAGGCACCAAAAACGGGTTGCTCGGTGTCGAGGCGGTTATCCTGTTTGACCCCTCCCTTGCTTGGGAATTCGAGCTGCGCCGCAAACGCGGTGGGCATTTGTTCTCCAAGCACCGCTATCTGTCGGCCCAAATGCTGACCTACCTGACCGACGATCTTTGGCTCGATCTTGCGGCCAAGGCCAATTCGGCGTCCCAACGTTTGGCAAAGGGACTTCGTGCATTGCCGGACGTTGAAATCCATCACCCCGTGGATGCCAACCTCATCTTTGCGACGATGCCCAGAAAGCGCCACCGCCAAGCGGTTGAAGCAGGGGCACAATACTATTTCGATGATATCGACGGGGACGACGACGAACGGCTGCCTTGCCGGTTGGTGAGCTCTTGGTCGACGACGGACGATGATGTCGATGCATTCCTCAGGGCAATTCAACAGGCGTAGGGTGGGTTTGTAACCCACCACCGTTCGGTCACTTAGCCGCCAATTAACACATGCACAGCATCTTTTCTCGTGACGTCACACATGGGCTATAGGTCGAAAGCTAACGCAACTAGACCACCAGACCACCGTAAATGCCGGCTAGGTGAAGGGGTTAACCCTGAAACTGGTTAGACCCGACTATTGGCGGGCCCGTCATTCTTACTTTCAATGGTTAAACAAACCCTGAAAAGCTGCCCCTGCCAGAGGAAACCTCTGAGCAGGGCGCAAGTTCAGAGATTGGCCAAATAGGCATCCAGATCGTCCAACCGATCCTGACCCCAAAAGTGCTCGACCCCATCGACAACGTAGAACGGTGAGCCAAAGACGTTTTCTTTTACGGCGTCTTCAAGATTTGCGGGATAGGTTTCGGCCCCGACCAGCAATCCGCTATCGGCAATCGAGGGGTCAAAACCTGCATCGGACAGGCAGCCTTTGACCACGTCATCCAGCGCGATGTCTTTTTCCTGTTCCCAAACGCACCGCATGATCCCGTGACACAACGCACCAAGATCACCCCCACCTGCCTTTTGCGCAGCTATAATCGCATAGGATGACGGGGCGGCATTGGTCGGCCAATGCGCCGGATAAAAGTTCATCGGCACGCCCTGCTTCTTGGACTGGCGTTTTAATTCCTGCATGCGATACGCCATCCGCGATACATGCCGATCCGCGGGCATCGTGCCGCCGGTTCGACCATAAAGCGCGCCGATGTCTAACGGCTTATAGGTTATTGTCGCGCCGTGCCGACCAGCTATTTCCTCAAGCCGTGTGCCAGCGAGATATGCATAGGGCGAAAGTGTCGAAAAATAGTAGTTAATATGAGTCATAGCGCCATTTCTCCGTCTCGCATTGTTTGCCTGAACCTAACCCCGTGGTAAGGCAAGTCAACGTTACGAATCTGTCATAAAGCTACCTTGGGGAACTCAGCAATGGCCACCACCGTCGAGCCGAAATTGATTTCAGGCAACGCAAACCTGCCGCTTTCAAAAAACATTTCCCGTCGCATGTCGTTGCACCGCGGCGCAGCCGTCGGTCTTGTCGATGCACGCATCGAACGGTTCAACGATCAGGAAATCTTCGTTGAAGTGTTCGAGAATGTCCGCGGCGAAGATATGTTCATCATTCAGAGCACATCTAATCCGGCCAACGACAACCTGATGGAACTGTTGATTATGTCCGACGCGCTGCGCCGTTCATCAGCGTCGCGCATCACGGCTGTCATCCCCTACTTCGGCTATGCCCGTCAGGACCGCCGCGCCAAGGCCCGCACACCGATCAGCGCTAAGCTGGTTGCCAACATGTTGGTCGAAGCTGGCGTCGAGCGGGTTTTGACCATGGACCTGCACGCCGCACAGATTCAGGGCTTTTTCGATATTCCGGTGGATAACCTTTACGCCAGCCCGATCTTTGCACTGGACGTCAAAGAACAGTTCAAGGACCAGCTTGACGACGTGATGATCATCTCGCCCGACGTTGGCGGCGTGGCCCGCGCCCGTGAATTGGCCAAACGCATCAACGCACCGCTGAGCATCGTGGACAAACGCCGCGAGAAAGCTGGCGAGATTGCTGAAATGACCGTCATTGGTAATGTTCAAGGCAAGAAATGTATCATCGTGGACGACATCTGCGACACGGCGGGTACGCTTTGCAAAGCGGCCGAAGTTCTGATGGAACACGGCGCGACCGAAGTGCATGCCTACATCACACACGGCGTCCTGTCCGGTCCTGCTATTGAACGAATTACCAAGTCAGTGATGAAATCTCTGGTCATCACCGATTCAATCGAACCAACCCCCGAGACCTTGGCAGCCCCGAACATCCGTATCGTTCCGACAGCGCCTATGTTTGCGCAGGCAATTCTGAATATCTGGAACGGCACATCGGTTTCATCCTTGTTTGAAACCGAAACTCTGGAACCGATCTACGAGGGTATGTTTAAGGGCTAAGCGAAACAAACGTTCTGTGGATCTGGAACATTTTACGCTTGGTGACTTGGGTGCTAGTCTTACCTTCTAAGAGCAGAGGGTGAGGTTTCTTGTGTCCTATTTGTCATTCTTACTTCGCATATCTACTTTGTTTTTCTTCGCGTTTCCGGTCTTAGCATCTGAGGACGTGATTACGTGGAAAGACGATGTAAAAGGCTGGTATATCGGCGTTGATCTAACAACCGGTGACGCGGGGTTGGGCTGTTTCATGGTTTCTTCATTCGAAGATGGAACATTTCTACGTCTTCAGTTTGATCCCAACTTCGACGAAGGCATTCAGCTATATCTTGGGAACGAAGATTGGCAGTCACTTGAGGAAGGTAAAATTTACGCCTTGGACATTCAGGTTGGCAATCAACCTTACTGGATTGCCGATGCGGAAGGGATTTATTGGAACGACGGCATGAATGTCCTAAGCGTACCATTGTCTTGGGAAGACGATTCCGGTCCGGATTTCATCGAAGAATTCATGCGCTATTTGACCATTGATTTCATATACAATGGCAATTCGATCGCGTTCCTAAATCTAAAAGGCACATACGCAGCAACGCTTGAAACACTTGATTGCGTTCTTGCTGTGAACGAAGACACCAAAGGCACGCAGAAAGATCCGTTCAAAGATAACACGTCCCAGATTAACAACGATCCGTTTTCCTAAACCGCGCTATTCGATATCCCAATCATCCGCATTGCGCATATCACCGATGGCAAGCCATGCGGCGCGGGCAATGCGGGTGTCTGACCAAATGCGAAACACAAGATCAAAGCCTTTGGTGGTAATGTCTTCGGCCACGATCTCGACACGGGTATTGGTGCTTTGGTCGACATCAAGAAGGCTGAGGTTTACATGAACGGCTGGCGGAGATTTGAATTTGCCGGCGAACTTCACCTCACGTCGGATTTCGCGGTCCCCTGATCCGGTCCACATAGGGCCATCGTCCACGTAGTCCGCGAACAATTGCACATCCCCTTGGTCGATGCCTGTCTGACTTGAATTCCAGCGTTTCATGGGAACCCGTTTATCTACTGATGCACGACAGAATTAAGGCGATATGCGGAAAAAGAAAAGGCCCAGAGGCGTAACCTCTGGGCCTTTTCTTTATTCGTTTTGGATAGGTCTTACACACCAAGAGCGGTGCGCAGGGCCTCCATATCAGCCAGAGCTTTGGCGGCTGCGTCTTTGTCTTCTGCAGTGGCGTTAGCCACTGCGTCCGTCGCTGCTGCAACCAGAGCGTCCATATCGGCCGCAGAAACTTCTGCAGTCGGGATCGCTTTTTCAGCCAGAACCGAAGTGCCTTCGCCCGAGATTTCGGCGAAACCACCGGTGACAGCGTAAGAGCTTTCACCGTCTGGACCATTGACCGTCAGGATGCCAGGACGCAGCGTCGTAATCGTCGGTGCGTGATCAGGCATCGCTGTCATGTCGCCATCGGCGCCAGGGATCTGGACCGAAGCCGCCTGAAGCGAAGCTAAGCTCCGCTCTGGGCTGACCAGGTCAAATTGCATCGTATCAGCCATAAGGGCCCTCCTTAGGCCGCGTCAGCAGCCATTTTCTCGGCTTTGGCGATCACTTCGTCGATACCGCCAACCATGTAGAACGCGCCTTCTGGAAGGTGGTCATATTCGCCAGCAACAA
>CAYZAY010000077.1:0-10892 GCA_964476515.1 uncultured Rhodobacterales bacterium
GACAATCGCGAAGACATGCCTTGGGGTAGTGATCGCGACGAAGACCTGCGGCAGATGTTCCAGCAACTTATTTCGCTTCGTAAAACCACACTGGCTTTGACCGGACACAAGATCGAAATCTTGCATGCAGAGGGCAGGTCTTTTGCCTTTTCACGCGGGCCCGATACGCTGGTCATAATCAACGCAGACTCGCAGCCGTGGAGGTTCACATCCGATGTGCATGTTCCATCGAACTGGGAAATTGTCTTTCAAAGCCATGAAAATAATCAGGGGTTTCAACTGGTCCGGATGTCGACAACGGTCCTGACTAGAATTCAGTCATAGGTTTCAGATCAATAGGTCAATGTTCCGCAGGATATTGGATGATGAACGCTTGTAGCGGATAGCGCGTATAAGTGCGCATCACCCTGAAATTTGTGCATGTTGACTGGCAGCAGCTCCCGATTATCCGATTTTCGATTGGAGTCGCCTTTGATCAGAGAGTAAGGTCTGACCATCATTGTCCCTATTCAAAAAAGCGCCCGCAGTGCGGCACGCTATACGTCGGATGGGATTAGGCAGAAGAACACAAAATTAGTCAATCGAGCTACAAAAACAACAGTTCCGTTGGCAGCAGCCCACCATTCAAATCACGCGGTGATGGGGCTTTGCTGGGGTTCTGCCTATCCCCGCAGAAATAGGACTAGGTCTGCAACGTTTGTGCCTGTCGCGCCCGTCATTAACAAATCACTCGACGCGTCCAGCGCTTTGTAGCTGTCATTGTTGTTCAAGAGCGCGTCAATATCTTGGTCGCTCTCGGCAAGGCGGTGCGAAGAGCCCTGATCTACCAGTGCGCCGGCCGCATCCGTCGGGCCGTCTCGTCCATCGGTGCCGCCTGATAGGAACACCCAATCCCCTTCAAGTTCACCCGATTGCAGTGCAAATCTTAGGGCAAGCTCTTGATTGCGTCCGCCCCGGCCGGTGCCGTTTACGATGACGGTTGTTTCGCCACCCCATATGAGAAGGTTCTTTCCGTCTGTGGGAAGTTGCTTGGCTTCTTCCACAAGCTCCTGAGACACTTGTTCAACGTTTCCAGATAGTTGCGCAGACACAATTCTTGGCGACCACTCAGCCGCGGCTTTTTCAATTGCTTTCAAACTGATGGTGTTTGAACAGATCACTTCAAGATCGGCGTCCTCTGAATTGTCCGGCAACTCAGGGCAGTCTTCTTGGAAAACCGTGCGAGCAGATTGGGGGAGATCGTCAAATATCCCGAAATCATCAAGTACCTTTTTGGCTTCAGCACGCGACCCTAGTAGCGATGCCGTTGGTCCGCTTGCGATTGCCCTTGGATCGTCCCCAATAACATCCGAAACGATCAGAGTGCGGACCGTTGCAGGTGATGCCAGACGCCGCATTCCACCGCCTTTGAAAAGCGAAAGGTGCTGACGGACGAGGTTGATTTCGGAAATTTCCAGGCCATTGGCCAGCATCAGTTCGTTGGTTTTAGCTTTTTCAGCAAGGGTCAGCCCCAAGATTGGGGCAGGGACCAAC
Organism: uncultured Rhodobacterales bacterium; assembly: GCA_964476515.1. Classification (GTDB taxonomy): domain Bacteria; phylum Pseudomonadota; class Alphaproteobacteria; order Rhodobacterales; family Rhodobacteraceae; genus JASMHC01. The sequence goes on from CAYZAY010000077.1 coordinate 1,534, forward strand.
GCCGAAGCCCCACCAGAGATCAGGCATAGGACGTGGTCTTCACTACCAGCCGACATCAGAACGCGTAGGATCTGGCGGCTTGCCTGTAGCCCGTTTTCATCAGGGATCGGGTGACCTGCACAATAGACAGTGCACCCGGGAATATCGGTTTGGTTTTCGTAATTGACGACGGCAATTGCCAGCGCGTCATCACGGACAAGGGGTAGGGCCGCCTTCATCATAGACGCGGCGGCCTTACCAATAGCAATAACGATTTGACGACCGCTTCCCGTACTGGGAAGCGGCCTAGAACTTAACGCGTCGCGAACTGCTTTTCCGGGGTCGGCTGCGCGAACCCCTTCTTCAAACAGCGAACGCGCTACAGATCTCAAATCGTTGGTATCTAGCATCCGGAGATTTGCTTTGCTTTTTCTACAAGCACTTCTGCCTGACGGATCGAAGCATAGTCAATAAGACGACCATCAAGAGATACAGCACCTTTACCGGCTGCCTCGGCGTCGGCCATCGCTTGAAGAATACGATGCGCTTTGTTGATTTCGGCATCGGACGGGCTCATCACTTCGTTGGCCAGTCCGATCTGGCTTGGGTGAATGGCCCATTTACCTTCACAACCCAATACGGCGGCGCGGTAGGCAGCTGCCTTGTAGCCGTCTGGGTCCGAGAAATCACCGAACGGGCCATCGATGGGGCGAAGACCATTTGCGCGGGCTGCAACCACCATATTTGCGATTGCCGAGTGCCACATATCACCCCAGTGAACCGAGCGGCTGCCGTCTTCGGCAGGGTCGGTCAGGACCGCGTAGTTTTCGTTCACGCCACCAATAACAGTGGTGCGCGCGCGCATGCTTGCAGCGTAGTCTGCAACGCCGAAGTGAAGGCTTTCGTTCCGCTTGGAAGCAGCGGCGATTTCGTTGACGTTTTGCATGCCCAAAGCCGTCTCGATGATGTGCTCGAATCCGACCCGCTTTTTAAGTCCTACAGCGTCCTCAACTTGGGTGGTCAACATGTCGACTGCATAGACGTCTGCAGCGGTGCCAACTTTCGGAATCATGATCAGATCTAGACGCTCGCCTGCCTGCTCTAGGATATCAACGACGTCGCGATACATGTAATGCGTGTCCAAACCGTTGATTCGAATCGACATGGTCTTGGTGTTCCAGTCGATCTCATTCAGGGCCTTAATGATGTTCTTTCGTGCCTGTGCTTTCTCGTCTGGTGCGACAGCATCTTCCAGGTCGAGGAAGATAACATCGACGTCAGATTGTGCAGCTTTTTCAAACATTTGCGGTTGCGAGCCGGGTATGGCCAATTCGCTTCTGTTTAGTCGTGCCGGGGCTTGCTCAATTGGGTGAAAACTCATGTCTATCCTCTTGGGGTATCTGGTGCTTTAAGATGGCCGCTAGACAAATGAGCAATTTTGGCCAGTGTCAAGTAATTAAATTGCGTACAATGGTATGCTGGCGCAATAAGATTACTCGCTAGATTTGGGTGCCCGTGACGAATAATAAAACGCAATTGCTTGGGCGCGATTACGGACTGAAAGCTTGTCGTAGAGGTTCGATAAATGGAACTTTACGGTGTTTGTAGAGATACCCAATTCGGCCGACAATTCACGGTTTGTTAGACCCTTGGAAAGCGCCTCTAGCATGACCCGTTCCTTGCGGCTTAGGGTCTGCATCGGATCGGCCTGAAGTTCGCGGATATCGACGAAAGGGAACACCATTTTTCCCTTCGCAACATCGACGCAGGTTTCAAGCAAAACTTCGACCTCGTCCGAGCGTGACGCAAATCCTGCTGCACCGGCGGCCATTGCCAAACGCGGCAGGTCGTTATCGTCCGATCCGTACACCACAAGCTTGGGCGCGTAAGCCTGTTCGCGCAGCACTTCGATCAATTTCGCACCCCCGAGCGATGGCAAATTCCACGAGATGACGCCGACCTGACAGGGGACGCGCATAACCGTTCCCAAAAAGCCTTCGGCGGTCGAAGACGTGGACACTAGCGAGAATCGGCGATCCTTTTCAAAAACCTCGGACATCGCCGACAAAATCAACGGGTTACCTTCTGCCAAGATAATCTCGATTTGACCGTCTGGATGACTAACCATTTGAATTTCCTTCGGTTTACTTCAAAAACTACCCATAGGGGTGGTAGAAAGCTGGGTATGCAAGGGCATACTTACCAATATGGGTAGGTAATACCCTATACTAATAGATACCCAAAGGCAGGAGTAACGTATGTTGCGAAGTCTGACAAGCAGCGCTTTGATACCCCAAATCAAGTTTTCAGTCCTAGGACGGCTGACCCAGACAGAGGAATTCACATGGCCCACGATCTTTTCCCACCGCTGAAAATCCCCGAGACACTTGCGGCGGGTCCCGGACCAGGCAACACTGACCCACGGGTTTTGAAAGCCTTCGCTTCGGCGGGTGTTGCAGACCACATGCAGCCAGACGTTCTACGCGGCATGGTCGAATGCAAGGAAATGCTCCGCGAAGTTTGGGGCACTGAAAACCTCTACACGTTCGGCGTTGCTGGCACCGGTTGGTCTGCGCTGGACATGATGTTCTCGGCGGTTCGTCCGGGCGACAAGGTTGTTGCGTTCTCAAACGGTACGTTTTCTGGAATTGACGCGCTGACGCTGCGCATCAAAGCCGCAACGGCAGAAGAGCTTGCCGCAAACCCAATGGACCCTCAAACCGCAAGCGTGACAGTGATCGAGGTTGCCCATGGTCAGTCCGTATCAGCCGACGACATCAACGCGGCATTGGCCGAGCACAAACCAAAATGGGCTTTCATGGCGCATTGGGAAACTGGCTCTGGCCGCATCAACGACGTTCAAGCGTTTTCGGATGCCTGTGAAGCACACGGTGCGATGGGTCTTATCGATGCGGTTTCTTCGCTCGGTGTCGAAGATTTCAGCATCGACGCGTTCCCGGGTGTTGCTGGCTGGGCATCTTGCCCACAAAAGGGCATTTGCTGCCTGCCACTGACGTATGCTCCTGTAAGCTTCACCGACCGCTACATCGACAGCCTCAAGTCAACCGGCGCGTCGACCTATGCAAACCATCCGATCTTTGAAGCCCGCCACTGGGGCGTCATCGACGGTCAGGACGCAGAGCGCGGCACCTATCACCGTACCCACTCGGGCTATGCGGTCGCAGCATTCCACGAAGCACTTCGCCTGACATTGGAAGAAACTCTGGCCAAGCGCGCGAAATCTTACACGCGCCACGAAGCGGCCCTTACCGACGCGGTAAAAGCAATGGGATGCGAAGTTACGTCGAACATGACATCGCTTGTTGTTCTTAACCTGCCAGCCGACCTAGCAGGTCGCGAAATGGAGCTTGTGCAGAACTGCCGCGCCAAAGGCTTTGGTATCTGGCCAACGCTATCAGCACCAGTTCAGGTCCGTATCGGCATTTTGAACCAGCTGAACCGTCACGCCATTCAAGACATCGTTCAGCGCTTTGCAAGCGCGATCCGCGATCTTGGCGGCTCGATCAACCAAGAAGACATCGATGATGTGATGCATCGCCACTATGGCGCTGCAATCGCCGCAGAATAGGAACTAAATCATGGATATTCATGAATATCAGGCGAAAGATCTTCTTTCTAACTTTGGCGTAGAAACGCCAGCAGGTGCGTTGGCGTACTCTCCCGAGCAAGCAACGTATCGGGCGCGCGAGCTTGGCGGAGAAAAGTGGATCGTGAAAGCCCAAGTCCACGCTGGTGGTCGCGGCAAAGCTGGCGGCGTAAAGCTGTGTGACAACGAACACGAAATTCAAGAAGCCTGCGAGGGCATGTTTGGCAGCAAACTTGTCACACACCAGACCGGTCCAGAAGGTAAGGGTGTATACCGTGTATACGTCGAAGCCGCTGTTCCGATCGAGCAAGAATACTATCTTGGTTTCGTGATGGACCGATCTACCCAGCGGGTAATGATCGTAGCCAGCGCCGAAGGCGGAATGGAAATTGAAGAAATCAGTGCGGAAAAGCCGGATTCTATTGTGCGATCAACAGTGGAACCCGCTGTTGGATTGCGGGATTTCCAAGCGCGCGAAATCGCATTCAATCTTGGAATTCAGCCTGCGCTCGTAAGCCAGATGGTTCGGACTCTGCAGGGTTGCTACCGTGCGTTTTCAGAACTGGACGCAACTATGGTTGAGATTAACCCACTTGTGGTTACCGGTGATGATCGTGTTATCGCGCTGGACGCAAAGATGACGTTTGACGACAACGCATTGTTTCGTCACCCACAGGTTTCTGAACTTCGTGACAAATCGCAGGAAGATCCGCGTGAATCCCGCGCGGCTGACCGTGGTCTTAGCTACGTTGGGCTTGATGGCAATATCGGCTGCATCGTTAACGGCGCCGGTCTGGCGATGGCGACCATGGACACGATTAAACTTGCAGGCGGTGAGCCGGCAAACTTCCTTGATATCGGTGGTGGTGCAACGCCGGAGCGTGTTGCAAAAGCATTCCGTTTGGTAATGTCCGACAAGAGCGTTCAAGCGGTTCTTGTCAACATTTTCGCGGGTATCAACCGCTGCGATTGGGTTGCCGAAGGCGTTGTTCAGGCACTCAAAGAAGTACAAGTCGACGTTCCGGTCGTCGTTCGATTGGCTGGCACGAATGTTGAAGAAGGTCAGAAAATCCTCGCGAAGTCGGGCCTTCCTATCATCCGTGCCAACACGTTGATGGAAGCCGCTGAGCGTGCCGTCAATGCATGGCAAAGCGACGTAGAATTAGGGAATAATCCGAGGACCGGACAATGAGCATTCTTCTAAACCGAGACACAAAGGTAATTGTGCAAGGCATCACCGGCCGCATGGCTCGGTTCCATACAAACGACATGCAGGAATACGGAACGAACGTCGTTGGTGGCGTGGTTCCAGGAAAAGGCGGTCTGGTCGTCGATGGCATTCCCGTTTTTGACACGGTCAAAGAAGCGGTTGCTGCAACAGGTGCCGAAGCGAGCCTAGTTTTCGTTCCACCCCCCTTTGCGGCGGACAGCATTATGGAAGCTGCAGATGGCGGCATTCGTTACTGTGTGTGCATCACTGATGGTATCCCTGCTGGCGATATGATCCGCGTGAAGCGCTACATGATGCGCTACCCGCGTGAACGCCGGATGGTTCTGACAGGACCAAACTGCGCAGGCACCATCAGCCCGGGTCAGGCGTTGCTAGGTATTATGCCGGGCCACATCTATCTGCCTGGAAATGTTGGCATTGTTGGGCGCTCAGGTACGCTTGGCTACGAAGCCGCAGCGCAAATGAAAGAACTTGGCATTGGTGTTTCGACGTCGGTCGGAATTGGCGGGGATCCAATCAACGGATCGTCATTCAAAGACATCATCGAGCTTTTTGAAAAGGACGACGATACAGACGTAATTTGTCTGATCGGCGAAATTGGCGGACCACAAGAAGCTGAAGCCGCTGAATTCATTCGTGACCACGTTTCAAAGCCGGTCGTTGCCTATATTGCTGGTCTGACCGCGCCGAAGGGCCGGACAATGGGCCACGCAGGTGCAATCATCTCGGCGTTTGGTGAAAGCGCGAGTGAAAAAGTGGACATCCTTTCGAACGTGGGCGTAACCGTTGCGGAAAACCCTGCGATTATTGGTGAAACCATCGCACGCGTGATGGGAAAAGCGACGTAACCATGGTTAAACCATCCGTTCTTGTCACCCGCCGATGGCCTGAAGCTGTAGAAGCTCAGCTAGCTAAGGATTATGACGTCACGCTGAACATGCGTGACGTTCCTCTGACGCCGGCTGACTTTCGCGAAGCCGTGGGTAAGTTTGACGCCGTACTGCCAACAGTCACAGATAAAATTGGTTCGGACGCGTTGGATGTTTCCAAGCCACAAACCAAAATTCTTGGGAACTACGGCGTAGGGTATAGCCACATCTGCGAAAACTCAGCGCGAAACCTTGGTCTGACGGTCACCAATACTCCTGACGTTCTGTCTGAATGTACGGCAGACATCGCCATGACGCTTCTGCTGATGGTGGCCCGCAGGGCCGGTGAAGGTGAACGCGAAGTTCGCGCAGGTGAATGGACCGGTTGGAGGCCGACACATCTTGTTGGAACCAAAGTGTCTGGAAAGACGCTTGGGATCATCGGGTTTGGACGCATTGGTCAGGAAATGGCCAAGCGCGCGCATTTTGGTTTTGGAATGAAAATCATTGTTCAAAACCGAAGCCGTGTAGCACCCGAAATTCTTGCCACCTATTCGGCTGAGCAAGTTGATACGCTTGAAGACCTGATGCCGAAGTGTGACTTTGTATCGCTGCACTGTCCGGGAGGGGCAGCAAACAAACACCTAATTAATTCGCGTCGTCTGGACCTGATGAAAGAAGACGCATTTCTAATCAATACTGCGCGCGGCGAGGTGATCGATGAAAGGGCACTGATTCAGTCCCTTTCATTCGACACCATCGGCGGGGCGGCTTTGGATGTTTTTGATGGCGAGCCTAAAATCGCGCCGGATCTTCTTCATTGCGACAACCTTGTCACGCTACCACATCTTGGCTCGGCAACGCGCGAAACAAGAGAGGAAATGGGGTTCCGCGTCTTAGCAAATCTATCAGACTATTTTGCAGGGCGAGAACCACGTGATCGCGTGATATAATGTCTATCGACCCAATCCCAAACCAAGCCACTCCATCCAGAGACACCTACGCCAAGGATCTGCGTTCAAGTCTCTTGGATTTGTGGAGAGGCGTTCTAGAACGTCGGGCGCCCCATGTGGCCAAATGGTTTGATAGCGGGCCAAACGTCGATATCCCGACCAGTGACGAAGCTATTCCATATCTTCAGGCTTTGACCACTTGGTTCCAGCTTCAGCGCATTGCCGACGAAAACATCGCCATCCGAACCCGCCGTCAAGCGGAAACGACGGACGGTCCGCAAGCCGTAGAAGGAAGCTTTGCCCAGTTTTTGGCAAATACAGATGTAGATGCAAAAAGATTTGAGGAACTGGCAGAAAGACTGTCAGTCGGCCCCACAATCACGGCGCATCCAACCGAGGCAAAACGGGTCACGGTCTTGGAAATTCATCGCCGGATCTATCGCCAGCTGACACGTCTGGAAACGCAACGTTGGACGCCTCGGGAACGGGATGAAATCCATCAGGAAATCGAAGGCGACATTGATCTTCTTTGGATGACGGGTGAACTGCGGCTGGAACGGCCATCCCTGACCGAAGAAATCGAATGGGGTCTTCAGTTCTTCAAGGACAGCATCTTTGATGCGGTGCCTCAGGTTTTTGATGCCTTTGAGGCGGCAACGAACGGTGCATTCGGTCAATCAACGGCCTTGTCACCCTGCATTCGTTTTCACAGCTGGATTGGCGGAGATCGCGACGGCAACCCAAATGTTACCACTCCGGTCACAGAAGCGGCGATGGAGCGCGGTCGTGCAACTGCCGTCGCACGTTACGTTGAGCTGCTTAATCTGGCAGCTTCGCGTCTAAGCATCAGTGATCGCGTCATTGATCTACCTGACGACATCCGGCAGGCCCTTCAGGCGATTGTCGACGCGTCGCCAAAAACTGACAGAAACCAAAACGAAATTATTCGCAGATCGGTTTCGGCAATAGCTGCTCGCTTAGAGGTCGGGGATTACCCACATGTCACCAAGTTTGTCTCAGACCTTAGTGCCGTGGATGCAGCGCTATGCGCATTGGACGCCGAAGACCTTGCCCGCCGCTATATCCGCAAAATCAAATGGCGTGTGTCGGTCTTTGGGTTTCGAACCTTCACGCTGGATGTTCGGCAGAATTCTACCGTTACGACCGACGCCTTGGCGGATATTTGGAAAGCACATGGAACCGAAGTTCCCGAATTCGGCACATCTGCTTGGTCAGACAAACTGCGTTCGGAACTATCCCAGCCCAGCTTAACGCATTCTGCGCCTAAAAAGCTGCAAGCAATGACGAACGAGACCCTGAATCTCTTGCGCTTGATGCATCGCACGCTTCAGGGTCAGGACCCCGACGCGATGGGTCCGTTTATCTTGTCCATGACAAGATCATCAGACGACATTTTGGCGGTTTATCTTCTGGCCCGATATGCTGGTTTTGGCTCGGAAACACTGGATATCCGTGTTGTGCCCCTCTTCGAGACAATCGAAGACCTGCGTAATGCGCCGGGTATTTTGAAGGAACTGTTAGAGGTCCCACTGGCCCGCCGCTCGCTTCGTACAATGGGACGGCCGGTCGAAGTGATGCTGGGTTATTCGGACAGCAACAAGGACGGAGGCTTTCTGACCTCGACTTGGGAACTGGACCGCGCGCAGAGAAAAATCGCGCAGACACTGGCCGCTCAGGATTTTCGCGTTAGCTTTTTCCACGGTCGTGGCGGGTCTGTCAGCAGGGGCGGCGCTCCGGCTGCGCGGGCGATTGCGTCACAGCCAAGTGGTACGGTTGACGGGCGTTTGCGGGTCACTGAACAGGGCGAAGTCGTTTCGGCAAAATACGCCAACCGCGGTACGGCTGCGGCGCATCTGGAACTTTTGGCCGCAAGCACGCTTCGCCATTCCGTATTCGGGGCGGATTCAGTCGTCGAACCTGAATTCGAAGACGCGATCGATGCACTATCGGGCCTGTCGCAAACAGCTTACGTGATGTTGATGCAGCGCCCCGGCTTTGTACAGTATTTTCAAGAGGCTAGCCCAGTTGAAGAACTGGCAAGGCTTAAGATCGGATCCCGCCCCGGTCGTCGGTTTGGGGCGGCATCGCTTTCAGACCTGCGCGCCATCCCTTGGGTGTTCGCGTGGTCTCAGAACCGACACCTTATTACCGGTTGGTATGGATTTGGCTCGGCTATAAAAAGCTTCCGCCGTTTCCGGTCAACGCAGGGCGATCGTGTCCTGAAAAAGATGTTTGAAGTGCATCCGTTGTTCAGGCTGGTCGCCGACGAAGTTGAAAAGTCGCTATTTCAGACCGATCTGGGCATTGCGGGTGATTACGCCTCGCTCGTCTCGGACAAGAATGTGCGCGACGATATCTTTAACGCCATTCAAGAAGAACATCAGCTCGCCTGCGAAGCCATTCGGTTTTTGACAGACAACAACGATCTTGCCGGTCGTTTTCCAAAGTTCCAACACCGGTTTGAGCAAAACAGATCAGACCTCGACAGAATTAACCGGCTTCAGGTTGCTTTGCTTCGCCAAGCGCGCAGCGATGAAACCCCGGTTTCAGTCCCCTTATTACAATCCATGAACTCAATTTCAGCGGCCCTTGGTTGGACTGGCTGAGAAATACGGAGATATCTATGACGGCTTCAGACCCTCAAAACGGCTTCTTCACAGAACCCCTCGCGTCCCGCGATCCTGAACTATTTGGCTCGA
>CAYZAY010000078.1:0-10854 GCA_964476515.1 uncultured Rhodobacterales bacterium
ACTGTGTCTTGCAGATGGGCTGAACTCAGGCTTCCTAGGAATTTGCGACAAAACCATGAATGGCGACTTTGGTACCAAAAACCCTGACGACGGACAGTCGTATAACAAATCCAACGTAACCAACACAGGGAAAAAAATGTTATTTAAATGTTTGAAACAAGTCTCTAGCAGTGTCCTTGCCCCTTAAAACTGATCCATAATTTTAGTTAATCTCTGTTAACCGAGGGAGGATGATTATGACCGATCGCTTACACAGTCTTGATTTTCTGCGTGCCTTTGCACTTTTGATGGGCGTGCTATTACATGTCCTAATGCTTTTCTTGGAACCATTTGATGGCTCTGAACCAAGACTTGGCGCATCCATCATCTTTATTTGGATCCATACTTGGCGCATGCCGCTGTTCATGCTTTTGGCAGGGTTTTTTACCGCCCTCAGCCTACAGAAGAGAGATGTCGGCAACTACGCATTGAATAGGTTGATCAGACTGGGTGTCCCTATCTTAATTTTATGGGCTGTGATTCCTGCAATAGATGAAGGATCTAATGACATCTTTAGACTCCCTGAACTTATATCTTGGCTCCTATATGATGTTCCTTTCACATTGCGTTTAGATCATCTGTGGTTCCTGTATTACTTGTTGATATTTTATGGCGTCCTGTTGCTGCTTAAGCGCATGACGCCAAAGGCCTTGAATTTTATCACTGATTATGAGCTGAGCTTTTCCCGCATTCTCGTTTTGTGGCTTCCCATACTGATACTACTTTCTCCACTCAACAAGCCAACAGGCGGTATCTTTGGAGATATTCCAACCACATTCGGTGAAGTGAAGCTTGGTTCAATGTTATTCATGGCGTCGTTCTTTTTGATTGGGATGCAGATACAAAAAAGCGCGCGTTTCTTAGAGCAGTTACAACAGAAACGCTTTTGGTTGCCCAGCTTGATATTAGTTAGTTTGGTCCCGATTGGCTTACTGGGCTGGGGCGGAATGAAGGATGAACCGTTCGTCTTTTCCAGCGTATTTGAGATGTGGATTGCCAATGGATTATCTGGCAGTGCAGCTTTGTTACTTGTACTATCGATAATGGGCTTTGCTATGCAGCAAATATCATCGAGCGGCCCAATTTTGCACTGGCTGATAAAGCTTTCATATCCAATTTACGTATTCCATTTAATGTTTGTGATAAGTGTTAGTGGGACCTTAATGTATCTGGGTTTTAATGACTGGCTCGTCATTCTATTTGGCTTCGCATCAGGAATTCTTGGGCCGGTGATTATCTATTACGCCATAGTTTCCTGGACGCCACTTGATTGGGTGTTCAATGGTTATAAAAACTCCAAATATCGATCAAAATCGGCCGTTTTGAATAAGCTAGCAAGATACTTGTAGCCAGGCCAGTGATATCAGTGAACACATCGTGTCTGCACTCTAGTGAAGCAAACATCTTAATTCGTTTTATGGTCAAATCTCAGCACTAGGGTTGGTTAAAAAGAAGTTTACACGATAGCTGAACATTCAGTTATCTAAAGCGACGTAAACACCGTGCATAGACACTAGCATTGGAGCTTAGTTCCAATCAAGGTGACGGTACTGTCAGAATAACCCACCTTGCCTGATATGGTTTTGTCGGCATAATCCACCAGGCCTGAAGTCCATAATGGGCTGAGCCATCCAATTATGCAAAATCAAATCGCGTTATGTTATTTCGTTAAGTACTGAGATCATACAATACTGTCCGTCGTCAGGGTTTTTGGTACCAAAGGCGGCTTAAACTAAGCGAGTATCCGGCTCATCTGGCTGGTGGATTCGGCAGCGCTGGAATTGGCGCGGCGCGACGCCGAGCGCATATACGTCGGCACGCATGCCGGCGCAAATCAATGGCCCCAGGAGAAAATTGACAGAGTGATCGTCGCTGCGGTCCGGGCGGGTAAATCGGTGGTACGCCTCAAAGGCGGTGACCCGATGAAATTTGGCGGTGCCGAAGAGGAACTGGAGGCTGCACGTAACGCCGGCATCCCAGTCGAGATCGTGCCGGGCATCACGGCAGCAGCCGCTGGTGCCGCGGCCTTGGATCGGTCGCTGACCAAACGCGGAAAAACCGGTCGCGCCGTATTCACAACCGGTGCTTGCCAACCGGGTGATCCGTCACCGGACATATCCAAGTTGCTGCAGCCCGAGCGTGGCAACGGGCTCTAGCTTGAATTTGACCGGAGAGCGCCCGCCAGAACTACGAGAATTGTAGCGAGAGCTCTTTGTTCACGCTTTCCAAAAATCTTGCCGCCGCGACTGGTAGTGTGCGGCCCCGCAGGTATCCGGCGACCAGAACACTTGCGGGAATGCCGCTCATATCTACTGGCACCGAAACCAACCGTTCATCCGCCAGATGTGGCCTGAGATTGATTGCCAGGCAGAAGCTCAGGGCGTCACTGTCCTGGGACATCAAGCGCAACAGGTCGAGGCTGTTGGATTCGACCGCCGGTTCCAAGGTAATCCCGACTTTGGAGGCGGTAGTGTCGAGCACGCGGCGGATACCTTCCGGGTGTTTTGGAAGCAGCAATGGGAAATCTGCGCAATCATAAATTTTCAGCATATCCCTTTCCGCCAGCGGGTGCTCTGCCGACATGACGCAGTAGAGCGGTTGGGCAACAGTGCTGACGATCTGGAGTTCGTTCATTCGGACCGGTTCAAAGATGATCGCTATATCGTTGGAATTATCGAGAAGTGAAGCTTCGGCTTCGCCTCTTTCATACAGGTTGACGCCAAAGGTCACGGCCGGAAATTCGGCCAGATGGCGCTTGATCAGTGCCGGAAGAAAGAACGGCACCACTTCGCGCGTGGTGGCGATATTGACATGTCCGGCCCGCATGCCGGACAGATCCGCAATGCGCGATTTCACTCGGTCCATATCGGCAATCTGATCGCGGATATGTTTGAGCAGGATTTCTCCGGCGATATTTGGGCGCAACCCGGACGGATGGCGTTCGAAAATCTCAACCCCCAATTCGTCCTCGATCCCCAAGATCCGCCGATTGAGCGCCGAAGGTGTGATATTCAGTTCCTCAGCCGCGCTGCGCAGCGAGCCGGTTCGGGCAATCTTTTCAATATACTTGAGAATCAGCATGTGGCGCATGGCGGTGGTGCTTTCCTTGGCGTGCGCCCCTGTGTTGCATAATTTGCAACAAGGACGTGATTTCTTAGCAATATTCGGCAACGGACTCAAGCGGTAGTGGTTGGATCAAACTTTCTTACGCTGATTCTGCATCTGCGAAGAAACCCACCACGGAAGCCGGTGAAACCGGCCCGTCACCCGAGCAGGAGATCGCACTTTGACCCAGAAACTTGTCGTTATCGGCGCCGGCATGGCTTCGGGCCGGATGCTGGAAGAGCTGTTCGCGCTTTCACCGGATGCCTATGACGTGACGCTGTTCGGCGCCGAACCGCGGGGCAACTACAATCGCATCATGCTATCGCCGGTTTTGGCGGGCGAAAAATCATTCGATGAAATCGTAACACATGACGCCGACTGGTATCGTGAAAACGGGGTGAAATGCCGCTTTGGTGAAGCTGTGGTCAAAATCGATCGCAAGCAGAAACGGGTGATCAGCGCCGGGGGTGTTACCCACTACGATAAGCTGGTGATTGCCACCGGTTCGGCATCGTTCTTCATTCCCGTGGCCGGCAACGACCTGCCCGGTGTGGTTGGCTTTCGCGATCTGGACGACGTGGACAAAATGCTGGAGGCCGCCGGCAAGCGGGCTGGCAAGGCGGTCATTATCGGAGGTGGTCTGCTGGGGTTGGAGGCTGCGGCGGCACTGAACGAACAGGGCATGGACGTGACGGTTCTGCATCTGATGGGCCACCTGATGGAACGTCAGCTTGATCCCGCTGCCGGTTATTTGCTGCAAAAAGAACTGGAAAGTCGAGGCATCAAAGTGGTGTGCAAGGCCTACACCAATGCGATCCTCGGGCATGACCACGTGGATGCCGTATTGATGGAAGACGAAACCATCCACGGCGCCGATCTGGTTGTCATGGCGGCAGGCATTCGCCCCGAAACGCAGTTAGCAATCGACGCGGGGCTGCATGTGGAGCGCGGTGTTGTCGTGAACGACACGATGCTGACTTCGGACCCCGATATCCTCGCCGTAGGAGAATGCGTCGAACATGAAGATACGGTGTACGGGCTTGTGGCGCCCCTTTTCGATATGGCCAAGGTTCTGGCGGCGACGCTGGTGGGCGAGCAGGCGAAATTCGTCGCACCTGCCGTGTCGACCAAACTGAAAGTTACTGGCATTGATCTGTTTTCGGTTGGAGACTTTGCAGAAGGTGACGACCGCGAGGAAATCGTGTTCCGCGATCCGGGGCACGGCATCTACAAACGTATCATCCTGCAGGACAACCGGATTATCGGCACCGTAATGTATGGCGACACTGGCGACAGCAGCTGGTTCTTTGCCAAGCTGAAATCAGGAGAAGATATCAGCGAAATTCGTGAAACCTTGATCTTTGGCCCCGCATTTCAGGGGGGCGAACCAATGGACCCGCTCGCAACCGTTGCAGCGCTGCCTAACACGGCGGAAATCTGTGGCTGCAACGGCGTTTGCAAAGGAACGATCGTCTCTGCGATCAAGGGCGGGTCCGATGATCTGACCGCAATCAAGGCTACTACCAAGGCCTCGGCTTCCTGCGGCAGTTGTACCGGCCTGGTCGAACAGGTTCTGGCCAGCACGCTGGGTGATGAGTTTGTTATGCCGGCTGCGAAGCCAATTTGCGGCTGCACCGATCTGACCCACGAAGATGCGCGCCGGATCATCAAAAGCCGGGAGATCAAAACCATGCCTGCGGTGATGCAGGAATGCGGCTGGAAGACCTCTTGCGGGTGCCATGTCTGCCGCCCGGCACTGAATTATTACATGATCGCCGAATGGCCACTGGAATATGCGGACGATGCACAAAGCCGTTTTGTGAATGAACGCAATCACGCCAACATCCAGAAAGACGGCACCTATTCGGTGCTGCCGCGCATGTGGGGCGGAATGACCACCGCCGACGAGCTGCGCGCCATTGCTGATGCTGCCGACAAATACAACGTACCCGCTGTGCATGTGACGGGCGGTCAGCGGATCGACCTGCTTGGTGTGAAAAAAGAGGATCTGCCCGCGATGTGGTCCGATCTGAATGATGCCGGAATGGTGTCCGGGCACGCCTATTCCAAAGGGCTGCGCACGGTCAAAACCTGTGTCGGCACCAATTTCTGCCGCTTTGGCACCCAGGACAGCACGGGCCTCGGCATCAAGCTGGAAAAGATCTTGTGGGGCAGCTGGACGCCGCATAAGGTCAAGCTGGCTGTCTCGGGTTGCCCTCGCAACTGCGCTGAAGCCACCTGCAAGGATGTCGGGATCGTCTGTGTCGACAGCGGTTATGAGATCGGTGTTGCGGGGGCTGCGGGCATGGATCTGAAAAAGACCGAGGCGCTGGCTAAGGTCGCCACCGAACAAGAGGCGATTGATCTGTCTATAGCGGTCATCCAGCTGTATCGCGAGCACGCCCGTTATCTGGATCGGATCTACAAATGGGTCGCCAAGGTCGGGCTGGATTGGGTCAAGGAGCGTGTCGTCGATGATCCTGCGGAGCGCGCGGCGCTTTGCGAAAGCTTCGAGATTTCCCAATCGGTTTATCGCAAGGACCCGTGGGCGGAACAGGCCACGCCGGAATACCAGCGCGACAAATGGTTGCCGATTGCCGATCTGACGCTGGAGGCCGCAGAATGAGCAATTGGATAGACATTGCCGCCCTGAACGACATCCCCAGGCGGGGAGCGAGGGTTGTCAAGACCCGGCTTGGCTGTGTTGCGGTGTTCCGTACCGACGACGACCAGGTTTTTGCGATCGATGACACCTGCCCACACAAGAAAGGGCCACTGTCCGAGGGCATCGTGCACGGCGCCTCCGTGACCTGCCCGCTACACAATTGGGTGTTCGATCTGAAGACCGGGATGGCGCAAGGCGCAGACGAAGGACAGGTGGCCACCTTTGGCGCCAAAGTTCAAGATGGCCGGGTTCTGCTGGATGCCACCCGATTGGCAGAACGGTCCGCTGCATGAACACGGTCAAGACCACCTGCCCCTATTGTGGTGTTGGTTGCGGACTTCTGGCCTCGCCTGATGGAACGATCAAGGGTGACCCGGATCATCCCTCTAATTTTGGGCGTCTCTGTTCCAAGGGGGCAGCATTGGGCGAAACGCTCGATCTGGAAGGGCGGCTGTTGGCACCCCGAATCGGCGGCACCCGCGCCAGTTGGGACGACGCCCTGAATCTCGTTGCCGCAAAGTTCACCACCGCGATCCGCGATCATGGCCCGGACAGCGTGGCCTTTTACGTGTCGGGCCAGTTGCTGACCGAGGATTACTACGTCGCCAACAAGCTGATGAAAGGCTTTATCGGGTCGGCCAACATTGACACCAATTCGCGGCTTTGCATGGCCTCGAGCGTGGCTGGCCACAAGCGTGCCTTTGGTAGCGATACCGTGCCGGGAACCTATGAAGACCTCGAGCAGGCGGATGTTATCGTGCTGGTCGGTTCAAACCTGGCCTGGTGCCATCCGGTGCTGTTTCAGCGCATTCTGGAGGCAAAGGCCGAACGCCCCGCCGTGACGATCATCACCATTGATCCGCGCCGCACCGCCAGCACCGATGCCTCTGACCTGCATTTGGCCATTCGTCCGGACGGGGATACTGCACTGTTTAACGGCCTGCTGGCTGCGATCGCCCAACGTGGAGCGGTTGATCAGGACTATGTGAACTCGCACGTCAGCGGATTTGAGCAAGCGCTGGACGCGGCCACCGGCGTCAACCTTGCCGAAACAGGCTTGAGCGCGGATGAAATCCGCCTCTTTCACGACTTGTGGATCGGCTCCAACAAGGTTGTGACGGTCTTTTCGCAGGGCGTGAACCAGTCGATTGGCGGCACCGACAAGGTGAATGCAATTATCAACTGCCATCTGGCCACCGGTCGGATCGGTCGCCCCGGTATGGGGCCGTTTTCGGTGACCGGACAACCCAACGCCATGGGTGGGCGCGAAGTCGGCGGGCTGGCAAATATACTGGCCTGTCATCTGGACATCGAGAACCCGGAGCACCGCAGGACGGTGCAGGACGCATGGCAAGCACCAACCATCTGCACTAAGCCCGGGTTGAAAGCCGTGGATCTGTTTCGCGCTTGCGATACCGGTCAAATCAAGGTGCTCTGGATCATGGGAACAAATCCGGCGGTTTCGATGCCGGACGCGGATGCGGTCCGGCGCGCGATTGGAAACGTGGATTTCAGCGTCGTATCCGAAGTCGTGGGAAAAACCGACACCAGCGTCCTGACAGGTGTCCAGCTGCCCGCCACCTCATGGGGCGAAAAGACCGGAACCGTCACCAATTCCGAACGTCGCATCAGCCTGCAACGCGCGTTTTTGCCCGCCCCGGGTGAGGCGCGGCAGGACTGGCAGATCATATGCGGCGTGGCGCAGCGCATGGGTTGGCCGGACGCGTTCAGCTATTCCAATCCTGCTGCGATTTTCCGGGAATACGCCGCACTGTCGGGGCGGGCCGCCGCCCTTGGGCGCGATTTTGATATCAGCGGGCTGGCAGAGATCAGCGACACCGAATACCTGCAGCTGAAGCAGGTTCAATGGCCGGTTGCTGGTGATAGCATCGACACAGAGCGTTTTTTTGCAAACGGTGGTTTCCACCACGCGGACAATCGGGCGCGCATGGTGCCGGTCACTCCTGCACCCGAAACTTTGCACAGCGCCGACACCTTCCACCTGAACACCGGCCGCATCCGGGATCAGTGGCACACCATGACCCGCAGCGGAAAATCTCCGCGCCTGAGCCAGCATCTGACGGAACCGTTCGCCGAAATCCATCCTGAGGATGCGCGCGCGCTTGGCTTTGCTTCCGGCGAGTTGCTGGAGATCGAGGCACCATTTGGTCGGGCCGTGGTGCGGGCGACAGTAACTGACGGCACCGCAAGAGGAAGCATTTTCGTGCCAATGCACTGGAGCAGCGCCAACTCATCAACCGGGAGGGTAAACGCCCTGACCGAGGGTTTGACCGATCCGGTTTCGGGCCAGCCAGCGCTGAAGGAAAGCCGGGTTCGCCTGCTGCGGTTCAACGCGCTCTGGTACGGGTTCGCCGCGTCGGTCGCGCAAATTCAGCCTGTTTCAGCTTATAGCGCCGTGGCCCGCACTGCGAGCGGCTGGAGTTGCGAACTGGCCGGGACGACCCTTCCGGAGGATTGGGAGCACGAGGCGCGCCGGGTGCTGAACCTCGACACTGGCAGTGCCAGCCTGATGAGCGACACGGCAAAGGGCATTGCCCGCTTGGCAGTCCACGACGGCCCGGAACTGAAGGGGCTGTTTTTTGCGTCGCCCGACCCGGTGGAGGTGATGCGTCAGCTCGCCATTTCGCGGGTCGGCAGCGAGACACCGGCCCTCGCCGCGCTGGCGGGCATGCCGGCCTCCGATCAACCCGATCCCGGGCGCATCGTCTGCGCCTGTTTCAACGTCGGCATCAACACGCTTCGACAATCCATCGGCAATGGCGCCACGACAGTAGTTGCAGTGGGAAATTGCACTGCCGCAGGCACAAATTGCGGCTCTTGCAAGCCGGAATTGCAGGCACTGATCGACGCCAGCCAAATCCTGACCGCAGCAGAATGATTGGAATTCAAGATGGAAGATTCTGAGAACATAACACGCAACGATCAGCATCGGGCTCTGGGGTTGAGCACGTTTGCCTTCACGGTCTGCTTCGCGGTCTGGACCATCTTTTCCATCATCGGCATCCAGATCAAACAGGACCTGGGCCTGACCGACACCCAGTTTGGCCTGCTGGTGGCTACGCCGATATTGACCGGCTCCATCAGCAGAATGTTTCTCGGCATCTGGACCGAACAATTCGGCGGCCGGATCGTGTTCCCACTTCAAATGCTGATCACAGCGGTGGCGGTCTGGTTGATGACCACGGTGCAGACTTATGAAATGTTCCTTCTGGTTGCTCTTGGGTTGGGACTTGCCGGCGGATCGTTCATCATCGGTGTTGCCTACGTGTCGCGCTGGTTCGAGAACAAGAACCAGGGAACAGCGTTGGGAATATTTGGAGTTGGCAACGTTGGCGCCGCAGTCACCAACGTTGCAGCGCCCTTTCTGGTTGTGGCTCTGGGCTGGGAAGGTACGGCGCAAGTCTATGCGGCGGCGCTGGCGGTCACTGCTGTGCTGTTTTACGTCTTTGCGAAACCCGATCCGGAATATCAGCGTCGTCAGGCTTCCGGTGAAAAGCATGTCTCCGTGGCCCAGCAACTGGCGCCACTGAAAAATGTCCAGGTTTGGCGGTTTTCGATCTACTACTTCTTTGTTTTCGGGGCTTTCGTGGCGCTCGCATCCTTCCTTCCGCGCTACTATGTTGGCGCCTACGGTCTGGAACTTACCACTGCAGGGGTTTTGGCCGGCCTATACTCGCTGCCAGGTTCGATATTCCGCGCACTGGGCGGCTGGATGTCGGACAAATGGGGTGCGCGCTTTGTGATCTACACAACTTTTTTCGTGTCGCTTCTGGTTCTGTTTGTCATGTCCTACCCCGGCAGCCATTACATCGTGAACGGCATCAGCGGCACAATCGAGTTTGATATCAGCGTTTCGCTGAGTGTGTTTATCACTCTCAGCGTAATCTTGGGCTTTGTGATGAGCCTGGGCAAGGCTGCCGTCTACAAGCATATCCCCCACTACTATCCCGAACACGTCGGTTCAGTTGGCGGGTTGGTCGGCATGATCGGCGGGCTGGGCGGTTTCATCCTGCCAATTGCATTTGGGATTCTGCTCGACGCAACGGGGATCTGGACCGCTCCCTTCATGCTGCTGTTCGTGTTGGTTGCGGTTTCCACCCTCTGGATGCATGTCGCCATTCGCAAGATCGAGCGCGAGCAGCCCCCGGAACTTGAAATCCAGACGTTTTCTTGAGCAACGTCAAATCGGCCGACTGTGCAGGAGGCTCAGGATCACTTTGCGCTCTATGATGGGTATGAGCGTCGCGCCTGAGGCATCAGGAATGATCTTTGTGTAAACCTTTCCGGTTGCTCATCCGAGAAACGCGCGAAAGTTGGTGATGCCATAGCAGTAGCACAAGGGCCAATCATGCACTAATATGCAAACTTAATCACTCTGAGAGGGCGGGGAATGCCAGAAAACCACGATAGCTATTGGGCCATGCGGCACGTTGAATTCCAATTGCAGGCAGCAATAAAAGAGCGCGATGCCCTCAAAGAGCAGGTGACTTGGCTTCGGCGGCAATTGCAAGATGTGCATGCCAAACTGGACCTTTCCTATACTCGCTACCACGATATTGCGCGTTCTAATGCAGGCGTATTGGACAGAGCTCTGGAGCGCCCGAAAACATCGACTGTCAACAATGTGATGATCGACGAACGAAGCGTTCTACTCTTAAAAAACCCTGTAATTCCGTCGCGCCTGTAGATATGCTGATCGGGGCCCATTGAATGGTCCAGTTTGAATGTTAGTGCATGATTGGCGTGGGTTCCATCGGAATGTGTCCGGGATCAGCGCTTATGGGTCCAAATAGGTTAATTTGATAAGAGAGTGTTTCTGGCTCATCGTAGCCACTGAGGAGTGGAAGATGAGACAAACAACTGGAACACTCTTGATTTCCTGTTGTCAGAGCGCCGCATTACCGCAGCTGCGAAGAGATTCTTTGCAAATGCGCTAGCGTACTAACGGCATTCCTGAGAAGATCATGATCGACAAAGGCATGAAGCACTCACGCGGTGCGCCGTACCATCCCCAAACCCAAGGC
>CAYZAY010000079.1:0-1701 GCA_964476515.1 uncultured Rhodobacterales bacterium
ACATCGAGCGCCGAAACCGGTTCGTCTGCAACAACGATCCGAGCATCCCCAGCAAAGGCGCGGGCAATACCAACACGCTGTTTCTGACCACCAGACAATTGGCGGGGCATACGTTCTGCAAAGGCGCGCGGAAGTTTCACGAGATCGAGCAGTTCCAACATACGTTGGCGACGCTCTTCTTCGTTATGGCCAACACCAAAGACTTCAAGCGCGCGGATGATCTGGCGTCCCACCGTCATCGACGGGTTCAATGTGTCAAACGGGTTTTGGAAGACCATCTGAATGTCGGCAACCGTCTTGGTGTCACGACTTTCAATCGGCGTGCTTTCAATGCCGTGACCATCCAACAGGATTTTGCCATCGGTCGCTGTTTCAAGCCCCATCAAAACCTTAGCAAATGTTGATTTACCGCAACCAGATTCACCCACAATCGCAAGCGTTTCGGATTCACGCGCTTCAAAGCTTAGCGTCTCGTTGGCCTTGACCACTTTGGTATCACCGCCACCGAACATCGCGTTCGCCGCGACTTCGTAATATTTCTTGAGGTTGTCCATCTTCAAAACAACTTCACCCGGTTCGGTCTTTTCGGTCTGGTCACCCACTTCGATAGGTGCGTTCCAATCGATTTCTTTGAACTTCACGCAACGCGAAGCATGACGGTCAAAGCCTTCGACGCCCTCCATAGGGATAGAGCCAACGTTGCATCGGCCTTCTTCGAAATAGTTACAGCGAGGGCCAAAGTTACATCCATCAGGGCGTTCATGTGGCAATGGAAAGTTGCCAGGGATAGCGACCAAAGGATGGGCGTTCTTGTCTGCTCCGGGTAGGGGGATCGAACGGAACAGCGCTTGCGTATAGGGGTGCTGCATGTTGTCGAATACGTCTTCGATAGAACCGGTCTCGACCGCTTCGCCTGAATACATCACACACAACCGGTCACAGGTCTCTAGAACCAATCCAAGGTTGTGAGAGATGAACAGCATCGACGTGCCGTATTTCTTACCCAGATCTTTCACCAGCTCCACGACAGCAGCTTCAACGGTCACGTCCAGCGCTGTTGTTGGCTCATCAAGGATCAGAAGCGAAGGCTTGGACATCAGCGCCATTGCGATAACGATACGCTGCTGTTGGCCACCCGAAAGTTGGTGTGGGAAGGATTTCAGAATGCGCTCAGGATCCGGAAGCTTCACATCTGTGACAACTTCCAACGCCCGCTTATAGGCTTCTGATTCTGAAACACCCTCGTGAATCATCGGGACTTCCATCAGCTGTTTGCCGATTTTCATAGCCGGGTTCAGCGACGCCATTGGTTCCTGATAGATCATCGCGATTTCGTTGCCACGGATGTCGCGCAGTTCGTCGGCGCTCATCTCGTTCAGGTCGCGACCTTTGAACTTGATAGATCCCCCGACGATTTTGCCGTTGACCCCAAGGTCCTGCATAACCCCAAGCGCGACGGTAGATTTACCGCAACCGGATTCCCCAACAAGGCCCATCGCCTCGCCAGGTTGCACAGTACAGGAAAAATCCATCACCGCAGGAATTTCCCGCAGGCGGGTAAAGAACGAGATCGATAGATTGTCGATTTCTAGAATTGGGCCTTCGTAGTCAGCCAGTTTGGACATGTCTTTCTCCTTGTTGGAGCGTGACCAGCTTCATCTGATCATCTTTTGTCTTAAAATATCCCGGGGTCCCGGGGCG
>CAYZAY010000079.1:1711-10824 GCA_964476515.1 uncultured Rhodobacterales bacterium
CCCCCCCCCCTCCACCGTCGATCACTTTAGTCACGTAGACTTTCTTCGCGCAGACCATCTGCAAGCAGGTTCAGACCAAGCACAAGCGACAGCAGCGAAAGCGCTGGCGAAAGGGCAGGGTGCAGATAAACCGACAGAAGTTTACGGCCATCGTTAATGGTCGAACCCCAGTCCGGGCTTTCAGGGCTAAGGCCGAGGCCAAAGAAACCCAGAGTACCAAGAAGAATGGTTACGTATCCAATGCGTAGACAAAAATCGACGATTAGCGGCCCCCGTGCATTCGGGAGGATTTCCCAAAGCATGATGTACCAAGGACCTTCGCCCCGTGTCTGAGCAGCTGCAACATAGTCTCGTGTCTTAATGTCCATCGTCAAACCGCGCACAATACGGAAGACCGTGGGCGAGTTCACAAACACAACCGAAACGAAGACCACCAGAACGTTTGGTGGGAACGAAACGATCCCCAGTGGGTCGGCGTTCCAAGCGATGCCCAGATATAGCCATCCGCCCAAGATTATCGTCACCGCCAAGTAAATATTCCGCTTATTCGGCTGTGTGAAGAAGCGCGAATTGAACAGAATGACGAAGAAGACTATCGGGAAGATAAAGAGCACGCCGGCCATGTAGACGGGAATGCCGGTCGCAATAATCTCGGGTGTTACCAGTAGGTAGAACAACAGGATTACTGGGAAGGCTAGGATCAAGTTTGCAAGGAACGACAGAAGCGTATCCAGACGACCACCGTAGTATCCTGCTGGAAGACCAAGCGTGATCCCGACCATAAATGCGAAGATAGTTGCAAATGGCGCAATCTTGATGACTTCCCATGATCCCGACAGCATGCGAGTGTAAACATCACGGGCAAGGTTATCACCACCCAGAAGATAGTATTCATAAACACCCTCTGGATTACCACGCACAGGGGTGCCCGGAACTTTGTTTTTCATCCCAGAAATTTGACCCAGCGGATCATGCGTTCCGACTAGATCCAGCGCAGAGAATATCCCGGTAAAGACCCAGAACATCACGATGGCCAGTCCGATCATCCCGATCGTGCTGTCAAATAGTTTGCCGTAAAGGCCCAGTTTTTGTTTGTAGTAGATCGACACGACGAACATTACGACGAGTGCGATCCAAGTTGGCATCATATCCCCAAGAATGCGGATAATGATTTCGCCCCAGCTTAGCGGTTCCATCACATCCACTCCTTAACTTACTTTGATCCGTGGGTTCAGATAGACATAGCCGATATCTGAAATCAGCTGTGTCACCAAAACCACGATGACCGATACGACCGAAACACCCAGAAGCAATTCCACGTCGTTGTTTCCAGCCGCCTGAACGAGAACCCACCCAAAACCTTTGTAGTTAAAGAGGGTTTCAACGATGACGACGCCGTTCAAAAGCCACGGAACCTGCAGCATGATCACCGTAAACGGAGCGATCAATGCGTTGCGCAAGGCGTGCTTCACAACAATGTTGCGGAAGCTCACACCCTTTAGGCGGGCCGTTCGAATATACTGTGCGGTCATCACCTCGGCCATCGATGCGCGTGTCATGCGGGCAATGTAGCCCATGCCGTAAAGCGCAATCGTCAGCACAGGTAGCGCAAAGTTTTCAAACGTTGCGTTGTCCATGGCGGTGGTGGCCGAGCCTTTGAACCACTTTAACCCGACCGCTGACGACGCGAATATTGCGATGAAGATAACACCTGATACATATTCCGGCGTTGCCGTGGTTGTGATCGAGAATGTCGATAAAGATCGATCTAGGGCAGAGCCTTCTTTCATCCCGGCCATAACGCCGACTATCAAGGCCGTAGGGACCATGACGATCATAACCCACAACATAAGTTTGCCCGTCAGACCAAGTCGAATCCCGATAATTTTGGATGAAGGTTCTTTGAAGACGGTCGAGTACCCCCAGTCACCCTGCAAAACACCACAAAATGTTGGAGCTTCGTCCGGATTCACAGTGGAATCGAAGCATCGGCCACGCCGTTCGCCATCGGTTCCTACAATGTCATAGCCGGGTGCAACGCCAAGCCATTCGCCATATTTGATTAGCGTTGGCTCTAGATAACCACGATTGCCAAGCCAGGTTTCAACCTGTTCGTCTGACATTCGGAAGTTGCCTTGGGTTTTAGCGAGCTTTTCTAGATTGGGATAAAGGTTCGTCAGGAAGAAAACAATGAAAGTTAGGCATAAAGCCGTCAAGATCATCACTCCCGCCCTCCGGAGAATGAATAGTCCCATATCGACCCCTGTTGGTCTGATTTGTTTCCCTTCGGTATGTTTCCGAAGGCTTTAGTTAAAAAGGGCCACCGACTTCGGCGGCCCAATTCATTTTGTAAGAAGGGGGTAGCTTAAGCTGACCAACCCCACTTGTAGACCTGTGGAAGATACGCGATGTGCATATCGATGCCGACAAGACCTTCTACGTGGTGACGTCCAACATTGCGCCAGTATGGCTGAATGGTAACGCCTTCATCGATGATGATCTTCTGGATTTTGCCCATCACAACGCGACGTGCATCCGCATCGGCAATTCCGTTTGCTTCAGCCAACAGAGCGTCAAATTCAGCATTCGACCATGCGAATTCGTTCCAGGCTTCGCCCGAACGATATGCAAGACCAAGAACCTGAGTACCCAGTGGGCGGTGGTTCCAGTTGGTTGACGAGAACGGATAGTTTGCCCAGTCGTTCCAGAAGGTCGAACCTGGCATGATGGTCCGGCGAACCGGAATGCCTGCGTCACGCATTTGAGCCGCAACCGAGTCAGTGGTGTTCTTACGCCAGTCATCGTCGATCGAGATCAGCTCGTGCTCAAAGTCGATCATGCCAGCGTCTTCCATCAGCTCTTTTGCCATTGCTGGGTCATGCGGTAGACGGATTACGGCTGGGTCATGCTCTGGGTGCATTGGGCCAACGTGGCAGTTGTCTGCAACCGCACCGTTACCCGACTGACCAAGCTCAAGACAGATCGCATTGTCGACTGCCATGGCAATCGCCTTACGAACGCGGACGTCCTGATATGGTTCGTGGTTCTGGTTGGTACGGATGACGATTGTGGCACCCGAAGCAACGGTCGAGTGGTTCATTCCGAGACCGGTCAAAATGTCGACGAATTCACCGGAAGATTCCCAGTTCATGTCAATTTCGCCAGCGTCATACGCTGCAACCATTGCGGCTGGGTCGGTGCCATAGTCGACAAATTCGATACGGTCGATGTAACCGCCTTTGCCAGCTGCATAACCCCACCAGTCGTGACCCTCGTTACGAACAACAGTCGCCGATACACCAACTTCAAGGCTCTCTGGCTTCATGTAGCCAGTACCCACAGGGTTCGACACCATGGTGTCAACCGAGTGCGAGCTGTGAACGATAGCTGCTGGATAATCAGCCATGCCAGGAACAATAGTGATATCCGAAGCGTTACAGTTCAGCTGAACTGTGTGGCTGTCGACAACAACGATTGCGCCGTCTGCTGCTTTGTTGGTGTCAGGGTCGATCAACGACGCCATACGACCAGCCATCGAGTTACCCTCGACGTCTTTGTCACACCAGCCAGCGATGTTGCGTGCAACATCTTCAGCAGTGAAGTCGTCACCGTTGTTCCACTTAACGCCTTCGCGAACTTTCAGTGTGTACTGAGTTGCGTCTGCGTTAGCGTCCCACGATGTAATCAGCATTGGCTCGAACGAACCGTCCGAGTTGTACTCGACCAGATACTCTAGCCAACCTGCAGTGAAGGTCGCAATCTGGGTCCAGTCATAAGTGCGTGGATCTTTAAGGGCGCGAACTTCCATCTCCATACGGATGGTGCCGCCCTGCTTAGCGTGACTACCTGCAACTGCTGGCGTCGCGCCGATGAGACCGTATGCAACCGGAGTTGCAACACCCAAAGCCGTTGAGCGCGCAAGGAACTCGCGGCGGCTGAGTAGGCCAGCCTTATGTTCTTTAGCGTACATTTTTGCGACCGGGTGAATACGATCAGTTGTTGATTTTAGCGTCATCTTTGACTCCCTGTGACACGATTAATTTATTATTTGAAGGGGGTTCCCGCGCGAAAACACGTTTGAAACTAAACTTCGCGCTCGGATAGCCGAGCAGAATCCTCCCCCTGGCTTCATACGGCACCAATTGAAGGATTCCGTCAATCGCTGCTTTCGTCATTTTTAGGCTTAAAAACGACATCGACTTACAGCAAAAACGACACAGCATCGCAATGCAAGGAAAGAATCGATTGTAAACGGTAATTTTACCAATCGTTTCCTTGTGGTTGTGTAACTTTGTTAGCGTCGCGACTCAGTCGATGGATGGATCAAATTGAACCCATTTGGACATCCTAGACCTGAACCAAGTTCGCTGTCGTTTCGCGTATTGTCGGGTGGCAATTGTCGCGCGTTCCTTAGCCGTTTCCAACTCAATTTCGCCCTTGAGATAAGCAATCAACTCTGGTGCTCCGATTGCTTTGGAGGACAGATTTGATGGATCCCAAGTCTCTAAGTTGGTCTGCGCTTCGTCCAATGCCCCATCGTCAATCATCATATTAAAGCGACGGGTAATTCGTTCGTTCAGCCATTCTTTTGGGGAATTCATTACAATCGCAGTCGCGTCTATCAAATTCAAAAGCGGTGCAGGTGTTTCGTTCTGCCAATCAGAAATTTGCCGACCAGTTGACTGTAAAACCTCCCAAGCGCGTTGAACCCGCATTGGATTGTTCTGGTCTATACGGCCAAGCGTTTCGACGTTCAGAACTTGTAGCATTTCTTCAATCCCACCCGACATCCGCAGGGCGTCCGCTTGCTCTCGAATGCTCTCTGGTGTGGCTGGAATTTCAGCCAATCCTTGCGTCAACGCCGAGAAGTAAAGCCCAGTTCCACCAACAATAATCGGGCGGGTGCCATCATCTAAAATAGATTTGATGTCGCGAATCCAGTGGCCAACTGAATAGTCGCCGTCGACGGGAATATGACCATAAAGGCGATGAACGAATTGTTCTTCATCCGCTTGGCTTGGACGAGCAGTCAGAACTCGCCAGCCATCAAAAACCTGAATTGCGTCTGCGTTGACGATCTGGCCACCAAATTTATTGGCAATTTTCATCGCCAAAGACGATTTACCACTCGCCGTAGGCCCTGCGATCAGGATTGGACCTTCTTTTATATTCAGCGACTTGAGCGACACGATTTCCTCGACGAATTGCAACGCGCTCTTTCAATCGGTCGAAAAACTTTGTGTCAATGCCTGTCGTGGTGCGGAGATGCATTGAATTCCGTCGCGAATTCAGACATTTTGCCCGAAGTTCAAATTTGCCTCTGCCCGTTTTCAGGAGCCGCCTATGTCCTCACCTTCACCAAAGGAACAACCAGCATTCAAACGAGTAATGCTAAAAATCTCAGGTGAAGCCCTGATGGGCGATCAAGGTTTTGGTCTTCATCCTCCGACAGTTGAAAGAATTGCACAGGAAGTAAAATCTGTTCACGATATGGGTGTTGAGATCTGTATGGTGATCGGGGGCGGTAATATTTTCCGGGGGCTTCAGGGCTCTGCACAGGGGATGGAGCGGACGACTGCTGACTATATGGGCATGTTGGCCACAGTGATGAACGCTTTGGCCATGCAGTCAGCTTTGGAAGGAATTGGCATTTATACCCGCGTTATCAGCGCAATTCCGATGGATCAGGTCTGTGAACCCTATATCCGCCGCCGTGCTGTACGCCACCTTGAGAAAAACCGCGTCTGCATTTTTGCGGCCGGAACGGGTAATCCGTATTTCACGACTGACACCGCAGCTACACTTCGGGCCAATGAAATGTCGTGTCAGGCGATCTTTAAGGGTACAAAAGTCGACGGTGTGTACGACAAAGACCCCGTAAAATTCCCCGACGCTACGCGATTCGATACTGTCAGCTATGACGAAGTACTGGCCAAACGGCTTGGTGTTATGGACGCAAGCGCAATTGCTTTGGCCCGTGACAACAACCTACCGATAATAGTGTTTTCGCTGGACGAACCCGGTGGTTTCCGCGGAATTCTTGGCGGGGAAGGCACCTATACAAAGGTCGGCGGCTGACTGTAGACTAGTCCCAACACACTCAAACTGAGCGATCGAAAAAG
Source organism: uncultured Rhodobacterales bacterium (assembly GCA_964476515.1). Taxonomy (GTDB): domain Bacteria; phylum Pseudomonadota; class Alphaproteobacteria; order Rhodobacterales; family Rhodobacteraceae; genus JASMHC01. The sequence goes on from CAYZAY010000079.1 coordinate 7,834, forward strand.
AGAGCACAAAATGTCCGAAGAAGACTATGAAATTGACACCGACGATCTGCGCCGCCGCATGGAAGGCGCGATGGGATCGCTGAGAACTGAATTTGCTTCACTTCGTACCGGCCGAGCATCGGCGACCATGCTAGAACCCATCACTGTTGAAGCCTATGGGCAACGCACACCCATTAACCAAGTGGGAACGGTTAATGTGCCAGAACCACGTATGGTTACTGTAAATGTGTGGGACAAATCCATGGTGGGGGCTGTTGAAAAAGCTATTCGTGAAAGCGGGTTAGGGATTAATCCTCAGTTGAACGGCACGATCATTATGCTTCCTATCCCTGAATTGAACGAAGAACGACGCAAAGAGCTTACTCGGGTTGCCGCACAGTATGCTGAGAGCGCGCGAATTGCAGTTCGCAACGTTCGTCGTGATGGCATGGATCAGGTTAAGAAAGCGAAAGCCGACGGAATGTCCGAAGACGACCAGAAATTCTGGGAGACCGAAGTTCAGGATATAACCAACGAATTTATCGCCAACGTCGACAAAGCACTAGAGTCGAAACAGGGCGAGATCATGCAGGTCTGATCACCCAAATAGGAGCCACAATGGTTAAGGTACAATCAGAGCAGTCTGGTCCTGGACATGTTGCTATCATTATGGACGGCAACGGACGATGGGCGCAGATGCGCGGACGGCCTCGGTTATTTGGCCACCATGCAGGCGCTAAGCGGGTCCGCGAAATCGTAGAGGCTTGTCCCTCAGTGGGCGTGAAGTTCCTAACGATCTTCGCGTTTTCGACCGAGAACTGGAAGCGCACCCAGAGTGAAGTTTCGGGCCTGATGAGCCTTTTTCAACGGTATATCACCGGTGAAGCCAAGGCTTTGACGAAGAACGGCATCAGGGTTCGTTTTATCGGTGATCGCATGAGGTTGGCACCTAAACTGGTCGATCTGATGGACGATTTAGAACTGATGACCGCACAAAACGATCTAGTTCATTTGACGGTCGCCATTAACTATGGCGGACGCGATGAAGTTGCCCGCGCGACTAAACGACTTGCACAGGACGTTGTCGATGGTCGATTGAATCCAGCAGAAGTGAATGAAGAAACGCTTCCCAAGTATTTGGATACACACGTTTTGCCGGATCCTGATCTGGTTATCAGAACCAGTGGCGAAGCGCGAATATCAAACTTCCTTCTTTGGCAGTCCGCTTATTCTGAGTACGAGTTTATCGACACCCTTTGGCCCGATTTTTCGGCAGAGGAATTCCACAAAATCGTGAGTCGATATGGGAAACGCGAACGTCGCTTTGGAGGCGTGAAAGCATGAGCGCGACCAACTGGTCGGACTTATGCCCCCGTATTATTTCAGGGGCCATTCTTGCCGCTGTTGGCCTGATTTCAGTCCTGCTGGGCGGAGTATTCTTTACAGCATTCGTTGCAATATGCTGTGGCTTGATGATCTGGGAGCTTTGCCAGATCAGCGGTAGGTTAGGTTTCTTAGCGTACCCCTTGGCCGGTGTATCGATCATTTCCACGCTCTTCTGGTTTAACTTTGGCCTATTAGGCGACCTGATGCTTTTGGCGGTGTTGCCTGCATTAATTTCACTTCTGGCGTCAAAAGAACGACTACGCGTTTTCCTGTTCGCTGCAATGATTGGGGCTACTGGGATTGTTCTGCAAATCCTTCGCCTAGATTTGGGAATAGCATGGTTGCTTTGGTTGGTACTTGTTGTCGTTGCAACTGATATAGCTGGGTATTTTGCTGGTCGACTGATTGGTGGGCCAAAGTTTTGGCCTTCGTTAAGCCCCAAGAAAACATGGTCTGGAACCTCAGCCGGATGGGTTGCGGCCGGTCTGCTTGGTGCGCTTTTCGATGTAGCATTCATCCTGCCGTTTGTTTTGTTCAGCATTGCAGTGTCTGTGGCTTCTCAGCTTGGGGATATCGCGGAAAGTGCGTTGAAACGTCGGTTTGAAATTAAGGACAGTTCAAATCTTATTCCGGGTCATGGTGGATTTCTGGATCGCTTCGACGGGATGATTGCAGCGGCGCTTGCAATCGGTGTAGTTAGCCTTGTGTTGCCCGAAGGGCTTATGATGTTTGAACTTGGGGCCAAATGACCCGTAAAATCTCTATTTTTGGCGCAACCGGTTCGATCGGCCAAAGCACGATTGACCTGATCAAACGCGATGCGGAAGCCTATGATGTTGTTACCCTGTCCGGTGGCAAGAACATCGCTCAGCTGGCCAAAGATGCAAAATCCCTGAATGCCGATATCGCGATTACATCTGAAGAATCATTGCTGGGTGCTTTGCACGCTGAATTGGCCGGATCTGGTATCGAAGTCGCAGCTGGACGGGCGGCTTTGCTTGAGGCGTCGGATCGCGAAGCCGATTGGACGATGAGCGCGATTGTCGGGGCAGCAGGTCTGGAACCCGGTCTTCGGGCTGTAAAGCGTGGGGCTACACTTGCACTGGCGAACAAGGAATCGCTGGTCACTGCGGGGCCACTTTTGATGGCCGAAGCTAAATCTCATCAAGCCACCATTCTGCCAGTCGATAGTGAACATTCGGCGATATTTCAGGCACTGATCGGTGAAGAAATTGATGCCGTCGAGCGCATTATTATTACCGCTTCTGGCGGCGCCTTTCGCGATTGGCCGATTGAGCGGATAGCCAAGGCGACGCCAGAACAAGCGGCTACCCATCCTAATTGGGATATGGGGCAAAGAATAACCATCGACAGCGCGTCAATGTTCAACAAGGCACTAGAGGTAATCGAAACCAAAGAATATTTCGGCGTCACTCCGGACCAGATTGAGGTGATCGTTCACCCACAGTCCTTGGTCCATGCGCTAGTGGGGTTTAACGATGGTGCACTAATGGCGCATGTAGGGCCCCCTGATATGCGGCATGCGATCGGGTTCGCCCTTCATTGGCCAGAGCGGAAATCGCTGCCGGTAGAGCGGTTGGATCTGGCTAAGATCGGGCAACTTGA
>CAYZAY010000080.1:0-2660 GCA_964476515.1 uncultured Rhodobacterales bacterium
TCACCGGCGGCTTCATCTCGGGTTCTTCGCCAACTCTCGGCAGCGACACAAAAATGGGCGAGATCACAGGTGGCTTTATCTCTTGCGCTGAACCTACAGCCGTAAGCCTGCCTTACAACGGCGACCAAGGTCGTCCGCAGATCAAAAAATAAGCCGCCCTTAGTCAGTCATGCAGGCGGGGAATTGAACCCGCCATAACAGGAGAACCGAAATGTCGAAAGTTATCGCCCTCAATGCCCCGTCCCGCCTGACCCCTCTAAAGGATCGCGTCTCTGATTTGATCGAATGTTTTGCATTCCACCGCCGTAAGGGAGACGATGTTCTTTGGCTGAAAGAAAATGCTGAGTTGTTGAATGTACTTGAAACAACCGGCACAAAACCCGGCAAGGCGGCATTTGCGCCCCTCGCGGGCTTCTACGAAAATCTGGAAGAACGCATGGAGTTCTTCCCTCAGTACTACCGCTTCTTCATCTCTATGGCCTGCGATCTGGAAGATCTTGGTTATGGCGAAGGAAAAGCCGCCCGTTTGGCAAACTGGGCAAACGCCCGCATGATGCCACAAGGAGAGCTTTCTGATCTTCAGCGGATGGAAGCACGCCGGCTTATGTCGCGTCGCGACGTCGAGCCATATCCTAATGATCCTGGTCTAGAAGATCGCGTCCGCGCATTTTGCCGCCTGACGGATTTCTTCGCGATCCCGAACAAAAAAGCCGCTTACGAGCTGACACACGCGGTGTTTTACCTAAGCGAATACGGTCGAAAGGACCCGAATCTTGATCAGGAAATGATCGACAGCCTTCTGAACGTCGGAATTCTCGCCATGCTTGAGCGGAATAATGACCTCGCCGCTGAAGTTTGTATTTCATTAAGATTTGCCGGAGAAACCCCGCCAGCTTACTGGGAAAATTGGCTGCGCCGCGATCGTCGTGGCTACGCTGTCGAAGCCGAAGGCTATTGGGCCGGAGACGAATATCACAGCTAATTCATGGCCTTCTGGTCCGAAGCTAACGCTGGCGACGCGCTGTTCACCGACAAGTATGAAGGGACCGCAATGGCCTTTTATCGTGAAAAACCTGATTGCGTTCCCCTGCGTGACCTTTCCAAGGTTTTGCTTGGAATGGACGAGGGTCGCACAAGCGATTGGGATAAACAGCAACCTATAGTAGAAAAAACACTTGCAAAAAATTCCTTGACGGTCCTGAATACGGTTCAAGAATCGACGCCACGCTTTGAAGCATTCTTTGAAAGCTTCGCCAGAGCACAGCGTGTCAGAGAGAGTGCATGAAATTACGGTTGCCAGGTAGCGCCACGTTCACAGGTGCGATGTTAGTGGTGGCTTACACTAATCAGCGCGTCTTCCGATACTGCCGCCAAATTCATTTCAAACGATTTCGCAGCGCCGCAGCTTTTCGCTTTGTCCGGAGGGCTTGTGGCGTTGTTCGCTTTGATAGGGGCCGGACGAAAGGGAAACCTAAGCGAACTAAGAACCACGCACCCTATTCCCATCGCGATCCGCTCGATTTCCACGGTCGCATCTGCCTGCCTGTTTTTCTACGCCTTTCGCGAACTTGCCCTTGCTGAGGTGTTCGTTTTCGTCGGTCTTACACCTATCATGGCAGCACTGCTGACCCCCACCGTTTTAAAGGAACGGGTTAATGCACGCGCTTGGGTGGCTCTTCTTGCCGGATTTGTTGGTATTATATGCCTATTCCCCAACGGAGTGGCCGGAATTTCGGCGGGTCATGCGATTGCATTTGCGGCCTGCCTGACTGGCGTTGTGTCCATGGTGATGGCTAGACTTGTTGGGAAAAGCGAAAACAAACCACTCGCGCTTCTATTTTATCCACATTTGTTGATGTTCGTTGCCATGTTGGTGGTATTGCCGTTCGTCTTCAAACCAATGACTGCCTTCGAACTGGGAATTGCAGGGATATATTCAGCCCTTCTGTTTGTTGGCCGCTTCATTCTTGTCCGCGCGCTTGCGCTTGCACCAACTCACATCGTGATGCCTGTTATGAACGTTCAATTCCTCTGGATGGTTGGCTATGGCGCTTTGGTCTTTTCAGAAGTCCCAAGTTTTAACGTGATACTAGGCGCCGCCATTGTTATCGCGTCGTGCATCTATCTGATCCACAACGCAAATATGGTTGAGAAAAACAACCCTCGGGGTTTGTCGCCAAAACTGGAAAGTGGCGAATGGCCTAAATCGAGAAGCTTGTCCCGCAGCCACAGGAACTCGTGGCGTTCGGGTTCTCAATCACAAATCGAGCGCCAATCAGCTCTTCGGTGAAATCAATCACTGCACCGGTCAGAAACGGCAGCGACACCTGATCAACAATCACGGTTTCACCACCATCCGTCAGCTGCACGTCGTCTTCTGCGGGTGTGTCCAGCTTGATTTCATACTGAAACCCCGAACATCCGCCGCCTTCAACAGCAACGCGCAAAGCCTGACCTTGCTGGGCGGCACCAATTTCTGACAAGCGGGCAAAGGCGCGTTCAGTTACCTGTGGGGGAAGGTTCATTTCCTGTCACCGTGGCTGTTTCGTTTCCTACGTCTTTATGAATATAAGGACAGGGGACATTGGCGACAAGGATAGGCGACATGCAAGCGCCTTTTGCGTGCTTACCGGCAAAAAGCCGGGGGCGGCTCTTTCATG
>CAYZAY010000080.1:2670-10731 GCA_964476515.1 uncultured Rhodobacterales bacterium
AAGAAGAGAGCAATTTCAGGTCATGCTTTCAGCGCGACCGCGACCGGATCATTCATTCCGGCGCGTTTCGTCGCTTAAAGCACAAAACTCAGGTCTTCGTGGAACACGAAGGCGACTACTTTCGCACGCGTCTGACCCACTCGATCGAGGTCGCTCAGGTAGCGCGAACAATCGCCGGATCGCTGGGTTTAAATTCTGAACTGACCGAAGCCGTCGCGCTGGCGCATGATCTTGGCCACACACCCTTTGGCCACACCGGTGAAGACGCGCTTGATCTGGTTATGAAACCTTACGGCGGCTTTGATCACAACGCACAGGCGCTGCGTATCGTGACATCGCTTGAAAATCACTATGCCGAATTTGATGGCTTGAACCTGACGTGGGAAACCCTTGAAGGCATCGCAAAACATAATGGTCCGGTGACCGGAGATTTGCCGTACGCGCTTGTCGAATACAGCGATCGCCACGATCTTGAACTTCACACCCATGCCAGCGCGGAAGCTCAGGTTGCCGCCCTTTCCGACGATGTGGCCTATAACAACCACGATCTACAGGACGGTCTGCGCGCAGGGTTGTTCACCGAACGTGACATCGCCGAACTGCCGGTCGTTGGCCCCGCATACGCCGAGGTTGACCGCATCTACCCTGATCTTGGTCCAAATCGCCGTAAACACGAAGCGCTAAGGCGTGTGTTTGGCGTGATGGTGGCCGATGTGATTGATACGTCAAAAGAAATCCTTGCGGACCTCAACCCGCAATCCGTCGAAGAACTTCGCCTGTTGGGCGAACAGATCGTCCGGTTTTCGGACCCCTTTTGGGCCGACCTGAAAATCATCCGTGAATTCTTGTTCTCGCAAATGTATCGCGCCCCATCCGTGATGGAGATGCGGGCCGAAGTGAACGAGGTTGTAAAACGTCTCTTTGCGTTATTCCTAGACCAGCCCCAGCACCTGCCACAAGAATGGCAGGATGATCTGGCGAAATGCGAAAGCAAGACGGAACTCGCCCGCAAGGTTGCCGACTATGTTTCGGGTATGACGGACCGGTATGCACTTCAGACCCACGACCGTTTGATTGGCCCGATTGACGCCTTAAAGAACACTCCGCATTGACGCCAAAGCCCTTCGTGGTAAACCCCGCGCGAGACAAAGGAAGACCGTGATGAACCTCTTTACCGATATCCGAGCGCTGGTTGTTGAAAAGCTCGATACTCTCGTGTCCGAAGGCGTTCTGCCGGAAGGGCTGGACTACGCCAATGTGGCGGTCGAGCCACCACGAGATCCGCTGCATGGTGACATGGCAACCAACGCCGCGATGGTTCTTGCGAAACCGGCGAAATCCAAGCCTCGTGATATCGCGGACGCTTTGGCGGCTAAGCTGGCTGACGACCCCCGCATTACCACAGCCGAGGTCGCAGGCCCGGGGTTTCTGAACATGCGTCTTGAGGCGTCGATCTGGCAGTCTTTGGTTGGTGACATTCTGGGCCACGGCACAGCTTACGGTCAAAGCAACACCGGTCAGGGCAAACGCATCAACGTCGAATATGTTTCGGCCAACCCAACCGGCCCGCTTCACGTCGGTCACACGCGCGGGGCTGTGTTCGGCGACGCATTGGCTAGCCTGCTTGATTACGCCGGTTGTGATGTCACCCGCGAATATTACATCAACGACGGCGGTGCGCAGGTCGATGTTCTGGCGCGCTCTGTCTACCTGCGTTACCTGCAAGCGCACGGTCAGGAAGTCGCGTTCGAAGACGGCACCTATCCCGGCGAATACCTGATCGAAGTCGGTCAGGACCTGAAAGACACCAAGGGCGACGCATACGTCGATCAGCCCGAAAGCGTCTGGCTGACCGAGATCCGCGAATACGCCACCGAAAAGATGATGGACCTGATCCGCGCCGACCTATTGGCGCTTGGCGTCAAAATGGACGTGTTCTATTCGGAAAAATCGCTCTATGGCACGGGCCTGATCGAAGCCGCGCTGAAGTCTCTTGAAGACAAAGGTCTGATCTACGAAGGCGTGCTTGAACCACCAAAGGGCAAAAAGCCCGAAGATTGGGAACCGCGCGAACAGACCTTGTTCAAATCCACCGAACACGGCGATGATGTTGATCGCCCCGTCAAAAAATCCGACGGCAGCTGGACCTATTTTGCCCCCGACATCGCTTACCACTACGACAAAGTTCAACGCGGCTACGACGCTTTGATTGACATCTTCGGTGCCGACCACGGCGGTTATGTCAAACGTATGAAGGCGGCTGTTTCAGCGTTGTCAGATGGCCAGACACCACTGGACATCAAGCTGACCCAACTGGTGAAGCTATATAAAAACGGCGAGCCGTTCAAAATGTCCAAACGGGCAGGGACCTTTGTGACCCTGCGCGACGTGGTCGATCAGGTTGGCCCTGATGTGACTCGTTTTGTGATGCTGACCCGCAAAAACGATGCCTCGCTTGATTTCGATTTCGACAAGGTTCTGGAACAAAGCCGCGAAAATCCGGTGTTCTATGTCCAATACGCTCATGCCCGCGTCTGTTCGGTCCTGCGAAAAGCTGCGGACCTGAATATCACGACTGATGATGCGACTCTGCAAGCCGCAGACCTGACAAATCTTGCTCATGATTCCGAACTGGGCGTCGCCAAAAAGCTTGCTGAATGGCCCCGTTTGGTTGAAATCGCAGCCCGCACCCACGAACCGCACCGCGTCGCGTTTTACCTATACGAACTCGCCAGCGAGCTTCACGGCTTGTGGCATAAAGGCAACGAACAGCCGGAACTGCGCTTCCTTCAGGAAGACAACACCGCCCTAAGCCAGTCAAAAATCGCTCTGGCCCGTGCCGTGGCCGTTGTTATTTCCGCAGGTCTTGGTATTCTCGGCGTCACGCCGGCACAAGAAATGCGCTAACAGCATCGCGTCGGCCGAGGCAGTTCTAGAAACCGACAGGGCTAACCAGCCCTAAAACTTGAGGCGGAATGGCAAATTACCGGCCACAGCCCGAATTCGAGGATACCTCGGATCAGGTCTCGATGACACGCGTCGCCCAATGGGGCGGGGCGCTGATTTCGGTTGCGCTGATTATCGGTATGGGGTTTTGGGCCTATCGCATCGTTGTGCGCGATGTATCCGGCATACCGGTTGTCCGAGCTTCTGATGACCCATTACGGGTTCAGCCCGAAAACCCGGGCGGTCGCGAAGCCGACCACCAAGGCTTCGCTGTCAATGATGTGGTATCTGATGGCACCGCAAGCCCATCGGCCCAAACCCTGACCCTTGCCCCAGACCCCCAAGAACTATCTGTTGACGACGCCCCGTTCGGAGAATTGCCCTTGGGCGAAAGCGTGAATATTCCCACGATTGGTGAAGCAACAACCCAAGTAGAACAGCGCGACGCGGTTCTTGGGCTCGCTGATCAAATGATTGCGGAACAAGAAGAAAGCGAAACGCCAGCGGGCAATGAAGCCATTCTTGCAGCCGTACTGGAAGCGTCCAACACTGCAGATGCCACCGGTGCCCCAAGCAGCTCGCCTTTCCCACGGTTACGCCCGATCGTAAACGCCAGTGCAACCCCGACCACGTCGCCAAGCGCCCCAGCAACTCCGGTCCGGGATGTTGCGGCATCTGATGTGCCCGATGGATCACGGCTTGTGCAATTGGGGGCATTCCAAAGCGAGGCGGTTGCCCAATCTGAATGGGAACGCATGTCCAACCTGTTCCCTGGGTATCTGGACGACAAGGCCCGCGTTATCCAACAAGCAGAAAGCGGCGGTAAGATTTTCTACCGCCTCCGCGCCATGGGATTTGAAGACATCGACGACGCTCGGCGCTTCTGCGCTGCGTTCAAATCCAGAAACGTGGATTGCGTCCCTGTCCTTGTCCGCTAAACTCTGCGCCGATGGATGAGAATTTTGATGATAGCACTTCTCTCACGCAAGAGGTCTCTGTTGCTGAACGCATGGCAGCGGAATCGCTTATCGTTGACGTTGACGGCTACGAAGGCCCCCTTGATGTTCTGCTGACCCTGTCACGGACGCAAAAGGTTGATCTTCGCAAAATATCGGTTTTGAACCTTGCCCAACAATACCTGTTGTTTATTGAACAGGCAAAGACGCTTCGGATTGAACTTGCCGCCGATTACTTGGTGATGGCCGCATGGCTGACATTCCTGAAATCCCGATTGCTATTACCGCCAGACCCCGAAGAAGACGGCCCCTCGGGCGAAGAACTGGCCGCCCACTTGGCCTTTCAGCTTGAGCGCCTTCAAGCCATGCGCGAATCCGCGGCCAAGCTTATGGCGCGTGACAGGTTGGGGCGGGATATATTTGCCCGTGGCATCCCTGAAAAAGTGGCGCGCGTTAAGTCGGTGACCTACACAGCAAATCTACTGGATCTGATGCAGGCCTATGCACGCTTGCGTACCCGTGACGAATTCCGCCCGTTCACGATGGATCGCGATGCAGTCTTTACGATGGAACAAGCGCTGGAACGGATGCGTAGCTTGATTGGCTATGCTCTCGACTGGACCGATATCGCCAGCTACCTGCCTGACGGATGGGGCGCGGACCCTGCTAAACGCCGCTCGGCGACAGCGGCTACGTTTGCAGCGTCTCTTGAGCTTGCCAAAGAAGGCAAAGTCGAAATTCGCCAGACAGAAACCTTTGCCCCAATCCTTGTTAGAAAAAGGGATGTGAGTTGACCGAAAAAGATACATCCCCCGAGGAAAGCCTGTTCGAGGCCCCCCCGATCGCCGAACAGGAACGAATGGTTGAAGCTATTCTATTCGCCTCGGCAGAACCTGTGTCAGTCCGTGAATTGAACAGCCGCATGCCCCATGGGTGCGACGCTGCCGAAGCTTTGGTGCATCTTCGTAAACGGTACGAGGGTAGGGGCGTTCATGTCGTCAAAGTCGGAGACGCGTGGGCACTGCGGACCTCGGCTGATCTGTCGTTCCTGATGAAAAAGGAAACGGTTGAGACGCGCAAACTCAGCCGTGCGGCGACCGAAACGCTCGCTATCATTGCATACCACCAACCGGTGACCCGCGCTGAAATTGAAGAGATCAGAGGCGTCAGCGTTTCGCGCGGCACGCTCGACCAATTGCTAGAGATGGAGTGGATTCGCTTTGGCCGTCGGCGCATGTCACCCGGTCGCCCGATAACGTTCATTGTAACTGAAAATTTCCTTGATCACTTCGGCTTGGAAAATGCTCGTGACCTTCCCGGCCTGAAAGAGCTTCGCGCCGCTGGTCTTCTGGATAATCGTCCGCCCCCTGGGGTTGGCCAGCAGTCTGATGAAGAAGATGACGACGATGAAAACCAGTCCGAAATGTTCGAAGGATAGAACGCGGTTTTTCGGCTGGGGGCTTTTGTATCGTTTTCGTGTATAAAAGTTACAAATGTCCACAAACTGGAAACGACAAAATTTGGCCATCATTTACAGTTAAGCATTCTGCAACGTCATGAGGAGAGCAGTCATGAATGCAGATAGATTGATCAAAATGATCTTAAACCGGATCATCCGCACCGTTGTAAACAAGGGTGTAGATGGGGCCATTAGCGCGGCATCGGGTGGGAAAAAAGGCAAAAAGCCAAGCCCCGAAGTGCGTCAGCAACAAAAACAGGCGAAGCAAGCTATGCGCATAATGCGCCGAGCGGGTCGGATGTAATTCGACCTGTTAGCTTTTGAAATGTTTGGATAATTTCAGGCCCTGACCCTGATAATTCGACTTGATGTCAACGCCGTAGAGAGCCTGCGGCGTCTCTGACATGTGTTCATAGACCAGCCGCCCAACGATTTGACCGTGCTCCAAAACAAACGGCGCGTCGTGACAGCGAACCTCAAGAACTCCGCGCGATCCGGCACCGCCAGCGGCATCAAACCCAAAGCCCGGATCAAAGAACCCCGCATAGTGCACTCTGAACTCTCCTACCATTGCTAGATAGGGTGCCATTTCCGCTGCATAGTTCGGTGGGATGGCGATAGATTCTTTCGAAACGAGAATATAGAATGCACCGGGATCAAGGATAATTCGCCCGTCCGAAGTGCGCACTTCTTCCCAATATTCGCTTTTATCGTAATGGTTTAGCTTTGACAAATCGACAACTCCGGTATGGCGTTTGGCACGATATCCGACCAGATCACCATTCTCAGGTTGCAAATCTACGGAAAAGCCCAAGCCGTCAGAAATAACCGGTTCGCCGGACACGATCGGGGTTGATTCATGAACCCTACGTAGTTCGTCATCGGTCAGAAAAGTACGCCCCTGCCGGAAGATCACTTGCGTCAACAATTGTCCCGGTTGTGCAACGACCGAAAAGCTTTGCGGGCATATCTCGGCATAAAGCGGGCCGGTGTAACCCTCTGGAATCCTGTCGAATTCTACGCCCTGATCGGTAATCACGCGGGTCATAAGATCTAACCGACCCGTCGAACTTTTCGCAGAAGCAGCCCCCGTCATACCCTGAGGAAGCGAAAGGTTCTCCATCAAAGGCACGACATAAACACAGCCCTTTTCCAGCACAGCACCACCGGTAAGGGCAATCTCATGCATGGTTAGCTCTGACAGACGGTCATCAACCGAGTTGTTCAATCCTGGAAGAAACGACGCACGAACGCGAAACGCCTTATTTCCAAGGCGTAAGTCTAGACTGGCAGGTTGAATTTGATCGTTGAGAATGGGTGGAGAGGCGTCAATTGCGCCTTCGGTAATCATCTGCCGGATCTGAGAATCCGCGAGAACTCCGGTTTTCATGTCGACCCTTCCAAATACGAAAACACCCGCCCTTGATCCGGGCGGGCGATTTTTAAAATGGTCGGGCTAGCAGGACTTGAACCTGCGACCTTCCGTCCCCCAGACGGACGCGCTACCAGGCTGCGCCATAGCCCGACGATTGGTGTTTCATACCGTGTTTGATCGCAGTGGCAAGCGGAAATTCCCATCTTAAAGTTATGAATTCTCGCTGCTTGCCCGCGATTCCGCGATAGAGGCCAGTTTTTCAACTGCTTGCTTTAACCCCTTGGGTTTGTTGGCAAGACTGCCCGACGACAGGGCGCTGAGACGCGACAACAATCCGGGCGAGATTGAAGCCGGCGGTGCTGTCGGATCTTCAGGAATATGCGTGGTGTCGATTGGTGTGGGCGCTTGTGTTGTTGTCTGCGCTTTCTGCGCAGCAAATGGCTGTCTGGGGGATTCTTGCTTTGGTTCAGGGGGTTGTTTTTTACGGTCCGAGGAAAACTCGAAACCTGGAAACATCATCTGATTTTCGTTTTCTTGGGCAGTGTCTTCTTGTTCTTTTGGCGTTCCAACGGTTCGGAAAACACCTTGGATGACAGTTTTCTCGTCTACCTCTGGTGCCGAAGGGGCAGCAGTACTCTCAACCACTTGATCCGCATCATCAGAAATCCCATGAAGAGATAGGCCTGCGATCTGCTTGACCCCTTGTTCTCGCAACAGGTTTTGAACCTCTTTGATGGTTTTCCCGTCTTGATGCAGCAGGCGCTTGATTCCCCCCAACAAAAGCATGTCGCTAGGGCGATAATATCTACGACCCCCCGCTCGTTTTACAGGCTTAACTTGGGTAAATTTGCTTTCCCAGAAGCGCAGCACATGAGCTGGCGTTTCAAGCCAGTCTGCGACTTCGCTGATGGTCCGAAAAGCGTCGGGCGCTTTACTCATGTCTTCGGAACCTTATGGGTTAAGATTTATTTCCGCTTGCTACACGTTCTTTCAGCAGATGCGATGGGCGGAAAGTCAAAACACGGCGGGGTGAGATTGGAACCTCTTCGCCAGTTTTCGGGTTGCGGCCAACCCTTGCGGCTTTGTCGCGGATGCTGAATGTGCCGAAAGACGAGATCTTAACCTGATCCCCGTCCACCAAAGCGTCTGACATGTATTCTAGAACGCTTTCCACCATTTCAGCGGATTCGTTACGAGACAGACCAACATTGCGCACGATGGCTTCGCTAAGGTCCATTCTGGTCAACGTACTTTCGCTCATGATCTTCCCTCTCGCTGCATTGCTGTGAGCATAGGGTGAACGGAATTTACGAGTCAATATCAAC
>CAYZAY010000081.1:0-10400 GCA_964476515.1 uncultured Rhodobacterales bacterium
TTATTCCCGCTGCGCGTGCACGCAGCGAGAGAATCAAATTCACAGGTATGGGCTCGTTCGTTGAATCCGCCGCGCCATGAACGAACGGCGGCTTCAGGTCTCGGCGCCAGCGAGTGCCCGGTAGACAGTCATTCGTGAGACGCCGAGATCACGGGCAATCTTGGCCTTGGCGACGCCCTCACTCGCCAATCGTCGGATTTCGTCATCATCAACGGATTTCCGCCTCCCCTTATAGACGCCTTTGCCCTTAGCGGCTTCGATCCCCGCGCGCTGCCGGTCACGGATGAACTTGAGTTCCATATCGGCAACCATGCCGAGAACCGTGATGACCATGCGGCCCATGTCCCCGGCTGTGGTGACTTCGGGTTCAAGCACGCGGAGCGATGCGCCTTTGGCATCCAGCTCGTGGACCAAATTCAGTACATCTCGGGTGGAGCGACCGAGACGGTCCAGACGGTGAACGACCAGTTCGTCTCCTTCGCGCATAAACTCCATCACAGTCGCCAATTCTGAGCGGTCATCTCGAGATGCACCAGAAACCGTTTCTGAGCGGATGACTTCACAGCCTGCCGCCTTCAGCTTGGCTTTCTGGATATCAAGGTCCTGGCTTGAGGAGCTGACGCGGGCATATCCGATACGGGGCATGGCATTCTGTCACATTAGGGTGGTTTGCATCTTGATACTGTAACAATATGCGATTAGCTACCTATTTGTGACATTTCACGCTGTCACATCTTTATGTCTCCTGTGGGTGTACCCTTTTGTGGCGCATGGATCATGCCGCCATTGCTCCGAAGTTGATCCGCTTTTCCAAATCGACATCGAAACGGCCATAAGGATTGATGTGGGAATAGATCAATGGGGTGAGGCCGTGATAATCCCGCTCGGACAGGCGGGTTGCCCAGCCCGGCTCCGACAACACGGATTGCACCATGCGCGTATTCACATAGACAAGGGATGCCTGAAGCAGATGCAAGGCATGGGCGGAGATTTCCTGATCGGCGATCCGGTTGCTGGAAATCTCGCCGCCCTTTCCGAAGAACACAAAACCATTGGCACTGTTCCAGTTCTCTACCACATTCAGCCCTTCATGAATCTCGCGGCGGAAGTCCTCGGATCGGAGATAGCGGCACAGAAAGATCGACTTGATCGCGCGACCCAATTCAGCGAGCGCCTTGTAGGTTGGATGCATCACATCAGCGCGGGCGAAACGGCGCAGGATGGCTTCCGGATCGGCCGTGCCGTGCTGCATGGCGGACGCGTATTTGACCATTTCATCGTACTGTCTTTCGATCTCGGCCCAGTCAACGGTGCTGGACAGGATCGGTAGCAAGTTGGGCAACTGCCCCCGCATTCCGGAATTCGGTAACGCCAGCTTTTGTCGAGCGATAGCCTTCAGACGTGGGGCCAATTCGAATCCAAGAAGATGACAGAAAGCGAAGCCAATGGCGCTTTGGCCGTGGCTATCAACATACTGGCGTTGGATCTCCATATCCGTGCAGTGCCGAAGAACCCCTTCAATCATAGCGGCCACTTCGGATGACGAGCAGCGCTTCAGTTGGGAATAAATGCAGGTCGCTTGCCGCTCTACGTGCCAGTAGATCATAACACCTCGCCCGCCATAGCGGGCGTGCCATTCGGTCATCAGATTGCGATCCCAGGCTCCGAACTTGGTGGAATCCGCCGCGCAGGCGGTTCCTGCATTGCCCCAAACTGACGGATTCCGAACAGCCAATGTGGCATCTGCGACCTTGGCCGCCGCAGCCCGGAGGGAAGCCGGATCAATGTAGCGGCGACGGATATGCAGTAGCTCATCATAACTGATTTCCGGCGTGCCAGCAGCGACACGCTTCAAACCGGCATTGGTGCCCAGACCGTAAAGACAAAGTAACAGGCGTTGATCCCGAATATCTCGCGGCAGTGCTTCTCGGCTGGCCGACGTTTCGAATGCTTCCAGAAAGCCTGTGTCCAACGCTGTCTCTTTTAGCGTATCCAGTAGCCCTGTCATCGGCCACCGTCGTCCAATCTCTGATTTAAGGCCGATCAATCCTTTTGGCTCTGGTGCCGGATTGAACGGTGTGATGCAGATCCGGTTATCGCCAGACCAGCGCAGTCGTACCTTGTCATTATTGGGCAGCGAAGTGTTCAGTTGACGCAACTCATACTCCAACTGTTCCCGAATAGATCGGGAGAATTCCCGCGCATCCTGGGTGAGTTTCAGACCTGCATAATAACTCTCACGCTTCTCTGGGAAATCCTTCGGCAGATCATCGTCCGGGTTGCGATAACGATCAGCTCCCTCGACCCAGATCTCTTTTGACCTGATACGATCCCGTAACTGGGCCAGGACACAGAGTTCATAAGAAATGACATTCAGCCGACCGCGCTTGTCGATCACGGTTTCCTGCCATTTGCGCGGAACCGACCCATCGGGTGCCAGCGAAGCCGGGGCATAGCGCCGTCCTTCTTCGTTCAGGCGGATGATCAGTGCCAAGGCGTCCAGGATAGGGTGCCAGATTTCGTTGTTTGAACGGAACCGCAGAACGGACAATAAGGATGGCAGCATTCGACGATAGTGGCTGGCATAGGAACCCCGCATTACAGTCTGAATCCGAACATCCAATGTTCCCTTGGCCCTGTGTTCATCGATGATAGCTTTCAGTTTGGCCGCGCCCGCGATTGGAAAGATCACATCCGCGACCTTCCCATTCGGAGCCATCATCGCTGCCGTCGCAATCTCAACCAGCAACCGCTCTTTGCCGTGAACCTTTTCAATGTCGGCAGCAATTCTGCTGATTACCTTGCGCTTGGAGCGTGTGCCGATGCGGTGAACAACGTCGATCAGCAGGTCTACAAGACCATCAATAAGCTGCGACCTGCGCGACATCAGGTAGATCGCCAACAAACCCAGACGCTTTTCCCGACTATGCCGCCGCATCTCTGATGCTGTTTCGCCCTCAACCCGGCGGGTCAATATCCTTGCCCAAGCCGGATCAACTCTATCGACCACATCGAAAGGCAGATCGAGGCCCTGAATAAAGGCCAACCGGTCAGCTGCATCGAGTACATTGTCCAACGTGGCCGCGCCAACATCGTCTTTCAGGCGTTGAAAGCCATGATCACCGCGTGGGTCGGCCAAGCTGGTTTCCAGTGCTGCAATGGTTTGCGATGACAACCGGCTGGATACATGCGCCAGCAGCTCTTCTTGAAATGTATGCTGCGCGGAACGCACCAGGCGTTCCATGATCTTCCGGGATGGAATGAACACCGATTGGCCCAAGGCCCATTCATAGCCAAATTTAACCAGATCTTCTATGGAGGGGCCCAAAGTCGAAACCTGTGATGCAAGTGCTGCGCGCAGTTTGGCGCGATCCCGGTCATTGGCGCGGCGAATGCTGAGAAAGCGTAGAATTTCCAATCGGTGGCGGCGCGCTGTGTCATTGGCGATGTCGTAGTTCGATACATACGAGACGTCTTCACCAAGTTGCTCAGCCACATAATCCACTGCCGCCGGTGGAATGTCGTTCAACTGCGACGGAAAATACCCGAGATGCCGAAAGTGAGCCAATTGAGCAGCCAGCCCAATCCGCATTGCGTGCCGATAGCCGTTTACAAACTCAAGATCAGCATAAGATAGGCTCCAGACAGCCAGAAATTCTCGTTCCAATACAATACCCTCCAGACCAAAGGGCAAATTGGGTAGAGATCAGGTTGCCGTCAAGCTGAACTGTGTTCCACTATTGTTCAGCATAACGCCCAAATATGCACGTTCGGGCCAGTTGGGCCAACCAGCACGCGTATTTTAGACGCCTTCGGACAGGGCAAGAATGGCCCGATGATCTGGGTGCCAGTGATGTGCATTTCCCGCTTACGCGGTCCGCGCTGCAAGACGTAGGTTTACAGGTTCAATGTACGGTGCAGGGGGACGCGTTCAATATCTGGACCAAAGCCGAGCTGCCCGAGCTGTTGATTAACCGCGAACCGTCCCGCCCCCTACGACAAGGTACTTAAAGCTCGTCAATTGTTTGGCGCCAACCGGACCGCGGGCGTGCATCTTGCCAGTCGCGATGCCGATTTCTGCGCCCATGCCAAATTCACCCCCATCAGCGAATTGGGTGGACGCGTTATGCATCAAGATGGCGCTATCAATGCGCTCAAAGAAACGCGCAACGGCCGCGTCATCTTCGGCGATGATGCAATCGGTGTGGTTCGAACCAAACTGGCGGATATGGGCAATCGCGTCATCGACATCCGCCACAGCCTTGGCCGCGATGATCATATCGAGGAATTCCTTACCCCAATCATCGTCGGACGCTGGGATGGTCCCTTGGATAGACGACAGCTTTGGCCCTGCGTGCACTTCTACGCCTGCGTCCATGAGCGCGCGAATAACGCCTTGGCCGATTGTGTTGACTATATCTTCGTGGATCAACAGGCATTCGGCTGCACCACAAATACCCGTGCGGCGGGTTTTGGCGTTCATCACGACTTTTAGGGCTTTTTCGGGATCAGCCGATTTGTCGATGTAAATGTGAACGATGCCTTCGAGGTGGGCAAAGACCGGCACGCGGGCTTCGCGCTGGACAAGACCGACAAGACCTTTACCACCACGGGGCACAATAACGTCGACATGGTCGGTCATGGTGAGCAGCTTTTGAACAGCGGCGCGGTCACGGGTTGGGATCAGTTGGATCGCGTCTTCGGGCAGGTCTGCTTCTTTGAGCCCCTGAACAAGACAGGCGTGGATTGCGCCAGAACTGTGGAAGCTTTCCGATCCGCCGCGCAGGATCACGGCATTGCCCGATTTCAGGCACAGCGCACCCGCATCAGCGGTTACATTTGGACGGCTTTCGTAAATGACGCCGATCACGCCCAAAGGGGTGCGCACGCGTTTGATGTTCAGACCTGATGGGCGGTCCCATTCTTCCATTGCTTCGCCGACAGGGTCGTCTTGTTCTGCCACAGCTTTTAAGCCGTCGACGATGCCCTGAATGCGGTCTGCATCCAGCATCAGGCGGTCCATCATGGCAGGGGACAGGCCCTTGTCGCGACCAAAGTCGAGGTCTTTTTTGTTGGCTTCAATGATATCAGCGCGATTGGTCCAGACATGATCGGCGGCTGAAAGCAAAGCAGATTTTTTGGCGTCAGCCGGGGCAAAGGCAAGTTCAGCAGCGGCGGCTTTGGCGCGCTGTCCGAGATCGGTCATGATGGCGTCGATATTTTGCGTGTCAGTCATGTTATGCCTTTCTACCGCTTCGCGGCGAGATATGCCTCTGGCAGGGATATTGGGGGACAAAAGATGTTTAGATGGCCATGTCATCCCGATGGATGAGCGCCGCGCGGGCGGGATAGCCGAGGATCGGTTCGATGTCGGCAGACCGCTGACCTTTGATGGCAGATGCCTCTTGGGATGTGTAGCGGGTCAGCCCTTGTCCAAGGTGAAGGCCGGATGTGTCGCGCAAAGTGACGGGATCACCCCGACCGAAATCGCCGGTGACCTGTGTAACGCCAGCGGGGAGCAGGGATTTGCCTGCGGAAAGCGCTTTGGCGGCACCGGTATCCACGGTGATATCCCCTTTGGGTTTCATCGTACCAATCCAACGTTTGCGGGCGGTTTGCGGGTCGCCCTGTGCGATGAAAGTCGTGGCGTTTGCACCGTTTGTCAGCGCATGCAGAGGCCGGCGGGCAGAACCTTCGGTGATGATCATGGCGCAGCCGCTGGATGTGGCGGTTTTGGCGGCCATGACTTTGGTTTTCATGCCACCCTTGGAAAGGCCAGAACCGGCGTCGCCTGCCATCGCTTCGATCTCAGGTGTGATCATGTCGACCGTGTCAAAGCGTTTTGCAGAATTGTCGAATTGCGGGTTGGCTGTGTAAAGCCCATCAACGTCGGAAAGCAAAACCAGAAGGTCCGCGCCGATGGTCACCGCGATCTGGGCGGCAAGGCGGTCGTTATCACCAAAACGGATTTCGTCGGTGGCGACGGTGTCGTTTTCGTTGACGATTGGCACGGTTTCCAGCCCCATCAGCGTTGCCAGCGTCGCGCGAGTGTTAAGGTAGCGGCGACGGTTGGTGCTGTCTTCGAGCGTCACCAGAACCTGTGCGGTTTTGATACCATGAGGATTTAGGGCTTCTTCGTAGGCGCGGGCCAGTTGGATTTGACCAACGGCAGCAGCGGCTTGAGACTGTTCGAGCCGAAGTTCGGTTTTGGGCAGGCCGAGGACTTCCCGACCCAGAGCGATTGACCCAGACGAGACCAACACGACTTCTGCGCCGCGTGTGCGCAAATCGGCGACATCTTCGGCGAGGCCTTTCAGCCAATCCGCACGGAGGTTTCCGGTTTTTTTGTCGACAAGCAGCGCCGAGCCAATTTTGACAACGACACGCTTGGCGTCAAAAAGAGCCGATCGTCCATTCCCTGTTGCGCTCAGTTGCATTGACCGGCTCCGAATGCGGATGTGTATTGACGAAAATAGGGCTGGCTGCCCAATTGAGGCGAAACTGAGCGTAGGCGGGGCCGGTCAATGCAACCCTGTGGGCCAAACGGAATTTTCCCTCCATCTGCACAACGCGTCTCGCTAGGACGCCCAGTCCAAACTTCGCCACGTCGCTTGATGGTGAAAAAATTCTGATTGGCTGAACGCATCAGGGAATGGATGAGCGGCTCTAAGGTCGCCACTGTTCGGGTTCCTCGTTTTCTTGCTTGATCTGGAGTTTATCGCCGTCGATTTGTTGGCGTAACGCGCGCAGTACGTTGGTCACGCCATCCTGAGAGACGCCGGACATGGGGAGCACTTTGCCACCCGAAACTTCTTCCAACTCACGGATGTATTCTTCGATGAATTCTTCGGGCAGGGTGTCGATTTTGTTCAGCACCGTGATGCGGGGTTTTTCGGCAAGGAACCCGCCGTAGGATTCGACTTCGTTGATGATGGTTTTATAGTCCGCCACCACGTCGTCTGATGTTCCGTCCACCAAGTGCAACAGGACCGAACAGCGTTCAACGTGACCCAAGAACAGATCACCAAGGCCCTTGCCCTCGGATGCGCCTTCGATCAGACCGGGAATATCGGCGACAACGAATTCAACGCCGTCTACTCCGACCACACCAAGGTTCGGGTGGAGCGTTGTGAAGGGATAGTCCGCAATCTTGGGGCGGGCGTTTGAGGTCACCGATAGGAAGGTCGATTTACCAGCGTTCGGTAGGCCCAACAGTCCGACATCCGCGATCAGTTTCAGGCGCAGCCAAATGGTGCGGTTGATGCATTCCTGCCCGGGGTTTGCGCGGCGGGGCGCTTGGTTGGTTGAAGACTTGAAGTGCAGGTTACCAAAACCACCGTTGCCGCCCTTGGCCAAGACAACTCGGTCGCCAACGTTGACCATATCGGCGATCAGGGTTTCTTCGTCTTCGTCCAAGACTTCGGTGCCTGCGGGAACGCGCAGGATGATATCGTCGCCAGAATGACCGGTGCGCTGGTTGCCCATGCCCGGTTGACCGTTGCCAGCAAAGAAGTGCTGTTGATAGCGAAAATCGATGAGGGTGTTCAGACCCTCGACCGCTTCAATGATTACCGAGCCACCATTGCCGCCGTCGCCCCCATCGGGATCGCCGTATTCGATATACTTCTCGCGCCGGAAGCTGACGCATCCGGAGCCACCGCTGCCCGAGCGGATGTAGACTTTGGCGAGATCGAGGAATTTCATTGGTTTGCTTTCAATTTGGTTGCGCCTGCGATTACGCTATTGCGCTGTGGTTCTCAAGCTATGCCAGCGATTTACAGTCAATTCCATGCGTTGGATATCGGTTTCTCTACCCAACGGACGGGACTAAAGTTGTTCCACATGGGTGTCGGCGAAGCCATGCTTTAAAAGTACAGAGCGTGAGGCTTCGTTTCCGGGCATGTGACCTGAGATGACGGGTTGTGTTGATACTGAAAAATGATCGAGCAAAACCGCTGTCACAGCTTCGGACATTAATCCGTTTCCATGTTTTTCCTTTGCCAACCAGTAGCCCAAATCTTGGGCACCTGAAACACGTGGAATAAAATCCTCGGCATCCGTCAACGTGTATGGCCACGGAGGTGCAGATAGCCAACGCATCACTGACCAGTCGGCCAGATGGTGCACTAGGGCAGCCGCGTCAGTGCTACGCAATGGCCGCAGTGTCAGCCGTTCTGTTCTGATGAGGGGTGTCATATGTCACCTGCCCGCGCCGCCCAATTTGTGCGGCTGAGTTCGAAATGGATGGCCTCGACCTCAACGTTGCGTGCTTTGCAGAAATCGCTGCACATGTGGGACTTTTGAAAACCGACCTTTTCTAATACGCGACCCGATGCGGGGTTGTCGGACCAGACACAAGACTTCAACAGATCATTATCGGGGTCAGAAAAGTATTCAGCTATTTTCAAGTTTACAGCTTGGGTCATGATGCCCTTGCCCCAAAAGGCTTGGCCAATGTGATAACCGATCTCGTCGTTGACGATGCCGACAACACCGGCCAGTGCGCCGTCGACCTCGATGACGTTGACCTGCCCAGCCTGCGATTCGGGAGTGGTCATGCGCATGCGGGTGAAGTCTTCTTCCGGTGGGTAAGGCCAGCTGGACGTCATCTTTACCACATCGTATTCCGAGACAATGGCGTGGAACGCGTCAAAATCATCATCGCGGAACAGTCTGAGATTGATATTCATTTGTCTTCTCCGTCCGATGGTTCACACCCGAGGGCGGAAAACCAAAGGGCGAAAGAAGTTACGACTTGAGTCGCTTCATGTATGTCCAGGTCGGGACGTTGGCGTTGCGTGCGACTGAAAATGTTTCGGCATCGCCGAGATATTTGAAGCCACAGTTGGTCAACACACGTGCCGATGCCGGATTGTCCTGAAAGACTTCGGCAAAGATCGTGTCGTTGTCGTTCGGGTTCGCTGCCAGAAGCGCCGGAATGGTCGATGACGCAATGCCCGAGTTCCAATACGCGGGTGCAACCCAATAACGGATTTCAGTCTGGTTACGGTCCATGCGTTGTAGGGACACGATGCCCATCACTTCGGATCCGCCAAAGCTGGAACCATCCATGACCCAAATATCTTCAACCCGATCTTGGGCGCTGGAGCGTTCAATATACGCATCAACGGCACCGGGTGGCATGGGATGGGGTACAGAGCGGGTCATACGCGCAACGCGTTCGTCCCCACCGTACAGTTCGATCATACCCTTGTCCGTATAGGCCAAGGGGCGCAAAACGCAGCGCTCAGTTTCGATAACTGGCTGCTGTGCGATTGCCTCCATTTTCATGTCTTCTCCTCCTCCGAAAAGACTTGTTGTTTTCCCCAGCCAGCGCTTTGCAGATGGGGTCGTATGTCCTCGCTTCAACCCGAGTGCACAACATCTCACTCAATTGTGCTTTCAATTGGGCGGTATGCCGCCAACTGAAACGAGAAAGGGGACCGGCTATGCCGATCCCACATTTTTCTTTACGAAACCTTAAGGTCGGCTTACTCAGCGGCCTCCGCCACCGGGAGAACCGAAATATAGGTGCGGCCTTTGAAGCCTTTGCGGAAAGTCACTGCGCCTTCGACAGTTGCGAAGATGGTGTGATCTTTGCCTTGGCCTACGCCTTCACCCGGCCACCACTTGTTGCCGCGCTGACGCGCGATTATGTTGCCTGGGATAGCGGCCTGACCGCCATACAGTTTCACTCCAAGACGACGACCAGCTGAGTCGCGACCGTTACGGGATGAACCGCCTGCTTTTTTATGTGCCATTGGGTATCTCCTAAGCCTTGGTTACTGAGCCAGCTCTTTAGCTTGCTCAATCCATTCCGGTTTAACTTTCACGCCTTCTACGTCGCCGTCAACGGCTGCGAGTTGTGCGAAAGTGGTGATGCCAGCTGCGTTCAGCTTTTTAACAGCCGCTGGGCCAACGCCGTTCAGCGATGTCAGATCGTCTGCAGCAGCTTCAGCGGCCGGTGCGGCAGCTTCTGCTTTTTTCGGAGCAGCTTTGGCTTTCGGTGCCGGCGAAGCGGCGGCAGCAGCGGTTGGAACCGATGCAGCGCCCAGAGCAGCTTTAACACCCGATTTATCAGCACCCGACGACAGGATGTCGGTGATGCGAACGAGGGTCAGTTGCTGGCGGTGGCCGCGGGTGCGCTTGGAACCGTGCTTACGGCGACGCTTAACGAATTTAATCGTCTTTTCGCCTTTGATCTGGTCGATCACTTCAGCCTGAACAGCAGCACCATCGACAAACGGAGCGCCAACAGTAGCGGTATCGCCACCAAGCATCAGAATGTCGTTGAATTGAATTGTCTCACCTGCGTCTGCAGCCAGTTTTTCAACGCGGAGCGTGTCGCCCGATTGAACTTTGTACTGCTTGCCGCCGGTTTTTAGAACCGCGAACATGCG
>CAYZAY010000082.1:0-5046 GCA_964476515.1 uncultured Rhodobacterales bacterium
ATCGTAAATGAAGCTGAGCGTTTAAGTGTTGGTGCTGCAAATGCGCTTTTGAAAGTGCTGGAAGAACCGCCCGAGAAAACATTTCTATTGCTGGTCAGCCACCAACCTTCTCGGCTTTTGCCAACAATCCGGTCGCGGTGTCGCGAACTTCGATTGTCAAAGCTGAACGCACAAGACCTGCAATCCGCATTGCAGCAAGCGGAAGTGGATCTGACAGACAAAGCGGGTGGGTTGAATGCCTTGGCGGATGGGTCGGTAGGGGATGCTATCCGATTGGCCAATCTGGACGGGCTGAAGCTTTATTCCGGTATTTTGTCCGTTCTTAAGGACATGCCGCGATTTGACCGTCAAAAAGCAATCGCATTGGCGGAATTCGCCACGGGTCGGGGAGCGGAAGAAAGACGAGAGCTTTTGTTCAATTTGATCGACCTGATCCTAGCCCGAATTGCGAAAGCAGGTGTTGTGGCCACTGACGCCCCAGAAGTTGTCAGCGGCGAAAACGAACTGTTCCGCCGTCTATGTCCAGACGTCGCCAAATCCCGTAAATGGGCCTCGATTGCACAGGAAATTAGCGACAGGAACCAGCACGGGCTAGCGGTCAACCTTGACCCTGCTGCGCTCATCCTAGATACCATTTTCAAGATCCAGCAAACGGTCGAAGGTTGATCCGCCTTCGCGAAGGACGGACATGAGCACCGACATCCAAATCACTGACAGCCATTGCCATTTGGACTTTCCAGATTTCGATGAAAACCGCGCGGAAATCATTGCGCGGGCTGAAGCGGTTGGCGTGACCCGTATGGTATCGATTTGCACAAAATTGCGCCTACTAGATCAGGTGAAATCCATCGCCGAACAGTTTCCGTCCGTCTTTTTTGCGGCTGGAACCCATCCGATGAGCGCTGCTGACGAACCGCTGGTGAGTGTGGATGATCTAGTTGCCCTCAACTCTCATCCAAAGTTTGTTGGCATTGGTGAGACCGGTTTGGACTATCACTACACGGCTGAAAGCAAAGGCATTCAGCAGGAAAGCCTGCGCATTCATATCGCCGCCGCGCGTCAGACCGGTTTGCCGCTTATCATCCACTCACGCGACGCTGACGACGACATGATACGTATCCTGACCGAGGAGCACAAAAACGGCGCGTATAGCTGTGTCATGCATTGCTTTTCGTCTTCGGCAGAGCTGGCAAAAGCCGCCGTTGATCTTGGGTTCTACCTGTCCATGTCCGGCATCGCGGCTTTCCCGAAGTCGCAAGAACTGCGGGATATCTTTGCAGCCGCACCCGTGGACCGCATTTTGGTTGAAACCGATGCCCCATACCTTGCGCCCCCCCCGTTCAGGGGTAAGCGTAATGAGCCATCCTATTCGGTGCACACTGCCAAAGTCGGGGCTGATATATTCGGCATGGACTGGCCGGAATTTGCTGCACAAACGCAGATAAATTTTGACCGGCTCTTCTGGAAAGTCGCTGAATATCAGGCGGCCGCCTAATGGGAGAAATCCGGTTTCGCATACTCGGCTGCGGCTCGTCGGGCGGTGTTCCCCGTCTTGGTGGGCACTGGGGGGATTGCGATCCTGATAACCCGAAGAACCGGCGGTTCAGGTGTTCTATGCTGGTGGAAAAAGAAACCGCCCAAGGGATCACCCGAATATTGATCGACAGCGGTCCGGATATGCGATCTCAGCTGGTCGACGCTGGTGTCGGTACGCTGGATGCCGTCGTCTATACCCATGCACATGCTGACCATGTTCACGGCTTGGACGATCTGCGCCAGATCGTGTTTAACACCCGCCAAAGGCTTAAGGTCTGGGCAGATGGGCCAACTCAGGACGCGCTGCTGTCGCGCTTTGGCTACGCCTTTGTTCAGCCTGAAGGATCCCCTTATCCACCAATTCTTGAGATGCACACAATCACCGATACGGTTTCGATCGACGGTCTGGGTGGTGCCGTGGAAATTGAGCCGATCAAGGTGAACCACGGCACGATTGATGCGTTAGGGCTAAAGATTAACAACGTCGTCTATATGCCTGATGTTGCGGATATTTATGACTGTTCATGGCCAAAGCTAGAAGGGCTTGAATGCTGGATTCTTGATGCGCTTAGACGTGCGCCGCATCCCACCCACGCGCATCTTGAACGCAGTCTTGAATGGATCGAACGCGCAGCGCCAAAAACAGCCGTTCTGACCAACATGCATATCGACCTCGACTACGAAACCGTGGATGCCGAGACGCCCGATCATATCACACCCGCCTTTGACGGGATGGTCCTTAGCTATCCGACGGAAGACTGATGCTAACGCTGCTTGATGTCATCCTGCCCGTCTTTCTTGTTGTGGGCTTCGGGTACATCGCGGTTTGGCAAAAAATCATGACTGACATTGCGGTTGCGGGCATCATGGGGTTTGCCCAGAAAATCGCTATTCCGTTTCTGTTGTTCAGAGCCATTTCGCAGATTGATCTGTCGATTGGATTGTCACCAGCCCTGTTGGGAAGTTTCTATCTCGGGGCAACGATCTGCTTCGCGCTTGGGATACTAGGGTCGCGCTTTGTTTTTAAGCGCGATTGGGAAGACAGCATTGTGATTGGCTTTGTTTGCCTGTTTTCAAACTCGGTTCTTCTTGGATTACCCATTACCGAACGTGCATACGGGGCAGATAACCTTGCTGGCAACTTCGCGATCATCGCGTTTCATGCGCCGTTTTGCTACGCGCTAGGCATCACCGTGATGGAGGTTGTTCAAGCGCGTGGCACTGGATTTGCATCGCTCTTGCCCAAGGTCCTTAAAGCGATGTTCAAGAACGCGCTGATCTTGGGAATTCTTGCGGGGTTTGCGGTTAATCTTAGTGGGGTGACATTGCCCACCGTCGCAACCGATGCCGCGGATCTGGTTGCCCGCGCCGGACTGCCAGTCGCATTGTTTGGGCTGGGGGGCGTGCTGTACCAATACCGTCCTGAAGGGAATTTTCGCATCATCGCTATGGTGTGCGGGATATCTTTGTTGATCCACCCGACGTTGGTGCACTTTTTCGGCGGCTTCACAGACCTATCGCAATCGGCGATCCGCTCAATGGTACTAACCTCAGCAATGGCCCCAGGTATAAATGCCTATCTGTTCGCAGACATGTACGGGCGGGCCAAAAGAGTGGCCTCAACGTCCGTTTTGTTTGCCACGGCTATCACGTCAGTTACCGCATGGGGATGGCTTCAGGTGCTTGCCTAACCGTTCAGCGCTTTTTCAAGTTCTGGTGCAAATCGTTGATTGTAGTCATCGCCAACAAGTGGGCCGATGAATTTGAACAGGACCACACCGTTTTCATCAAGAATGAACGTTTCTGGCGGTGCTGATACGCCCCAATCAAACGACGTTCGTCCATTCGGGTCATAGGCGATGGCTGAAAACGGATTGTCTTCGTCCGAAAGATATTTCAGCGCATCCGCTTCGCGGTCATTGAAGTTGATCCCGATGATGTTGATGCCCTGTGCGGATAGCTCAAGCAGTTTGGGATGCTCGGCGCGACACGGGGGGCACCAACTGGCCCAGAAATTGACGATGGTCACTTCGCCTTGCAACGATGCTTGCGTCACGCCCGGATAGTCGCCAAGCGTGGCTTCTGTCACGGGTGGTGCAGGTTTGCCGATAAAAGTCGACGGCAAATCCCGACCGCTTCCGGTGAACATGCCAACGTAAAACATGATCGCCAGCGCCGCAAAAATCACCGGCGGGACAATCATCAATGGATTTAGCCTAGCCATCAGATTTCCGCTTACGCTCAAATTCCTCTAGCTGCCGTTTCACTTTTGAAGAGCGCGCAAGGCTCTGCCAGATCAACAGGACAAGAATGTAAATAGATGCGCCATAGGCGGAAAGCACCGGAACCGCATATTTACCGAGATCAACCATCATTGCATCCGCTCCCTTGCCATATGGGCGCGCAGCTGACGCGCTCGGATTTCCGTGCGGGTGCGCAGTAGGACCAGCGCAATAAAGATAAGGACAAAGGCCGCGATACTGACTAAAAGCGGGTGGTAAAAAATATCCGCCACGTTTTCTTCTTTGTCCAAAGACAGCGATGCACCTTGGTGCAAACCTTGGTTCCAGAAGTTAACCGCATAGCGCGACAGGACTGCAAAGACAGAGCCGACGATACATAGAACCGACGTCAGGTCTGCGGCGGTGTCGTCATTTTCAATCGCCGACCAAAGCGCCACATAGCCTAGATAGAACAGGAACAGGATCAGGAATGACGTCAGGCGAGGGTCCCATACCCACCATGTGCCCCACATCGGTTGACCCCAGATCGCGCCAGTCACCAGAGCGATGATCGTCATTGCAACACCGACAGGGGCTGCCGCGCGGGCCGCGAGGGCCGACACATGGTGACGACGGATCAGCCAGATAAGTGATGCAACCAACATCATGAACCAAGCATTGATTGCCATAAGCGCAGATGGGACGTGCAGATAGATAATCTTGACCGTGGCGCCCTGCCGGTAATCAGCTGGCGTAAAAAAGAAGCCCCAGACCAAACCGATTGCCAAAAGAACGCCACCCGAGATGGCGACCCAAGGAAGGATTGTGCCGGAAAGACCCATGAACTTTCGCGGGTTCGCGTATTCCCAAAGAGATCTTCGTTCACTCATTCAAGCTGGCCTCCTGATGTTTAACGCATATTAATACGTATTACCGCCGATGAGGCGAAAGGTAAAAGAGCGATTGTTGCAAACGTGATGCCCGCAAGCATCAGTAGCGGTGTCTGAGTTTCCATGCCAATTGCGCCTCTTCTGGCGAGTTCGGCCCCGAAAATAAGCGTTGGCACGTAAAGCGGAAGCACCAGGATCGATAGCAATAGGCCCCCGCGTTTTAGGCCGACCGTGATAGCTGCACCGAACGTGCCGATGACGGACAGTGCAGGGGTCCCAAGCAGCAAGGACAAAAACAGCCAGATGTAGGCTTCATCTGGCAGGCTTAAAAGCACCCCAAGCACAGGGGCCGCGACGACCAGCGGTAAGCCAGTTGTGATCCAGTGGGTAAGCGCCTT
>CAYZAY010000082.1:5067-10351 GCA_964476515.1 uncultured Rhodobacterales bacterium
CGACGCCTTCCATTGGCAAAGGGGCAGTTGCCAGCAAATCGAGGCTGCCATCTTCAAAATCCAACGCGAAAATCCGGTCCAGCGACAAGAGGCACGCCAATAATGCGCCCAGCCACAAAACGCCGGGTGCAATCGTTGACAACAGTTTCGACTGGGGGCCCACAGAGAAGGGCACCAGAATGCAGACGATCAGAAAGAACGCGAGTCCAAGGCCAAAGCCGCCACCGGCGCGGATTGCCAGCTTTAGATCTCGGACCAGAAGCGCGATCACAGGAAAGCCTCGTCCAGTTGGGGTAGGTCGGCATGTTTGGCTTTGAATGGGCCTACGTCCAGAACATCAGCGTCCAGACCCAGATCAATGTGGGTGGCCATTAGGGCTGATCCACCTTCTGCAAGGTGTGCTTTGATGGTGTCGCCAAAGCGGGCGACGGTTTGTACGTCCAAGGAAACGGTCGGTTCGTCCAGCATCCAAATGGGCCGTCCGGTAACCAACAAACGCGCCAGACCAAGTCGGCGCTTTTGCCCTGCCGAAAGCGCGCCTGCGGGGCGTTCAAGAAGCGGGTCAAGCTGGAACGCTGTCACGGCCTTGTCGATTGATCCTGCGCCGAAAACGCTTGCCCAGAATTCAAGATTTTCGCGAACCGTAAGCATTTGTTTTAGCCCATCCGAATGGGCCGCATATGCGATACTATCAGGGTCACAGTCGATTTGGCCACTTACTGCAGGCTGAAGACCGGCGAGAGTCCGCAAGAGGGTCGTTTTACCAGAACCGTTCGGACCGCGTAGGATCAACGCTTTTCCGGGGGCAAGTTCAAAGCTTACCCCATCCAGTACCAACACGCCGCCGCGTGAAACCGCCAGATTGTTAACCCGCATTGTCATGCAAAAGACTTATCCGAGGTGAACATATAGAGAAAGCAGAAGTTGGAGGATCATCATCACACCGGCAAAAGAGCCGCAGCAACGCGGCGGCCTTCGGCTAGCAAAACGTTAAAGGTTCGGCAAGCGGATGGTGATGCCATTGGTTCAATCCCGATCCCTGCGGCTTCCAGCGCTTTGCGGAACTTGGCCGGAACAATTGCCATTGTCGGGCCGGTGCCGATGAGCAAAACATCTATAGAACCACCAAATTTTTCAGCAATACTGGTGTCGTCATAACCACCCCAACTGAACGATTTTTCGGCCGTAAGGCACACAGGCCCTTCAAGAACGCTACCGGCAACGCGAAAGAAACCGGGCCCATAGCCATCAATCGGCGTGGCCGATGCATAGGTGATCTCGTTCAGCTCCATGTTTTATCCTTAGTCGAATATCGGCAGGCTGATTATGGCGACGCCTGCGATCAGCGCGTATGAAAGATTGCGATAGAGCTTCTCTTTTTCAGGATCAAAGAGCATTTGCCCCAACATGGTCATCCCGACATATGGAATGCCAACAACAATCGCGACATAAAACGAAGACCAGCCCGCCAAGCCGCGCGATACCAGCATCACTGCCAAAGCGACGTCCAGCACCCCCAAGAACAAGATCGAGTTGGCGCGGATGATTTGAACGGCGCTGCTACTGGCAAGATAGAATAGGATCACGACGGGTCCGGTTAAGCCTGTTGCACCACCCACAAGCCCTGCGGTTACGCCGATGGCCATGATCCGTGTGATTGAGAGCGCATGGTTATAACGCCAGCCTGCGATCAGTGTGACCAGTAGGACAGTAACAACAGCCGTCAATACCCATCTGAGGATGATTTGGTCGACGATCTCAAGAAGGATGATGCCAAACGGAAGCCCGACGATTGCTGCCCCGCTGATCAACAGAACTTCGCGTTTGCTAGACTGTGGCCAAGCTTTTGGAACCAAGGCCGCCGCAGTCCCCAAGCCAGTAACCGTTAGGATAAAGACGATCTCTGCAAGCGGAAGATACATCGCGCCGATTGGCACTACAATCATTGCCGTTCCGAAACCGGTGAAACCGCGAACTATTCCTGCAAGACTGAATGCTGCGATCAGCCAGATCAGACCCTCGGTCTGGAGGATCTGATTGATGATATCAGGCATCTACGTTTGAGAACTGGGTGCCGGCTTTGCTGTCTGGCTTGTTCCAGTCCCGACTTACGCCAAGGCGAAGCAAAACGCCTGATGCGATGAACACCGACGAATAAGTGCCAACGATGACGCCCCAAATCATTGCAAAGACGAAACCACGAATGACGTCTCCGCCCAGTACAAACAGTGAGATCAGTGCCAAAAGCGTGGTCACCGAGGTCATGACCGTACGGGCCAGTGTTTCATTGATCGACAGGTTGAGAACGTCTGCCAAGGCCAGTTTTTTGTACTTGCGCAAGTTCTCGCGAACGCGGTCGAAAACAACCACTGTGTCGTTCAATGAATAGCCTACGATGGTCAGCAGCGCCGCGATGATGGCGAGATCGAATTTGATTTGCAGCACAGAGAATATGCCGATTGTCAGGATCACATCGTGGATAAGCGCTACCACGGCCCCTAGTGCAAACTGCCACTCAAACCGAAGCCAGATGTAGAAAAGCACAGCGGCGATAGCCAGCAGAACCGCTAGGGCGGCGCTTTGGATCAATTCACCGGATACTTTCGGGCCAACTGATTCAACGGACACAAATTTGATGTCGCTGGATACGGTTTTCAATACAGCGTGCGCACCTTCGACAAGCGTTGAGGCTGCCGCTTCTGCGCCTTCTTGCGCTTGAATGCGGATCATCGCCACGTGTTGATCAGCGTCGAATGTTGGATCAAATACTTCGGTGATCGACACGTCGCCCAAATCAAGCGTGTCGATTGCTGCGCGGTATGCTGCGACATCAACCGGTTGTGTGCTTTCAGTTCGGATCGTGGTGCCACCTTTGAAATCAATGCCGAAGTTCATGCCGACAGCCAATGTGCAGGCAATAGACGCGACGACCAGAAGCGCCGATAATGCCATGAACAACTTTGAGCGTCCGAAGAAGTCCCAAGCAAGATTTTTTGGTACGAGCCTTAGACGCATGTTACACCTCGATCTTTCTGGGGCGGCGACGTTCAAACCACATGATCACAATCAGGCGGGTGACAAATATCGCGGTGAAGACCGACGTCATGATGCCAAGGCCCAGCGTGATCGAAAACCCGCGAACAGGACCAGAACCGATTGCGAACAGGATAACGGCGGTGATGAATGTCGTGATGTTTGCATCGATAATTGCGCTAAGCGCTTTTTCGTAACCTGTCGCGATTGACTTTGCGGGGCCTTTGCCCGCTGCAATTTCTTCGCGGATGCGTTCAAAGATCAGAACATTCGCATCAACCGCCATACCGATGGTCAGCACGATACCGGCGATACCGGGCAGTGTCAGCGTTGCCCCGATGGCGGACAGAAGCCCGAAGATCAAACCGACGTTGATTATCAGTGCGATGTTGGCGAACAGGCCGAACAGTCCGTAGCTCAGCCCCATAAAAACGAGAACGGCGATGAAGGCGACGATACAGGCAATTTTACCAGCCTGAATACTATCGGCCCCAAGCTCTGGTCCGATGGTGCGCTCTTCAAGAAAATCCAACCCAGCGGGCAGGGCGCCTGCGCGAAGCAGGACGGCAAGGTTTGTGCTTTCTTCGACCGAGAAACGGCCCGTAATGATGCCAGACCCGCCCGAGATATGGGACTGAATGACAGGGGCGCTAACCACTTCGTTGTCCAGCACAATAGCGAACGGGTTGCCGATGTTGTCGGCGGTGTAATCGCCGAACTTGCGCGCACCAGTGGGGTTGAAGCGGAAACTAACTGCTGGACGCCCGTTTTGGTCGAACGATGGCTGCGCATCGACGAGCTCTTCGCCAGTGACAACCGCGTTTCGTTCAAGGATGTAGAACACACCTTCGTCGTCGAGCGACGGCACAAGTTCGTTGCCCGCACCCGGGGTGGTGGTTCCATCCGATGTGCGCGACACAACAGGCTGGAATGTAAGCTGGGCGGTTGTGCCGATAATGTCCTTCAATTCGGATGCAGAGCCTAGCCCCGGCACCTGAATAAGAATTCTGTCCGATCCCTGACGCTGAATGGTCGGCTCGCGCGTTCCAACTTCGTCAATACGGCGGCGAATGATTTCAAGCGCCTGTTGAACCGTGCGATCGTTGGTTGCGGCAATCTCGGCT
Source organism: uncultured Rhodobacterales bacterium (assembly GCA_964476515.1). Lineage (GTDB taxonomy): Bacteria > Pseudomonadota > Alphaproteobacteria > Rhodobacterales > Rhodobacteraceae > JASMHC01. Next base: position 9,225 of record CAYZAY010000082.1, read on the forward strand.
TCAGACAGAGTTACAACAACGTCCGAACCGTCCGCCACAACGTCCAGATTATTCGCACCTGCTGCTGCAATTGACGACACTGGCTGCGCTAAGGCACGGACGGCCTCGACCGCGACGGCTATTTGATCGGGCTGAGAAATCCGGACCCGCAGTTCAGCATCTGCCGAATCTTGCAGGCGAATGGTGCCGACCGTCGCGCGTTCTTCGCGCAAAACGTCACGAACTTCTGGCCACAAGGCTTCAAGACGCGTTTTGTGCACTTCCTCGACGCGTACTTCTGCAAGAAGATGTGCGCCGCCCCTTAGATCGAGACCCAGATTAACCAGACCCGAGGGCACCCAGCTTGGCCAAGCGCTATAAGCAGCCGCTTCAAGGTCACTTGCGTAACCACCTTCAACGGCGGTTACAGCATCATTGTGTCCTTCTACGCGTGTGTAAAAGGCATTCGGCATTGCGAATGCCAGACCAAGGGCCACAGCGACCCAAATGACGATCCGTTTCCAGAGATCGACTTGAAGCATGTTGTAGCCCCCGACGGCTTAGAGATCAGCCTTCGGCCGGATCGGTTTTGCTGGTAACCTGCGCGATGGTGGAACGGACAACACGTACCTTAACACCGTCGGCAATTTCGACTTCGGCTTCGTGTTCGTCTTTGACCTTGGATACCTTACCGATAATACCGCCTTGTGTAACGATCTGATCGCCGCGACGCAGGCTTTCGACCATCTTTTTATGTTCTTTCATTTTCTGCTGTTGAGGGCGGATCAGCAGGAAATACATGATGCCGAAAATCAGAATGAGTGGCACGAAATTTTGGAAAGCTTCCATAGTATCCTCGTATGTTGACCGGGGTGTTCCCGGATAGTCGCGCGGAACCTATGTGCGCAGACTTCAATATGCAAGCAGATGCGGATTTTGTAGCAATAAAACCGGCTGTGATAGCGAATATTTGATTCGTCAAAAAAAGCCGTGCGAAAAATTCTCTTTCCCTCTGGACAGTTTTTGACCTCTACAATAGAAGGCCCTCACCCACGGCAATAGCCGGACCCATGCCCGGGTAGCTCAGGGGTAGAGCAGTGGATTGAAAATCCTCGTGTCGGTGGTTCGATTCCGCCCCCGGGCACCAT
>CAYZAY010000083.1:0-10158 GCA_964476515.1 uncultured Rhodobacterales bacterium
GGATTGGGATTTTGAACATGTGGCGCGGGATCAGGTCTTTTAGTTTCTCAACCATCGCACGGCCCCGCATTTCGGCGCGGGCGCGGTGGACCATGGTGGAAAGCGCATCGACCGGTTCGTCGTTCACGAGGATCGACATTTTGACCAGTTGGTCCTCGGAATAGCCGATCATCTGATAATCGAACGACGCATACCCTTTGGTAACGCTTTTCAGTCTATCGTAAAAATCGAACACAACTTCGTTGAGCGGGAGGTCATAAACAACCATCGCGCGGGTGCCGGCATAGGTCAGGTCAAGCTGGATACCGCGGCGATCTTGGCACAGCTTTAGCACATCGCCCAGATACTCGTCGGGCACCATGATGGTGGCTTTGATGCGCGGTTCTTCGAGGTGATCAACCTTGGACATGTCGGGCATGTCGGCGGGGTTGTGCAGCTCGAACATCTCGCCGTCTTTCATGTAGATGTGATAGATCACCGAGGGGGCGGTTGTGATCAGCTCGATACCATATTCACGCTCAAGCCGGTCGCGTATCACTTCGAGGTGCAAAAGCCCGAGGAAGCCACAGCGGAAGCCAAAGCCCAGCGCGGCAGAGGTTTCCATTTCATAGCTGAATGATGCGTCGTTCAGGGCCAGCTTTTCGATGGCGTCGCGGAGATCTTCGAATTCGGCTGAATCAACGGGGAAGAGGCCGCAGAACACCACCGGCTGGGCAGGCTTAAAGCCCGGCAGCGCTTCTTCGCAGCCCTTTTTATCATGGGTGATCGTATCACCAACGCGGGTGTCGCGGACCTGTTTGATGCTTGCGGTCAGAACGCCGATTTCGCCGGGGCCAAGCTCAGCGATGTTCTGCATTTCGGGCTTCAGCACGGCGAGACGATCAACCGGATAGACGGCGTTGGTCTGCATCATTTTGATGCGGTCGCCTTTTTTGATCACGCCGTCAATCACGCGGATCATGACGACCACGCCGAGGTAGGGGTCATACCAGCTATCGACCAGCATCGCTTTCAGCGGCGCGGCGCGGTCGCCCTTGGGGGCTGGCAGGCGCTCAACGATGGCTTCCAACACGTCGGGGATGCCGATGCCGGTTTTGGCGGAAATTTCCACGGCGTCGCTGGCATCAATACCGATGACGTCTTCGATCTGTTCGGCGACGCGCTCGGGTTCGGAGGCGGGAAGGTCGATTTTGTTCAGAACAGGGACGATGTCGTGGTCCGCGTCGATGGCCTGATACACGTTTGCCAGCGTCTGCGCCTCAACCCCTTGGGTGGCGTCAACCACCAAGAGAGAGCCTTCGACGGCCTGCATCGAGCGGCTGACTTCATAGGCGAAATCGACGTGACCGGGGGTGTCGATCAGGTTGAGGATATAGGTCTCGCCATCCTTGGCGGGGTATTCGATCCGCACCGAGTTGGCCTTGATGGTGATGCCACGCTCGCGTTCGATATCCATGCTATCCAGAAGCTGTTGCTTCATGTCACGCTCGGCCACGGTGCCGGTCATCTGGATAAGCCGGTCGGCAAGCGTCGACTTGCCGTGGTCGATGTGGGCGACGATGGAGAAATTGCGGATTTTGGATAGATCGGTCATGCGTGCGCGTATGCGTTGGAATCGCGGATTGGTCAAGCAGGGTTGTGGGATCAGGGGCGTTTGAGGACGCCTGTGAGCAGTGATCCGTTATTCTGATCTTGAGTCGGGAAAACATAAGCTTCTTGAATTGCAAATGGTCTTGAAGTCATCGCTCAAATCTGTTTATTCGTGCATTTCCGATTCAATTACACCCTATAGGCTTTGGCGCCATGCGATTCCTGTCCTATTTTGTCGGATCGGTTTGGATCTTGGTCTTTGCAGGTTGGCTCTCAGGCCTAGTGAACAAAGTCGACTATTACTCATTTGTTAGCCTTCCCACTGAGGAAACACCCTTCGAAGTCTGCATGTCCGCAGTGTCGACGAACGATTTTGAGGGATGGAAGTGGTGCTTTACTCCCTCGCACTCTGCCTGCAAATCGAGCAAAATCCGATGCTCAAGAATGCTTTCAAAAGCGGCAGTCAGATTTGCCGGTCGAAATGATTGGGACCCGAAAAGACAACAATTGATACTTCGCAGCCATCAGTCCTCACGCAAAAAGTGTTTTCAACACTTTAAAAGAGAGAAACGGGCCGACTGCCTCGTGTGGCCGTCTCAAATACTGGCATTTTCATCAATTTCAGACATGGAACCGTGGGAAATTCACAGGTTGTTTAGCAACACCTTTCGCTAGCCGTGCAGTCCCTTCGAAGGAACATACCCCGCAAATGACGGAACCGGCCTGTGGACCAAGGGGGCGGTCTAGTACGATCGTATTCGCCGGCTTGCTTTGGCGGGCTAAAGCCCGCCCTACAGAGTAACTGCAACGACAGCGACTGCCCGTGGGGTAGCGTAGATCACTTCGCTGATCGCAGTTTACCTTTCCGAGCACTCCTAGCTTTCCATCCGTCGCTGACCCTCTGAAGCGCCAGCCCGTGGGGGCGGGCAGACGCTCGTGCGGTGGGCTGCGCCCTTGTTCCGCGCGGGGCACTGTTTCAAACAAGTGGCGGGTGAAGCCCGTCCTACGACAATCACAGAGGGCAGGACTTTGCGGAAATGGATTCGATCAAGCCTCAGACAGGGCGCAAAAGCACCGCCCCAACGGGCAGGCAGGCGCTGACGCTATGGCTTCGCTTTGATCCCGCACTTGGTGATCCCACACCCCCATGACCAAAGGTGGGTTGGAAACCCACCCTACGCGGGGTATCGGTTCTTTCATGTTTCGTATCGCCGCTCTCTTTTTATTGCTTACCGCCCTGCCCCTTCGGGCCGAAGAGGCATTGGTGGCGGTTGCGGCGAATTTCTTCAAACCGGCAGAGGTGTTGGCCGAGGCGTACGAGGTTGAGAGCGGACACAAGATCACCCTCGCCAGTGGATCAACGGGGCAGCATTATGCGCAGATCATACATGGTGCGCCCTATGATCTGTTTCTTTCGGCGGATGAAGAACGGCCCGCGTTATTGACTGAGGCCGGATTGGCAGAGGCCGTGACTACCTACGCCGTTGGACGGTTAGCCTATTTCGCCCCCGTGTCTGATCAAGAACGCCACTGGACAAACGCGCTAATGGACGCTGATCTGATCGCCATTGCGAACCCCGATTTGGCCCCCTACGGGCGTGCAGCACGCGACGTTTTAGAGAACCTTGGAATATGGGATGAAACTCGCACGGTACAGGGGCAGAATGTCGGGCAGGCTTTTGCGTTGATCGCTTCGGGTAATGTTAAGGGCGGTTTGGTCGCAGCATCCCAAGTACGGGGGCGAGAGGCGTCGCTGGTTCCGTCTGAACTCCACGCCCCGATCCGGCAAGATGCGGTGCTTTTAACCCGCGCCAAAGGCAATCTGGCGGCGGCCGGATTTCTGGCTTATCTTGCCTCGGAACCCACATTGGCGGTGATTGAGAGCTTTGGATATGACCGCCCGGATACCTCTGAATGAGCGCTGAACTTGCCCCCCTTTGGTTAAGCTTACGGCTGGCGTTTTTCACCACGCTGGCGTTGCTGGCGTTGGGGACGCCTTTAGCGTGGTGGCTGGCGATGACACGGTCGCGGGTGAAGCCAGTGATCGAGGCTGTCACGGCTCTGCCTTTGGTTTTGCCGCCGACGGTTCTGGGGTTCTATTTGCTGATCCTGTTTTCACCCAACAGCGCCTTTGGCGGCTTCTTTCTTAGCCTCACAGGGCAAACGCTGACGTTTAGCTTCATGGGGCTGGTTGTGGCTTCGGTGATCTATTCGCTGCCTTTCATGGTGCAGCCTTTGCAGTCGGCGTTTGAAGGTGTCGGGCGGGGACCTTTGGAGGCCGCTGCATCTTTGGGGGCATCCCCTCTGGACCGGTTCTTCTCGGTCGCGTCTCCGCTGGCTTTGCGGGGGTATATCACCGGCGTGGTGCTGAGTTTTGCGCATACCTTGGGGGAATTCGGCGTGGTGCTGATGGTCGGCGGGAATATTCCCGGGCGGACCAAGGTGATCTCGATCGCGATTTACGAAAACGTAGAGACCTTGGATTATGCCCAAGCGCATTGGCTGAGCGCTATCCTGATGGGGTTCTCGTTTGCTGTTCTATTGCTGGTGTTCACGGTGAACCGGCGCTTTCCGGTCAAGGTGATCTGAGATGAGCGTTTCGGTTGATGTCCGCCTGCCCCGCGAAGGTTTCACGCTTGAGGTCGCCTATGATTTCGCCGCCCAAGGGGTGACGGCTTTGTTCGGGCCTTCGGGGTGCGGGAAGACGTCGTTGCTGCGGGTGATCGCAGGGCATGAACCCAACGCGTCCGGACAGGTTAAGTGGGACGGAGAGCAATGGCAGGGCAACCACTTTCTGGCACCCCATTTGCGCCGTGCTGGCTATGTGTTTCAGGACGCCCGTCTGTTTGCGCATCTGAATGTGGACGGCAATCTTCGTTTCGCTGAAAAGAGGGCGGGTGCAGGCGATATTCTTCGGCAGGATGTTATTGAGGGGCTTGGGATCGGGCGGCTCTTGGGGCGGTCGGTGGCTGATCTGTCAGGGGGTGAGCGGCAAAGGGTTTCGATTGCGCGGAGCTTGCTTAGCCAGCCGCGGTTGATGCTGATGGACGAACCTTTGGCGGCTTTGGATCTTCGCGCGAAGGCCGGGATATTGCCGCTGATCCAATCCTTGCCGCGCCGGTTCGGCGTTCCGGTGATTTATGTCACCCATGCGCTCGACGAAGTGGCGCAGGTCGCTGACCACGTTGTTACGATGAAGGCCGGTCGTGTGATTGCCCAAGGTCCGGTTGCCGCGATTTTGGAAAGACCCGATATGCAGGGGCTGTCAGGACGGTTTGAGGCTGGGTCGATCCTTGAAGGGGTGATCGCCAGCCACGACGTTGAAATGCATCTGACGCAGGTCGACGTTGGCGGCTTACCGTTTGAGATGCCCTATCTGGACGCGCCTGTAGGTACGCCCCTACGCCTACGGGTGCGGGCGCGGGATGTGACGTTGGCAACAAAGCGCCCCGAGGGGATCAGCACGCGCAATATCCTAGGCGGGACCATTGTCCGGCTTGAGCCAGAGCCATCGACGGCCTTTGCAGAAGTCTGGGTTGATGTCGGTCCGGCGCGGGTTCAGGCGCGTGTCACCCAAGCGGCGGTACGTGATTTGGCGCTGGCCGAAGGGTCGGACGTGTTTGCGTTGATCAAATCGGTCAGCTTTGACCGGCGCGCCCTACCGGGTGCAAAACGCGGGTAACACAACCCCGATTTGCAAGCCTCTACCACCAGTGTCATGACTGGCGCGGGAAGCGGAGTCCTACATGTTAAATTCAATTCGTCAGTTCACAGCCGTCGTGTGGCTTGTGATCATCGCCACCATGGTGCAGCGATTTACGTTTTTCATGGTCTGGCCCTATCTGGCGATCATCCTTCACCAAGAGCATGGGATGAACGCTTTTGAGATCGGTGCGTTCCTCGCGACCTCGGGGATAATCGGTAATACGCTTGGGTTCTACGTCGGCTATCTGTCTGACAAGTTCGGGCGGCGTATTGTGATCCTCGGCGGATTGGTTTGGTCCATAGGGGCCCTTGTTACGCTTGGGCTGAGCGATAATTTGCTGTTGTTTCTGACCGCTATGGTGGTTCAGGGCGTGTCGCGTCACGCGATCGAAGGCACTGGCAAAGCGCTGTTGACAGACGAGCTTGAGGACCGCAAGGCCAAGGATTTGGCCCTGCACGCGCGGTATTATGCGCTGAACATCGGGGCTTCTTTTGGACCCTTGATTGGCATCTATTTCGGGCTAACCGGCAAGCAGACGACGTTCCTATTGGTTGCCACAGCCATGGCGGTTTATCTGATGGCGGCTTTGGTGATCTTTTCGCGCCATAAGCCGAAGAAAGAGCCTAACAAAATCAGCGCGTTTTCGTTTCGCTTGGTTCTGCGAACACTTGCGGATGACAAACGGTTTCTGGTTTTTGTTGTAGCGATGTTCCTTGGCCTGATCGCCTATTCGCAGCTTGAAGCAGGTATCGTGCAATACCTAAGGGTCGCGAACCATCGGGATGTCATCGCGTTCTATCCTATCGTGACGCTGACCAACGGTATGACGGTTCTGCTGTTGCAGTTCCCCTTGCTTGCTTTGACCGAACGGTTTTCGCCTGCCACGCGGTCGATGATTGGGGTTGGGCTAATGGCGGTGTCTTTTGCCATGCTAGCCGTCACCCCGATTACCGAAGAACTGCTGTTCCTGTTCGCGATCTTTATCCTAAGCGTGGGAGAGGTCATTTTGTTCCCAACTTTGCAGATCATGATCGACCGCATGGCGCCCGACGATATGAAGAGCAGCTATTTCGGGGCCGCAGCACTGGCTGGGTTTGGCTTTGCCATGGGGCCGATTGTTGGCGGCGCGATGCTAGAATACGCGGGCGGTACGGGGCTTTGGTGGCTGATGGCTGCGATCATGGTTTTTGTGGCATTTCTCTACCGCAAAGCAGGGCGAATTCCGGCACGGGTTACCTAAAGATCGCTTTGGATGCGACCCGCTGCTGTCGTTTTCCCGCTTGCCTCTTGTCGATCCCGCTCGCATCGTGAGGTCATAGAGGAAGGCGCATCATGAAACTGCAAGACCTTGATATTATCGTAACCGCCCCTCCTGCCCCCGGTTGGGGCGGGCGCTACTGGATCTTTGTCAAAGTGACGACTGACACAGGCATAGTCGGATGGGGCGAATGCTACGCGGCGTCCGTAGGACCCGAGGCGATGAAGCACATCATCCGCGATGTGTTTGAGCGCTATTTCCTTGGTGAAAACCCCGAGAACGTTGAGCGCATGTTCCGCCGCACCTATTCGTCGGGCTTCACCCAACGCCCTGATCTGACAGTGATGGGGGCGTTTTCCGGTCTTGAGATCGCGTGCTGGGATATCCTAGGCAAAGACCGTGATCGCCCTGTATATGCGTTGATCGGCGGGATGATGAATGAACGGGTGCGCGCGTATTCCTATCTTTACCCAATGCCGCACCACGACATGCAAAGCTTTTGGATTGATCCCGATGCCGCGGCCGAAGTTGCGGTGCATCTGGTTGAAAAAGGCTTTACGGCCGTGAAATTCGACCCTGCTGGTCCCTACACCATGCGCGGGGGTCATCAACCGGCAATGTCCGATATTTCAATGTCGGTCGCCTTTTGCAAAGCTATCCGCGAAGCCGTTGGCGACAAGGCCGACCTGTTGTTTGGCACCCATGGTCAGTTTTCGACCCCCGGTGCGATCCGGCTGGGGCAAGCTATCGAGCCTTATTTGCCGCTGTGGTTTGAAGAACCGATCCCGCCGGACAACATGGATGAATTCGCCAAGGTCGCGGATGCGGTGCGCATTCCTGTGGCCACTGGCGAACGCATGACGACCCGTGTTGAATTCAACGCTGCTTTGCGCGCCGGTGCCCGCATCCTGCAACCCGCGCTTGGTCGTTCGGGTGGCATTTGGGAAACCCGCAAAATCGCCAGCCTAGCCGAAAGCTTTAACGCCGAAATGGCGCCGCATCTCTACGCGGGTCCGATTGAATGGGCGGCAAACATCCATCTGGCCGTTGCAATTCCAAACCTGTTGATCGCGGAAACTATCGAAACGCCGTTCCACAACGATCTGATCAAAGGGTCCATTCAGATCGACAACGGCTTTATTCCAGCGCCAACCGCAGCTGGGTTGGGTATCGAAATCGACGAAGATCTGGCCCGATCACATCCTTATGATGGCAGCAGTTTACATCTGGAAATGCGCGATGAACCTTGCGATTATGCCAATGGCAACGCATTTCAAGGGGGTGCGCCTGCAAAATAACGCTTGGCAAATCTCGCATATGTTGCAATTTGGTGTTATGAACCCTCCAGAAGGAGTGAATGGCGATGAATAAGCATGTTGCCCCACCGGCTGATGAAATGGCAGAAAGCGCCCAAGGCGCAGCGGCCTATCTAAAAACGCTTGCCCACGAAGGACGACTGATGATCCTTTGTCACCTTGGCGGCGGCGAAAAATCGGTTGGCGAGCTTGAAGACCTACTCAGCATCCGACAGGCTGCCGTTAGCCAAATGCTGGCACGCCTTCGCGAAGAGGGTCTGGTTAATTATCGCCGCGAGGGCAAAACGATTTTCTACAGCCTTGCGGATAACAAAACCGAGCAGGTTATTGGCTTGCTTTACGAGCTGTTTTGCAAATCTGACTGCGGCTGATCAAATTGCCCCAGCTTGAATGAAAAAGGACCGCCGAAGCGGTCCTTTTGTCGTTTTACCCCAGCGCCTCATCACAGCGCTTACAGGTGCCGTCGTGGCTGTGGCTGCCAACGTCCGGCAGGACTTTCCAGCAGCGCTGGCATTTCTCGCCCTCGGCTTTTTCAAAGACCACACCCACACCGTCGGCTTCTGGCATGCGGAAAGCCTCGGCTGGGCTTGGATCGCCGGTCAGGACGAGGTCCGAGGTGATGCAGATGTCATCAAAGCTCACCGATTTCAGCGCCTCAAGCATGGCTGCGTCACGGACGTGAACCACTGGGGCTGCTTCTAGCGACGCGCCAATGACTTTGTCGGTCCGCTGAACTTCGAGCGCGGCGGTTACCACACGACGCGCCTGACGGACCTGCGCCCATTTGGCGGCCAGTGGCTCGTCAAGCCAGTCTGCAGGGGTCACAGGGATATCGGTCAGGTGGATCGAGCTGTCGTCGCCCGGGAAACGTTCAAGCCAGACTTCCTCCATCGTGAAGACCAGAACCGGCGCGAGCCATGTGGTTAGACGGTGGAAGACGATGTCGAGAACGGTACGGGCCGAGCGGCGGCGCAGGGTGTCGCCGTCGCAGTACAAAGCATCTTTGCGGATGTCGAAGTAGAAGGCCGAGAGTTCCACGGTGGCGAAATTGAAGATGGCCGAGAACACGCCTTGGAAGTCGTACTCGGCATAACCGGTGCGGACTTTGTGATCTAGTTCGGCCAAGCGGTGCAGCACCCAGCGCTCAAGCTCTGGCATATCTGCAGGTTCAACACGGTCTTCTTCGGTGAATTCGGACAGCGACCCCAGCATAAACCGCATGGTGTTGCGCAAACGACGGTAGCTGTCGGCCACACCTTTCAGGATCTCAGGCCCGATACGCTGGTCGGCGGTGTAGTCGGTTTGGGCGACCCACAAACGCAGAATATCCGCGCCGTATTGCTTCACGACCGTCTCGGGCACGATGGTGTTGCCGAGCGATTTGGACATCTTGTTGCCCTTCTCATCCAGCGTGAAACCATGGGTGACCACGTTGCGGTAAGGCGCACGACCCAAGGTTCCGCACGCCTGTAGCAGCGATGAATGGAACCAACCGCGGTGCTGATCGGTGCCTTCCATATAGACGTCGGCGATGCCGTCCTCGGTGCCGTCTTCACGGTCGCGTAGAACGAAAGCATGGGTCGAACCAGAGTCGAACCACACGTCGAGCACATCGAACACCTGATCATAGTCGTCTGGGTTCACGTCATCGCCAAGGAAGCGTTCCTTTGCGCCATCCGCGTACCAGCAATCCGCGCCTTCGACCTCAAAAGCTTCGGCGATACGGGCGTTGACAGCCTCATTGCGTAGCAGGAAGTCCGGATCGGTCGGCAACAGACCTTTGCGGGTGAAACAGGTCAGCGGCACGCCCCAAGCGCGTTGACGCGACAGAACCCAATCGGGCCGTGCTTCGATCATCGAATAGAGACGGTTGCGCCCAGTCTGAGGCGTCCATTTCACATTGTCGATCTCGGTCAGCGCACGATCACGGATCGTGGTGCCGTGGGTGTCTTGCCCGTCGTTCAGGTCACGGTCAACGGCGGCAAACCACTGCGGCGTGTTGCGGAACACAATCGGCGCTTTTGAACGCCAAGAGTGCGGATAGCTGTGCGAAACACGGCCACGGGCGATGATAGCACCGGCCTCAACCAGTTTGGCGATCACGGCGTTGTTGGCTTTGCCCTCTTTACCTTTGCGGTCAAAGACTTGCATGCCCGCGAAGAACGGCACGTGCGGCAAGAATTCCGATTCCTCACCGACGTTGTGGGTCATCCGGTCAATCCAGTTGCGCTTAACGAAGGCTTCATAATCGTCGGCACCGTGGCTTGGCGCGGTGTGGACAAAGCCCG
>CAYZAY010000084.1:0-10125 GCA_964476515.1 uncultured Rhodobacterales bacterium
AAGGTTGAGCAAACTCTACATTAAAACGCGGGACTTTTCGGGGGGCAGGTCACTGCAGCACTAAGAAGAATAATCACGATCATATCGATGATCCATGAAAACAATCGTTTCAGCGGCGTGTCAGCGTAGAAATCTTCTTGAATGATCGGGTCGGGAAGGGCGGTTTGTATCATGGCTCTATATTTGGATTTGGGGATTGAGATACTGCCGGTGGATGAACCGGCAGCAATCTTGTTAGCTGGCGCCAGTGCCAGAAACGGATTTGGCTGAATTGGCGCGATCATCTAGATACTGATCAAATTCAGACGCGTCGCGGGCTTCTCGCAGGCGGATCAAAAATTCGTCAAAGTCGCGGCTTTCCTGTTCTAGACGCGCGATCATATCTGACCGGTATGCGTCAAAGCTGGAATTACCCGATGATTTCTGATGTGCGAAATGAGGCGCGACGGCAGCCACTTTCTTGGCCCGTTTGCGGCCAGTAAATCCCTTGCCACCAAATGTGCGCGTACTGGCCCAAGTGCCTGTTACGATCGCGGCAACGATAATTCCGGCTATCCAGTTTTCGCTAAAGGCTAGCGAAACACCGACGATGCTAAAGACACCAAAACCGATAATGCTTAGAACTTGGACAGCGACCGGTGGGCCATCGTCGTGGGCGTTACGGTCATAGACCGGCTGATGATCGTATGCATCTGTCGAATAATCGGCCTGACTTGACGTGATCATCTTAATCTCCTGTTGAAAGAGGACCGGCCAAATTGCCGGTCCGTTGTTTGCTGGTTGGCTCTTACTGCGCTGGCGCAGAGTCGCCCTCGTTTTTGGGTTCTGTTTCAGCTTTGGCTGTGGATGCGCGTTCGTCCATAAACTGGTCAAACTCGTTCTTGTCCTTTGCAGCCCGCAGACGATCCAGGAAGTTTTCAAAGCTTTCCTGTTCATCCTGAAGTCGGCGCAGTGTGTCGGCTTTGTACGCGTCAAAGGCTGTATTGCCCGATGAGCGGAAGGTGCCATGCATGCGGTGACTACTTTTTGTGCAGTTTTTCGAGAACATTTCTTTACTCCAGATCATGTAAATCATCAGGGCCAGACCAACTGGCCAGAAAAAGATAAAGCCAAGTATCGCGGCTGCGATCCAAGCTCCTTTACCTTTACGGTCAAGCCATGCTTCGGCGCGCGCGGGCCAGTGTTTACCTTTGCTTTCGAACCATGCCTGTTCCCTGCGGGATTGGGTTGAATTGGCATAACTTGTCATTACAAACTCCGTTTTTGGCGTTATGTGAAATCCTTTCACATTACACTAGATTGGCCCTGTGGCCGGAGATTGCAAGGGACAATGTAAAAGTTTTTTACATTATTTTTGCGAGGTGAACTTTTCGGGAGTAGCACCTGACAATTTAATCAGATCATCCGGAGCGATCCCGAACACATGATGAGGGGTTCCTGCGGCGCCCCAGACGGTGTCAAATTCCAGCAGCCTTGGGTCAAGCCACGCGCGAATAGGGTTGAGATGGCCCACAGGCGAAACACCCCCAATCGCAAAGCCCGTTTGCGACCGCACTAATGCAGCATCCGCTTTCCCCAACGGTTCACCGGCTAGGGTTGTTGCTAGGCTGGTATCAACAGTGTTGCCACCCGCCGTCAGGAACAAAACAGCCTCACCCGAGATTTCACCCTGAAAGATGATCGACTTGGCAATCTGGTCCACATCTACGCCCAACTCATCGGCCGCCATCTGGGCCGTCCGCGCTTGTCCGGTTTGACGCAGCTCGGTTTGAACCGAAGCCTCTTCAAGAACTCGCTTCACTCGTTTCAGGCTTTTGCTCATTGTCGCGCTCCAAATTGCCGCGTCTATGATTTCAGAGTGGCTATTGCTTGACCATAGGCGAACGACAATTCATTCCTTTTAACATGAGTTTCGACGCCCGAATGACCCGTTCACCCCGACCTTTCAACGCCGAGAGGGGGGCTGACACGCGCGCGAAGTTCACTGATATGTCCCCAGCAGTTCAAGAACTTGTAGAGGGCACTGCGGGTTGCAGCCCGTACCTGTGTTCTTTGCTGGAAAAGGAACACGATTGGATATCCGAAGCATTTGGGGATCCGGAAACCACAATTGAGAAGTTGCTAACCCAATTACGGGATGTTCCCGAAGCAGATCTTCCAGCAGGTCTGCGCCAATCAAAACGGCGCATAGCGGCTATAACGGCATTGGCTGACCTTGCTGGTGTTTGGCCGCTTGAAACGGTCACTCAAACCCTTGCCGATTTTGCAGACTTGGCCGTGCACCTTGCTTATCGCGCGACTGTAGGGGCGGAAATCAGGCGTGGGAAATTACCGGGGGCTTCGCCCGAAGACGCTGAAACTGCAGGGGGACTCTTTGCGCTTGCGATGGGGAAAATGGGCGCGGGCGAGCTGAACTACAGTTCGGATATCGACCTGATTTGCCTATTTGACGAAACGCGCTTTGATCCCGATGACTTCTTGGATGCGCGTTCATCCCTCATCCGTGCTACACGCAAAATGAGCGCGATGCTGAATGACATCACGGGCGACGGATATGTTTTCCGCACAGATCTTCGCTTGCGTCCAGATCCTTCTGTTACGCCCGTTTGCCTAGGGGTTGAAGCGGCTGAGCGGTATTACGAAAGCCTGGGCCGGACGTGGGAACGTGCAGCCTATATCAAGGCGCGTTCTTGTGCCGGTGATGTCGAGGCTGGCGAAAAGTTCCTTGCAAACCTCAAACCATTCATCTGGCGAAAGCATTTGGATTTTGCTGCGATCCAAGACGCCCATTCGATGCGTCTTAGAATTCGCGAACACAAGGGGCTAGGGGGGCCGATCACACTGCCCCGCCACCATATGAAGCTTGGGCGTGGTGGTATCCGTGAGATCGAGTTTTTCACGCAAACGCGGCAGCTTATCGCTGGCGGGCGTGACCCGTCGCTAAGAGTGCGGGGAACGGTCGATGGCTTGTCAGCTTTGGCGGCCAAGGGATGGATAGGCGAAGACGTCAGCGACACGCTAGCCAAACACTATCGCTACCACCGCGAGGTCGAGCATCGAATTCAAATGATCAACGACGCTCAAACGCATTTGCTACCCGGGTCAGACGAAGGCTTCCAACGGCTCGCGTGTTTTATGGATGTCGATTTGGCCGAGTTCGAAAAAGAGATTTCGAACCGATTGGAAGAGGTTCACGTTCTCACCGAAGATTTTTTTGCGCCCGATGCTGCAGCGCCTGAGCAATCTCATGAGTTTGATGAAAACATCCTGTCGCGTTGGCCAACTTATCCGGCGCTTAGGTCCGAGCGGGCAACCGAGATTTTCGCACGTCTTCGTCCGACAATTTTGGAGCGCCTGAAACAGTCTGCTAAGCCAAACGAGGCGCTTGTGGCATTTGATGGCTTCTTGTCTGGGCTTCCAGCGGGCGTGCAGCTGTTTTCGTTGTTTGAAGCCAACCCCCATCTGATTGACCTACTACTTGATATTGCTGGCACTGCACCTGATCTTGCGCGTCACCTGTCCGGTCATGCTTCTGTCTTTGACGCGGTCCTTGGTGGCGACTTTTTCTCAGAGTGGCCCGGTGGCGAAGACCTTGTTCGCAATTTGAATGGGGAACTAGTCGGTGAAAACGACTACGAACACAAACTGGACACGGCGCGTCGGTGGCAAAAGGAATGGCATTTCCGCGTTGGCGTACATCATTTGCGCGGGCTTATCTCTGCGCGCGAAGCCAGCCAGCAATACGCAGACATCGCGTCGGCCGTTCTACAGGGCTTGTGGCCTGTTGTGATCGAGCAGTTTTCCCAGAAACACGGTCCGCCCCCAGGTGTAGGAGCCGTGATTGTTGGGATGGGATCGCTAGGGGCTGAAACGCTAAACGCACGGTCAGATCTGGATTTGATCGTCATATACGATGCTGATGGGGTCGAGTATTCGGACGGTCGCAAACAATTGGCGACACGGACCTATTACGCGCGACTTACCCAAGCGATGGTCACGGCACTATCTGCCCCCATGTCAAAAGGCAAGCTTTACGAAGTCGACATGCGGCTGCGCCCATCGGGTAACCAAGGGCCTGTGGCGACTAACATCAACAGCTTCAAAGACTATCAAAGCAATTCTGCTTGGACATGGGAACATCTTGCCCTGACGCGGGCCCGTTCCATTGCTGGACCCAAAAGCTTGGCTGACGAGATCGAGAAGTTTCGTCGTGAATTGCTGACGTCGTCGATGGACCGACCGAAGATCCTACGAGACACTGCCGAGATGCGCGAAAAGATTTCTGCCGCCAAAGGGCAGGGTGGGGAATGGGAAGCTAAGCTGGGAGCCGGTGGGTTACAGGATATCGAATTGTTCACCCAAGCGGCGTGTTTGATTGGCGGCAATCCTGACTGCTCGGTTATTGGCGGCATAGAAAGTGCGGTTACCGTGGAACTGATCAGCGCTCAGGAAGCCGAAGCGCTTAACGCGAGTTACGACGCGCTTTGGGCGATACAGGCGGTGGCAAAACTTCTCTCGGAAAATCCTCTCGATCCGGATCGGATCGGACAGGGTGGGCAGAACTTCTTGCTTCGTGAATGCGGTGCGGACGACTTGTCCGACTTAAATAGGTCGCTTGCGGACTATTTTGCGAATGCAGGCGCTGTCATTGATCGGGCGTTGGGACTGAACGACGGAGAAGACGCATGAAGGGCGATATCCACGATCCAAAAGCTTTGATCCGAGAAGCTTACAATATTGACGGCATAATGGATTCACAGTGCCGGTCGATTTTTCTGGATTGGGCGCTTAGCTTGCCATCCGACATGGATACGCAAGAAAGCCTAAAGGTGCTTATCGAAAGATATGCGTCCGACCATCCTGAGCACCCAATGACAGATGTTCTTGAAAACGGTCGTCAGCGTATGTCCAGCCCGCAGCGACGTGGTGGCTGGCGGTCTCGGCCGCGCAATTAGCGCGACAGTTGGGACGCCTCGCGTGCCAAAGCCTCGATCCCTGCCCAATCGCCGGAGTTGACCATTTCCTTTGGTGCAACCCAGCTACCCCCGACGCATAGCGTGTTGCTTAGCCCCAGATAGTCAGGCGCGTTTTTCAACGAAACACCACCCGTTGGGCAAAATTTGACCTGAGGGATCGGTGCGCCGATGGCTTTAAGAGCTGGAACGCCGCCGTTTGCTTCTGCAGGAAAGAATTTCTGAACTGTGTAGCCACGCTCTAAAAGCTTCATGACTTCGCTGGATGTAGCGGCACCGGGTAAGAGGGGAAGGTCATTTGCTTCGCAAGCATCAAGAACCTTTTCCGTTGCACCAGGTGATACACCGAATGTCGCCCCTGCAGCTTTTGCAGCTTCTACGTCAGCTGGTGTTAGAAGTGTGCCAGCGCCAACGACACCGCCCGCTATGGAAGACATTTCAGTAATCACCTCAAGCGCGCAATCGGTTCGCAGGGTTACTTCCAGCGCTGGAAGTCCGCCTTTGACGAGCGCAGATGCAAGATCCTTGGCCTTGCCGGCATCATCCACAACAAGCACCGGTACAACGGGTGCCAGACTGCAGATTTCACGAGCGCGGTTGCTGGCTTCAAAAGGGGTGATCATTGATATTCTCCGAATGGGGTTCTTTCAGTGGCGAAGGCTAAACAACTACGCCCGCGCCTGATGTGGCCAGCCCGACGTTCTTGCGGAACACGTCAAAAAGCTCGCGTCCCAGTCCTTGGTCGTTGGCGCTAAGGTCTATGAAAATTGGAGTTCGTTCGTCAAAGCCGTCTTCCAGACATTGAAGGACACCACTTTGGGCATCAACACGCACCAGATCACCGTCGCGCAGCTTGGCAAGCGGACCTCCAAGTGCGGCCTCGGGCGAGACATGAATTGCAGCCGGAACTTTGCCAGAAGCACCAGACATACGTCCATCAGTGACCAACGCTACCTTTAAGCCGCGATCCTGAAGTACAGAAAGCGTCGGGGTCAGGCTGTGTAGCTCTGGCATCCCGTTTGCCTGAGGGCCTTGGAAGCGAACGACAACAACCGTGTCTTCAGTAAATTCGCCGTTGTTGAATGCTGTTTTAACATCGTGTTGTTCATGGAACACGCGCGCCTTAGCTTCGATGACACGCCGCTCTTCGGACACTGCGCTGACCTTCATCATGCCAGAACCCAAATTTCCGTTTAGCCCCTTGAGACCGCCAGTTGATTGGAATGGATCTTTCGAGGGACGAAGAATTTTGTCGTTCAGGCTTTCGCCAGAGCCGTCTTCAAAAACCAGCGTGCCGTCTTTTAGCTTAGGTTCTTGTGTGTAAGCACTTAGCCCGTCGCCCACGACCGTGGTGGTGTCAGCATGCAAAAGACCTGAACCCAGAAGGTCACCGATCAAGTAACCCAATCCACCAGCGGCGTGGAAATGGTTCACGTCTGCAAGACCGTTTGGATAAACTTTGGCCATCAATGGGGTGACCGAGCTGATTTCTTCGAAGTCTTCGATCTCAAGCAAAATGCCCGCGGCGCGGGCCATCGCGGGCAAATGCAGCACAAGATTTGTCGAGCCACCAGTTGCCATCAACCCAACCAAGCCGTTCACAAATGCTTTCTCGTCAAGAACCTTTGCCGCCGGTCTAAAGTCGTTCCCTAGTGCGGTGATTTCCAGCGCTCGTTCAGATCCAGCCACCGTTAGCGCGTCGCGCAGCGGTGTGTTGGGATTAACAAAGGACGCCCCAGGTAGATGAAGCCCCATAAACTCCATCAGCATCTGGTTGGTGTTCGCGGTGCCGTAAAAAGTACACGTTCCCGGACCGTGATAAGAGGCAATTTCGGCCTCCATCAACTGATCCCGCCCGATTTCACCCTTGGCGAACTGTTGGCGGATTTTTGCTTTTTCGTCATTGGGTAATCCAGAGGTCATCGGGCCAGCCGGAAGAAAGATCGCCGGGATGTGTCCAAACGTGGCGGCCGCAATGATAAGACCGGGAACGATCTTGTCACATACGCCAAGATAGATCGCAGCGTCATAGGTATTGTGAGACAGGGCTACACCACTGGCCAAAGCAATCACATCACGCGAGAACAAAGAAAGCTCCATCCCCGGTTGTCCTTGGGTGACACCATCGCACATAGCTGGCACGCCACCCGCAACCTGAGCCGTCGCACCGTTAGCGCGGGCCGTTGCTTTGATGATGTCGGGAAACTTTTCGAACGGTTGGTGCGCCGACAGCATGTCATTATACGCAGAGATGATCCCAAGATTTGGACCACGCTCTTGTATAAGTGGCTGCTGATCGCTTCCCATGGCAGCATAGGCATGTGCTTGATTTCCACAGGTAAGATGCGCACGACGGGGCCCGTCCGATGCCGCGCGGTCGATCTTGGCCAAGTATGCGGAACGCGTTTTAGCCGATCGCTCCACAATCCTCTGGGTTACTTTTTCAATCGTCGCATTCAACGTCATGTTGAGTCCTTAAACGTTAGTTGACTGCCCTGTAGCATGAACCGTTAGCGCTAACAATACGTTCTACCTTAAAACGCCAAATTCTGCCTATTGTCCACGAATTCGCTAAAATAGCTGAAAAACCACTGTATTGGCGAGCTTCTGCCCCAATTGGGTCCAATTTCACAGTCAATAAATACCAGTCGCGGGTCAAACCGTGAATCTTTTTTGGGTAGTGGAGGCAACGATGCTTCGTATTCGTAACATACTTTTCGGACTGGCTGCATTGTCAGTAACCGCATGTGGACCGCTTGATGCCGTTACGCGCTCGGCGCCGTATGAAAACACGATGCCAATGGTCGAAATTAGTGTGGGGACGGCGATTTCGTTAAAAGACGCTCCCGAAGTTGTGACACGGGCGGTCGCGGATATCCAGCAACCAGCTTTGGGGAATGACTTTAACGTCATTGACGTTTGTATCGGCGTTCCGCGCACTCTGCGTGTATCAGAAGCAAATACTCTTACCCCCTTGGGAGACATTGTTTGGCAGGGTGATCTTCCTGGTGACCGTTATGCACAAATTCAGGCGATCCTTCATGATGCAGTTTCGCAGGGTGCCGAAACAGCAGATGGTACACGGGACGTTGTTCTTCATCTGACTGTGACTCGCTTCCATTCGCTGTCACATCGGGCTCGCTACACGGTCGGTGGCAATCACTCTATATTCTTTACTCTGGCGATTATCGACGCGATGACTGGTCTGCAAATTGGCGAAACGAAGAAAATCAACGCATCGCTAGATGCATTCGGCGGACAAGCTGCGATCCAAGCAGATCTGGCTGGCTTAACGCAAAAGGTCAGGATCATTGATCACGTATCAAGGGTCATTGCTGGCGAACTTGAAAGTGCCGAAAACACACTAACTTTGGCAAGCGCCGACTTGTAAGTCGGGGGTTTATACTCGGAGGGAAACTGAGTAGGAGGGCTGCATGACGCAGCCCTCTATCCCATTTGTAAGACTGAAACCCAAAGCCAAACCCCAAGTGATCCGTCACGGGTTTCCTTGGGTGTATGAAAATGAAATTGTGACTGACCGCCGCACGAAAGGATTGCTTCCTGGAACGGTGGCAATTCTGGAAGATGCAGACCGCCGCCCGATTGCATTGGTCGCAGTTAACCCGAATTCAAAGATTTTCTGTCGGGTTTTGGATCACAATACCGCCGCCGAAATCAATCAAGACTGGTTCGAAGCAAGATTAGCCAAAGCCCTAGCACACAGAGAGCGACTGTTTGATCAGCCGTTCTATCGTTTGGTCCACGCGGAATCCGACGGCCTACCGGGTGTTGTAATCGACAGGTTTGGCGATACGGCCGTCATTCAACCCAATGCAGCTTGGGCGGATGCGCGGATCGACATTCTGACGGCAGCGCTGGTCAAGATGACGGGCGTTGCGAACGTCATGCTTAACGGATCGGGGCGTGCGCGGTCATTGGAAGGCTTGGAGGACGAAACCCGTGTCCTAGCTGGAAACGCGCCAACCGCACCTATTCAGGTTCCGATGAATGGAGCGGTCTATATGGCCGATCTGATTGGCGGGCAGAAAACCGGCCTGTTCTTTGATCAACGCCCCAATCACGCGTTTGCCGCGGGCTTGTCCAAAGGCGCAAGAGTTCTAGATGCATTTTCGCACGTGGGTGGGTTTTCACTGGCTGCGCTAGCTGGTGGAGCTTCCGAAGCACTAGCCGTCGACGGATCAGCCGCTGCGCTTACCCTTGCTGAAGCAGGGGCCGAAGCAAGCGGCGTGAAAGACAAGTTTTCGACCCGCAAAGGCGACGCATTCGACGTTTTGGAAGAGCTCGGCAAAGAAGGACAACGTTTTGATGTTGTCATCTGCGATCCGCCAGCTTTTGCGCCTAGCAAGCCAGCTTTGGAAGCCGGACTTCGCGCATATGAACGAATTGCCCGTTTAGCCGCCCCGTTGGTTGCAGAAAACGGGTATCTGGGGCTTTGTAGCTGCTCGCATGCTGCAGATTTGCAAAAGTTCCGCACGTCGAGCGTTCGGGGTATCGGTCGGGCAGGGCGCTCTTCTCAGTTGATACACACCGGTTTTGCTGGACCGGATCATCCGCTTTTGCCGCAACTGGCGGAAAGCGGATATCTTAAGTCCTTGTTCTTCCGACTATGAAGCTATTGCTGGACGCATGCGTAATGTACCCGACCGTGATGCGGTCGGTGTTACTTGGCGCAGCGAAGAGGGGCTTTTTCACGCCCGTCTGGTCGGATCGCATACTTGAGGAATGGGCCCGAGCGGCTCGTAAGCTAGGTGCTGAAGGCGAAGCCCAAGCACGCTCAGAGGTTGCACTCGTCAAGGCCAACTGGCCGCATAGCTCTGTTTCTAACTATGAGGGATTGGAACAACGCCTGTGGCTGCCTGATCCAGCTGATATTCACGTGCTCGCCGCTGCTGTTAAAGCGTCGGCAGACGGGATCGTGACGATAAACGCCAAGGATTTTCCGAAAAATATTCTTGCGGAAGAGCGGCTTACCAGAACTGATCCCGATGCCCTGTTGTACGAGTTTTTCGCGAAAGACGCTGTCGCAATGGCTGAAATAGCCGAAATGGTAAAAGCCGATGCGGATCGTCTAAGTGGCAAAACATGGGATATGCGCGCCCTAATGAAAAAAGTGCGTCTTCCTAGGCTTGGC
>CAYZAY010000085.1:0-10009 GCA_964476515.1 uncultured Rhodobacterales bacterium
CAGAAGCGGGTTGAACTCGAGACCATCGTCTTCGTCCTGACGGCCAGCAGCTTCTGGTTCGTCGAAGTTGACGAAGATGCCCAACTGGTCCTGAAGGATACGCGCTGCGAAAGCAACTGCATCATCAGGGGTGATCGAACCGTCGGTGTCGACCTTCATGGTCAGTTTGTCATAGTCCAGAACCTGACCTTCACGGGTTGGCTGAACGTCATACGATACTTTCTTAACCGGCGAATAGATCGCGTCGATTGGGATAAGACCAATCGGTGCGTCTTCAGGACGGTTTTTGTCGGCTGCAACGTATCCTTTACCAGTGTTGACGGTCAGTTCCATATACAGGTCTGCGCCATCATCGAGGTGACAAATTACGTGGTCACGGTTCAGGATTTCAATCCCAGCCGATTCCGCGATGTCGCCTGCTGTTACGATGCCAGGGCCTTTGGCCGAGATCGAAACGCGCTTTGGCCCTTCGACTTCCATACGAACAGCAACACCTTTGAGGTTCAGGATGATGTCGGTGACATCTTCGCGAACACCATCAACAGATGAGAACTCGTGCAATACGTTGTCAATCTGAACACTGGTGATAGCTGCGCCCTGAAGCGAGCTCATCAGAACGCGACGCAGCGCGTTGCCCATAGTCAGACCAAAGCCACGTTCAAGAGGCTCTGCTACGATTGTTGCCTGACGCGCCGGATCATGGCCCGGCTTAACGTCTAGCTGGGTTGGCTTGATCAATTCTGCCCAATTTTTGTGGATCATACGTCCCTCCATTCTTGTCTTTGCCTATGTCCAAAGGCCAAAGACGCCCGAGGTTAAAATGACGGAATGGGGCCGCGTGCGAAACACAGCCCCATGAGAAAACTTTTTATTATACGCGGCGGCGCTTTGGTGGGCGACAGCCGTTGTGTGCGATCGGGGTCACATCACGGATCGAGGTGATGTTGAAACCGACGGCAGCCAGTGCGCGCAGTGCCGATTCACGGCCCGAACCTGGACCTTGAACTTCGACCTCAAGGGTCTTCATGCCGTGTTCCTGAGCTTTTTTGCCTGCATCTTCTGCAGCCATCTGAGCAGCGTAAGGTGTCGACTTACGCGAGCCTTTGAAGCCCATCGTACCAGCCGACGACCAAGCGATAGCATTGCCTTGTACGTCAGAAATCAGGATTTTTGTGTTGTTGAAGGTCGAGTTCACATGCGCAACACCAGTTGCGATGTTCTTAGAGACCTTTTTCTTGCCTGTGCGGCGAGTATCACGTGCCATATCTAATGCGCTCCCTTATTTCTTCTTGCCAGCAATGGCTTTCGCAGGGCCCTTACGGGTGCGAGCATTGGTATGGGTACGCTGACCGCGAACCGGCAGGTTACGACGGTGACGCAGGCCACGGTAGCAACCAAGGTCCATCAGACGCTTGATGTTCATGGTAACTTCACGGCGCAGGTCACCTTCTACGGTGTAGGTCGCGTCGATATGTTCACGAATTGCTAGAACTTCGGCATCGCTCAGCTCGTTTACACGGCGGGATGCGTCAATTTTCAGGGATTCACAGATTTCGTTGGCCGATGTTTGGCCGATTCCTGTGATGTAAGTCAGGGCGATCGGGACCCGCTTATGGGTCGGGATGTTAACGCCGGAAATACGTGCCACGTATAACTTTCCTTTTCGTTGCGGTTCCGTAGCTCCAGAACCTTTTTTCACAACGGAGGCCCGGGGCAATACGCCAACGGGCCACAGCTGATCGAGGTAATCGTCGTACTTCCGGGGGCGACCCGACAAGAACAACCGATTCTTGAATGAGAGGTCTCGCTAAGGGGTATTTACGCACCCGTCAAGACCTTTCATGAGTTAACAAAAACCCGCCAGTTCAGAAAGGCATAAATCAGTCAACTACAGGGTGTTTTTCACCTGCGCTAGCTTATGGGTTTTTGAACAAGACCCTGCCCCACGGGAAGACCTTTAACGTAGAAAAACAAAACGGCGCCGAATGCGACGCCGCTTAGGAAAACTCTATAGATTTGGATTTACGACAGAGCGCTGTCGATCTCTGCTTTAACCGCTGCCATTTCGCCCAGACCGTTTACGCCGCTCAGATTTCCCTTTGCGTGGTAGTAACCGATCAGTGGTGACGTCTGCTTGTAGTACGCCATCAAGCGGGTTTTGAGACTGTCCTCGTTGTCATCTGCGCGACGCTTAAACTCAGCCGTTTCACCGCAAGACGTACACTTACCATCCGTAGGGACTGGCTTAGTGTTGTCGTTGTAAACCTCGCCGCAATTGCCGCATGTCGAACGCGCAGTGATACGCGAAACTAAGGCTTCGTCATCCACCCGCATCTCGATCACAGCATCAAGGCTTTCGCCACAATCGCCCAACAAGTCACCCAAAGCGTCTGCTTGCGCCAATGTGCGCGGGAATCCGTCAAAGATGAACCCTCCGCCCTTTTCGCCTTCTAGCTTCTCGCGGATCAAACCGATGACGATCTCATCGGTCACAAGCTCGCCACGCGCCATAACGCCCGCAACAACGTTACCCATCTCGGTGCCGCTGTCTTTGGCTTCACGCAGCATGTCACCGGTCGAAAGCTGGGTCATGTTGCGTTCTTCCACAAGGAAACGTGCCTGTGTGCCTTTGCCTGCACCGGGTGGGCCGAGGAGAATGATGTTCATGGGATCAACGACGTCCTGTGTTGCGCTTGCCGCGCTTCTTGCTACCCGAGCGACCACGAAGCTGCGATTTCTCGATCAGACCTTCGTACTGGTGCGCCAAAAGGTGGCTTTGGACCTGTTGGATCGTATCCATGGTAACCGAGACGATAATCAGAACCGATGTACCACCAAAGTAGAACGGGATCGCCAGTTGGCTACGGGTGATTTCCGGCAACAGACAGATCAGCGCCAAATAGGTCGCACCGACGGCCAAAACGCGGTTCACAACATACTCAAGATATTCCGCCGTTTTCTTACCCGGGCGAATACCTGGAACAAAACCGTTCTGGTTCTTCAGGTTATCCGCAACGTCTTCGACTTTGAACGAAACGTTGAAGGTGTAGAAATACGCGAAGAAGATGATCATGCTTGCGAAGAACACCAGATACAGCGGCTGACCCGGGCCAAAGTAGGCCAGAATAGTTGACATGACCGGACCGGTGTTTCCACCGCTGAACGTCGCCAGAGTTGTTGGCAGAAGCAGCAGCGAGCTTGCGAAGATCGCAGGGATAACGCCCGATGGATTGACCTTGACCGGAAGGTGGCTTGACTGACCGTCGTAGATCTTCATGCCAACCTGACGGCGTGGATACTGGATGTGGATCTTACGAAGCGCGCGCTCCATGAAGACCACGAAACCGATGGTCACAACGACCATGATCAGAACACCAATGATCACGACAGGGCTAAGAGCACCCGAACGACCTTGGCTAAAGAACTGCGCAACAGCTGCTGGGATTTCAGCAATGATGCCAACGAAGATGATCAGCGAAATACCGTTGCCGATACCGCGGCTGGTGATCTGCTCGCCAAGCCACATCAGGAACATGGTGCCGCCAACCAGTGTAATAACCACTGCAATGCGGAAGAACATGCCCGGATCGGTTGCCAGTTCACCGGCCTCTAGGCTGGCAGCCAATGCCCAAGCCTGGAAGATTGCCAGACCAACAGTGCCGTAGCGCGTCAGCTGGTTGATCTTTTTCTGACCCTGCTGACCCTCTTTCTTCATCTGTTCAAGCTGAGGCACCATCGAGGTCATCAGTTGAACGATAATCGAGGCCGAAATGTAGGGCATGATGCCCAACGCAAAAATGCCCATCCGGCTAATCGCGCCACCTGTGAACATGTTGAGCATGCCGCCTATACCGGCTGATGCTTCTTCCATGAAATCACGAAGGGCCGCGCCGTCGATACCCGGAACCGGAATGTAGGTGCCAAGACGATAGACGATCAAAAGACCGAGGGTGAAAAGGATACGATTTCGAAGATCGGTCGCCTTACCCAAGGCGGCCCAGCTTGTATTCGCGGCCATTTGCTCTGCTGCAGATACCATTAATACGGGTCTCTTTTATGACAAGTGCCGCCTGCGCGGTTCCCCTGCGCAGGCGGCACTTTGGAAAACTTCAAAAGCTATGTAAGCGGCGATGGGGCCGCCTACAACTCTTATTCGGCAGTTTGCGCCGAAGTGACCGAAAGTGAACCGCCTGCTTTTTCAACAACTTCAACTGCTGATTTCGAAGCGCCAGTCACCTGGAGGTCAACTTTTGACGAGAATTCACCCTTAGCAAGGATGCGAACACCGTCCAACTTGCGGCGAACCAGACCCGAAGCGACCATTGCGTCTTCAGTGATCGGAGCCGAAGCGTCGATTTTCTTCTCGTCGATGAATTTCTGTAGAATGCCGAGGTTTACAACGGCGAATGCTTTGCGGTTCGGCTTGCTGAAGCCACGCTTTGGCAAACGCTGGTACAATGGCATCTGACCGCCTTCGTAGCCGTTGATAGCTACACCCGAACGGGATTTCTGACCTTTGATACCACGGCCACCCATTTTACCTTTGCCCGAACCAGGGCCACGGCCAACACGGGTACGCGCTTTGGTTGCGCCCGGGTTATCACGGAGTTCATTTAGTTTCATATCGCTTCTCCTTTGCCGGATGTGACCCTGAAGCGAAAATAGGTCAACCACGGCGTTTCTTGGTTTTGATTCTGTAACCTCGCAAGGCCACTGGGCGCGTATAGAGGGAATGTTTCACGGGATCAAGCCTGCGAAATTGGCTCAGTTATTTCGCGTTGTCGGATGCGATTTGACACCGACGCTAACAGCCAAGACCATTTGTGCATAGCGGTAGCAACTGGCACCGAATACAAGTCGGGGCTTGCTTGCTAGCGCATGTATTCCTAACGTTCGTCAAAACCTCTAAATTTGGCGACGATGACCACATCAGATATTCCCAGTTTTCAGAATTTTCAAAACACCCGCCATTTTATCAATCTTGACGGTTTGCGCTTCATTTGTATCGCCATGGTTCTTTGGCATCACGCACAGCCGTTTGACCGAGGCGTCTTTCAACTCGCTGACCGGGGGTTTCTGGGCGTTGACTTCTTCTTTGTCCTTAGCGGTTTTCTAATCACCACCCTGTTGCTGCGAGAAAGCGATCGCAAAGGGCAGTTTTCTATCCGTAATTTCTACATCCGACGTATTTTGCGGATTATTCCGGTTTACTTCTTTGTGGTCACGTTAATGGCCGCCTATTTCGGGATAGTTAAAGGCCAACAAGTCTGGCACATCCTGCCCTACTACTACCTGTTCTTGTCCAATTTTTTGACTGAGCACTTACCCACACTGTCGATCACATGGTCTTTGTCCGTTGAAGACCAGTTCTACATGCTGTGGCCTTTGGCGTTGTTTCTGACCCCTGTTCGGTTTCTCCCAGCATCTCTTGTGGTGGTTATTGCGATAAACGTCATCGTCGGTGCAGGCTGGGTAGACATAGAAGCGCCCAAGGTCGGACCGTTGGTTCTGGCACTTCCTAACGCCTCATACGCGCCCATTCTTATGGGGGCGTTGCTGGCCATTCTCTTGAACAGCAAATCAGGATACGAACGTTTTGCCGGCTTCCTCGGGCGCCCTCTGGCCACGCCCGTGATGGTCGTGGTTCTTGTCGCAGTGTTGCAGTGTTGCAGTGTTGCAGTGTTGCAGTGGACGCCGGCAAACGTCCTTGGGCTACCCAATTTGTTAATTCACTCCACAATGACCATGCTACTTGCAGCACTTGTCATTCAGCCGACCTCTATTCTGTCAGGCTTCCTGCAGTCCCCATTGGTCAGACGTGTGGGGACGATCAGTTATGGGGTGTATCTTTATCATTTGATTGGTTTGGACTTCACCAACAGACTGCTGGCCAAACTGGGAATGGATAACCTTTGGGTGCTGCTGTTCGCCTATTCAGTCGTAAGCTGCATCATAGCCGAGATCAGCTATCGCACTCTTGAAGCATACTTCAGGCGCTTTCGTCCAAAAAACTAACCCAAAGACAAAGGGCCACCAAATTGGCGACCCATTTATTTATTTCGCGTCAGTGTCGTGCAGATACTCAAACCAACATGGAATGTCTGTGTTGAGCATTGCTTTGAACCGTGCGGTCAGTGCCGTGACGATGATCATAACTCGGCTACCCCAAGTTTGTTGCGTTAAAGCTGTTCTACGCCCGCATGTTTCACTTCTGTAGGCCGTTATCCGGAATATCCGGATTGCAATCAAAGCATAGGTTGGATTGCGCGCGCGGGATGGATAACCGCGGAGACACTACAGGTGTGGTCACGCAGTTTTGCCAACAAAAAACGCCCCAAGCATAAGCTCAGGGCGTTTTCGAATTCTGTAGGGTGGATTTTTAACCCACCTAGGCCGCTTAGCCTTTTTCTTCGATGATCTCGACCATGTGTGGGATCTTAGCGATCATGCCACGTACCGAAGGAGTATCCTCCAGCTCACGGGTTTTGTTCATCTTGTTCAGGCCAAGACCGATAAGGGTCTGGCGCTGCTTTGCAGGGCGGCGGATCGGGGAACCGATCTGTTTTACAACGATGGTTTTAGCCATGGGTCCGTTTCCTTACGCTTCTACTGCTTCGGTTGCAGGCGCTTCATCCTTGCGGAGAATGTCTGCAACTTTCTTGCCACGACGCTGAGCAACCTGACGTGGGCTAGACCCTTTGGTCAGGCCGTCAAGTGTTGCGCGGATCATGTTGTAAGGGTTCTGCGAGCCGATCGACTTCGCAACAACATCCTGTACACCAAGCATTTCGAATACTGCACGCATTGGACCACCGGCGATGATACCAGTACCAGTTGGCGCTGTGCGCATAACAACTTTGCCAGCGCCGTGACGTCCTGAGACGTCGTGGTGCAGGGTGCGGCCCTCTTTCAGAGGTACACGGACCATCTGACGCTTGGCTTGTTCAGTTGCCTTGCGGATCGCCTCAGGTACTTCTTTTGCTTTACCTTTGCCAAAGCCTACGCGGCCTTTTTGGTCACCAACAACTACGAGAGCTGCGAAACCAAAGCGTTTACCACCTTTAACGGTTTTCGAAACGCGGTTGATCGCAACCAAGCGATCTGCAAATTCCGGGGCTTCGTCGCGATCGCGACCCCGACGGTTATCACGTTCTGCCATGAGGCATTCCTTTTTCATGTGACGCGCATTGCGTCGTTTTATCCAATCCTGGTGGGCCAATTGGCCCCCGGATCATCGGGGCGGCGAAAACGCCGCCCGCAGTGATTTAGATCTTCAAGCCACCTTCACGCGCAGCGTCGGCCAAGGCCTTCACTTTGCCGTGGAACAAGAAGCCACCGCGATCGAAGTATGCTTCTTCGACGCCAGCTTTTTTCGCGCGCTCCGCAATTGCCGAGCCCACTTTTGCTGCTGCTTCTACGTTGTTCTTGCCCACAACACCGAGATCTTTCTCGAGTGTCGAAGCTGCCGCTAGAGTCACACCATTGACGTCGTCGATCAGCTGAGCGCTGATGTTCTTGTTCGAACGGTGTACCGAAAGACGCATCTTGCCGGAGTTGACCTTGCGAAGTTTGTTCCGGACGCGCAGGCGGCGCTTGAGGAACAGTGTCCGTTTGCTGTTTGCCATTTGTCTGGTCCTTACTTCTTCTTACCTTCCTTGCGGAAGATAAATTCGCCCTTGTAACGGATACCTTTGCCTTTGTACGGCTCTGGTTTCCGCCACTCGCGGATTTCTGCGGCTACTTGGCCGACACGTTGTTCGTCGATGCCTTCAACGATGATGACAGTCTGCTTGGGGGCAGTAATAGTGATGCCCTCAGGTGCAGCGTATTCAACGTCGTGTGACAGGCCGAGGTTCAGCTTCAGGGTATTGCCCTGCATCTGAGCCCGGTAACCAACACCCTGAATTTCCAGCTCTTTTGTGAAGCCGCTGGTGACGCCAGTAACAAGGTTCGCGATGCGAGTGCGGCTCATGCCCCACTGCTGACGCGCACGCTTGGAACTACCACGTGGTGTTACAGTTACGACATTATCTGCCGAAACGATGTTTACATCGTCGGTTGCGGTAAAGCTACGGGCGCCTTTTGGGCCCTTAACTTCAACGGTCTGCCCCGAAACGGATGCGGTAACACCCGTGGGAAGCTCGACCGGTTTTTTACCAATGCGAGACATTCAGACCTCCTTAGAAGACGGTACAGAGCACTTCGCCGCCAACATTCTGGCTGCGAGCGTTCGCGTCCGACATCACACCTTTTGAGGTGGAGACAATCGACACACCCAGACCCTGACGGACCTGTGGGATGTCACCGACACTCATGTATACGCGACGGCCAGGCTTAGAAACCCGCTTGAGTTCGCGAATGACAGGGGTGCCATCGAAGTATTTCAGGCTGATTTCGAGGGTCGGGTGACCCGCTGCATCAGTACCAGCTTCATAGCCGCGGATGTAACCTTCGTCTGCAAGCACGTCCAGAACCCAACCACGCAGCTTTGACGCTGGAGTCGAGACAACAGATTTGCCACGCATTTGAGAGTTACGGATACGGGTGAGCATATCGCCGATAGGATCGTTCATATCTACTCCTCCTTACCAGCTAGACTTAACCAGACCAGGTGCCTGGCCGGTGGAACCGAGTTCGCGCAGCGCGATACGGCTTACCTTAAGCTTACGGTAGTAAGCATGAGGACGGCCGGTCAGCTGGCAACGGTTGTGGATACGGGTCGCCGAGCTATTGCGCGGCAGTTTTGCCAGCTTCAGGCGCGCGGTGAAGCGCTCTTCCATCGGCAGGCTCTCGTCGTTTGCGATCTCTTTAAGAGCGGCGCGTTTGGCTGCGTATTTCTCAACCAGTGCTGCGCGTTTCTTTTCGCGTTCGATCATTGCTTTTTTAGCCATGTCTAATCCTTCCCGCTACTTACGCGTTGAAAGGCATGTTGAAGTGCTTCAACAGGCTCTTTGCTTCCGCGTCAGTTTTCGCGGTTGTGGTGATCACGATGTCCATGCCCCAAACCTCATCGACTTTGTCGAAGTTGATTTCTGGGAAGACGATATGTTCCTTCAGGCCGGTGGCAAAGTTGCCGCGACCGTCGAAGCTTGGCTTCACACCGCGGAAGTCGCGGATACGAGGCATTGCTACAGTGATCAGACGATCAAGGAATTCATACATACGATCACCGCGAAGGGTCACTTTGGCGCCCATCGGCATATCTTCACGAACACGGAAGCCCGCGATCGAGTTCTTTGCCGTGGTCATCAGAGCTTTCTGACCAGCGATGGTTGTCAGATCCTCGACTGCTGCTTTCGCTTTTTTGCTGTCTTTGACAGCTTCGCGACCGCAACCGATGTTCAGGACAACTTTGTCCAGACGTGGGATCTGCATGTCATTGGAATAACCAAATTCTTCCTTCAGCGCGCCACGGATAGAATCCGCGTAAGCCGCTTTCAGGCGTGGGGTGTAGTCTGCAGCATCAAGCATCAATCACGTCCCCTGTGGTTTTTGCAACGCGAACCTTTTTGCCGTCTTCAACTTTGAAGCCAACGCGGGTTGCTTTGCCATTTGCATCAAGAAAAGCGAGATTCGACAGAGCGATTGGCATTGCCTTTGGAAGGCGGCCACCCTGCGATGTCTGGCTCTGACGGGTGTGGCGGATCGCCATGTTCAGCCCGTCTACTACTGCCTTGCCGGCCTTAGGGTCGATCGAGGAAATAGTGCCCTCTTTGCCCTTATCTTTGCCTGCAAGAACGACGACTTTATCGCCGGAACGGAGTTTAGCGGCCATCTTACAGCACCTCCGGAGCGAGCGAAATAATCTTCATAAAGTTCTTCGCACGAAGCTCGCGAACAACTGGGCCGAAGATACGTGTGCCAACAGGCTCACCGGCTGTGTTCAGGATAACTGCTGCGTTGCGATCGAAGCGAACGGCCGTACCGTCTTCGCGGCGAACTTCTTTTGCAGTGCGTACGACGACGGCCTTACGGACGTCACCTTTCTTTACGCGACCGCGTGGAATGG
>CAYZAY010000086.1:0-9743 GCA_964476515.1 uncultured Rhodobacterales bacterium
TTAGGTGAGAGGCTGGACATCGACCCAAACGGGACTCGTTGCGGCTGCTTCCTTCCGGACCTGACCGGGTTGGCGAGGCGTCTGCCCGCGCCAACCTCTCAAGGGTTATCTAGGTAAAACATCTCAGATTCGCAAGGGGTAGCGTCGGGCGCTATATCTCTAAACCCATGCGGAAATGTTGATAAATGTTCCAATCTTTCGTTTAGGAGGATTGGCTGATCCGCGTTTATCTGCATTCTTAGCCGAAACGCATTCAACTTGGCTGTCGGCATTCCATGGATCCACTTCTTCAACCCTTTCAGATCCGCCATCTTCGGCTTCGCAATCGCGTTGTCAGCACGGCTCATGCGCCGTCATATCAGGAAGACGGGCATCCCAAAGATCGCTACCGGCTGTATCATGAAGAAAAGGCCAAGGGTGGTGTTGGTCTGACTATCATTGGAGGGTCGACTAATATCGCGCCGGATAGCCCTTCGGTGTTTGGCCAGCTTTATGCGGGTGACGACGGTATTATCACTTGGTTTCAAAAGCTTACAGCTGGCGTGAAGAGCCACGGCGCGGCGATTATGTGCCAGATAACGCACATGGGACGACGGACCGCTTGGGATGATGGCCACTGGCTGCCCGTTGCCGGACCCTCGATCGTTCGTGAAAGGGCGCATCGCTCGGCCCCCAAAGCGATGGAGGTTGAAGACATCGCCCGTGTGATCGCGGATTTCGCGGATGCGGCTAAGCGGTGTCAGGACGGCGGCTTTGACGGGATCGAGTTGTTGTCCCATTCACATCTCCTCGGGCAGTTTTTGTCGCCCTTGGTGAACAAGCGACAGGATGACTATGGCGGGTCGCTCGAAAACCGGCTGAGGCTGACGTTGCAGGTGATCGACGCCGTTCGTGACGCTGTCGGGCCAGAAATGATCATCGGAATGCGCGTGACAGGGGATGAATTGGTCGATGGCGGTCTGGATGCGGATGACTGTGTTCAAGCTGCGAAGATCATTACCGAAACGGGCAAAATTGATTTCCTGAACGTTCTTGCGGGTGCTCCATACGATGATCTGGGTTTGGCTGGTTGGGTGTCGCCCATGGGGATGCCATCGGCTCCACATTTGACGATTGCCGGACAGATACGCGATGCGGTGGACGTGCCGATCCTGCACGCGGGCGGAGTTGCGGATATTGCCACAGCCCGTCATGCCGTTGCGCAGGGACATGTAGATCTTATCGGGATGACCCGTGCGCAGATGGCTGATCCGCATCTCGTTTCCAAGCTAAAAGCAGGAAACGAGGGTCAAATCCGCCCCTGCGTTGGTCTTGGCTACTGCGTGGATCGGGTTAATCAGGGGAAGCCAGCGGTTTGTGGCCACAACGCGGCGACGGGGCGGGAAGGGTTTATTCCTCATTTGATCTCCAAGGCCGAGACGCAGAAGCGGGTCGTCGTAGTCGGAGGAGGCCCGGGCGGTCTGGAAGCTGCACGCGTTGCCGCTGAACGTGGGTGCAAGGTGACCTTGTTTGAAGCCAGCGACCGATTGGGCGGCCAGTTGATCCTTGCAGCCAAAGGCACAACACGCCGTCAGATTTGGGGCGTGGCGGATTGGTTGATCAACGAAGTGGATCGCTTGGGCGTTGACGTGCGAACCAACGTCTTTGCAGAAGCCAGCGACGTCGTCGCGCTAAAACCGGATGCAGTGATTATCGCCACTGGCGGCATTCCAAACCCACCGAATGTCGAAGGCCAGTCGTTGTTGGCATCGACTTGGGATGTCCTGTCTGGCGAAGCGCGGGTGTCGGGTGACATTCTGCTTTATGACGAGGTTGGCGATCACGCGGCGTTGGTATGTGCAGATGTCATGTCACGGGCGGGGCACACGGTCAGATTGGTGACACCAGACCGTCTGGTTGCCCACGAACTGGGGCCAACAAACTCTGCCGTTGTTCTTAGGGATTTGTCGAGGCAGGGCGTTAAACACATTTGTTTTCAAGGGCTTGAATCGATTTCGAACGAGGGCAATCGCAGGCGCGTGGTCTTGCGCGACGTGTTGACCAAACATGAAAGCGTTCATGTGGTTGACTATGTGGTCGCTGAAAACGGGACCGAGCCGTTGGATGATATCTACTTTGACCTGAAGGCAGGATCGAAGAATCTTGGCCAGTTGGATCATTCTGCGATGATCGACGGTCGCGATCCGTTCAGCGTATCCAACCCGCAGGGAAGCTATTTTCTGGCACGGATTGGCGATGCCGTTGCGTCGCGTAACATCCATGCTGCGCTTTTCGATGCCGTCCGCGTCTGCAAAGGGCTATAAGGCCGTCATGCAACAAGACGAAATGCTTACTTTCTGCGGGTCTTCTTTGGATCGCGCGGCTGAATTGCGCCCCGACGCAGGGTCCATTTGGGACGCAGGGCAGGGCGAAGCGATCCTGTTTTGGCGCGGCAAGCCCCTGTTGAACGGCGATTTGGCGGGACGGTTGGTGCTTGATCACAAGGTTCTGAAGCTTGCCGACGATACGCCGATCTATTTGGGGCGCGATGACGAAACGCATGTGTTTGCCGTCGATATATCAAAGTGGCAATCAGCAGAGCTTGACGATGCAGTAGGTCAATTTGTCGACCAATCCATCCAAACGCATCCTGATTTACCCGACGGTTGGGCGTTTGAAGAGCTGCGTCAGGTGATGACGCGCCTGTCCCCTCGGGATGGTGAATTGGTCGCGACCGCCAAGGCGATCCTCGAATGGCATCGCTCGCATCGGTTCTGTTCAAAGTGCGGGGCCAAAAGTGAAATGGCCATGGGCGGCTGGGAACGCGAATGCCCCGCCTGCGGTGGCAAGCATTTCCCACGCACCGATCCCGTCGTCATCATGCTGATCACCCGCGGTAACAGCGTTCTACTTGGCCGCAGCCATTTCTGGCCCGACGGCATGTATTCGCTATTGGCAGGGTTTGTTGAACCCGGTGAAACCATCGAAGCGGCCGTCAGGCGCGAGGTTTTGGAAGAATCCGGCATCAAGATCGGGAAAGTTAGCTACATGGCTTGCCAGCCTTGGCCATTTCCGAATTCCCTGATGATTGGCTGTCATGGCGAAGCCCTGACCGACAAGATTGAGATAGACCCGTCTGAGATCGAAGATGCGCTTTGGGTTAGTCGTGAAGATGTGGCTTTGGCCATGACCGGAGACCATCCAAAGATCAAACCTGCAAGAAAAGGGTCGATTGCGCACTTTCTTTTACAGCTCTGGCTTGCGGATCGTGTCGAATAAAGCGAAATTACGCGCGACGACGTATTTGGGACAAAAATGATTTTTGAGACGCGAGAAGATATTAACGCGCCGATTGATCGGGTGTTCCCCTACATCTCGGATTTCGATGGATTCGAACGATTTGCCCTGCGGCGCGGGGCCGAGGTTAAACGTCTCGATGATCTGCGCCAGCCCGGAGCGGATATGAAATGGGACCTGAAGTTCCTTCTTCGTGGTAAGCGTCGGAATTTCCAGATGGAGATGGTTAGCTTTGATCCCCCCAACGGTATGCGGTTTCACACGCAGACCATCGGTGTAAACGGTGTCATGCATGTGGACCTGATTGCTTTGTCCCGCTCCAGCACGCGGATGAATATCAAGCTAGAGCTACAGGCGACCAATTTAACCGGCCGCCTGTTAATTCAATCACTGAAACTGGCAAAGTCCAGCGTCGCGTCTCGGGTGAATACCAAACTCTACGAATTCGCCCGTGGAACCGAGGATCGTCTCGGAACGGCCTGATCAGTGATGCTTCTTGGTCGCTGGATAGGTGCCTAGGATTTTCAGGTAGTCCGTGTAAAACCCCAGCTCTTCCATTGCGAGTTTTACATTGTCGTCATCGGGGTGGCCCTCGATGTCTGCGTAGAACTGCGTCGCCGTAAACTGACCGTTAACCATGTAGCTTTCCAGTTTGGTCATGTTGACACCATTGGTCGCAAATCCACCCATCGCTTTGTAAAGCGCGGCGGGGATGTTGCGAACGCGGAAGACAAAGCTGGTGATCATGCCGTGATCACCACGGCGCGACATGTCGGCCTTATTCGACATCAATAGAAAGCGCGTGGTGTTGTGGCCGTGGTCTTCAATATCGCGGGCAAGCAAATCAAGCCCGTAAATTTCGGCAGCAAGGTCGCTGGCCAGAACGCCGACGTTCCGATCGCCCGAATTTGCCAGATCCTTGGCGGCACCAGCGCTATCGACAGCAGTTTCGGGGTGGATACCGTGACGGGCAAGAAAGCCCCGCGCTTGCGGCAGTAAAACGAGATGGGCACGAACGGTTCCGATGTCTTCAAGCTTCACACCCGGCAGAGCCATCAAGCTGATCTTCACCCGGGTGAACGCCTCGCCAATAATATGAAGTCCCGATTCTGGCAGAAGACGATGGATGTCAGCCACACGGCCATAAGTCGAATTTTCAACCGGCAGCATCGCCAATTCAGCTTCGCCAGTGTTTACCGCGTCGATAACATCTTCAAAAGTCTTGCACGGCAAGGCTTCATAGTCCGGACGGGATTCGCGGCACGCTTCATGCGAATAAGCGCCAGGTTCCCCCTGAAATGCGATGCGACGGTTCATATTGGTCCCTCTAAGAGCGAAAAAAATGCATGTGGGCGTTTGGTCGCGGTAACTACACCTTGCGCCAGCCTAGGGGAAGCGGATAGATAGCCGCGAACGCTAATAAGTGGATACGATAATAATGTT
This sequence comes from uncultured Rhodobacterales bacterium, assembly GCA_964476515.1. Lineage (GTDB taxonomy): Bacteria > Pseudomonadota > Alphaproteobacteria > Rhodobacterales > Rhodobacteraceae > JASMHC01. The sequence goes on from CAYZAY010000086.1 coordinate 4,720, forward strand.
CGATACCATGACAATGACAAAGATAATCGGCGGCTTCTGCGGCGCCTTCCTAATTTTCCTGTTGGGCAAGTGGGTTGCTGAGGAAATCTACCATGTTGGTCCTGCTGGCCACGGCGATCACGCTGTACAGGGCTACGTGATCGAAACGGGTGACGACCACGCTGCCGAAGCAGTGGAAGAGGGTCCAAGCTTTGAAGAACGCTTTGCTGCAGCTGATGCTAGCAAAGGCGAAAAAGTCTTCAACAAATGTAAGGCTTGCCACAAGGTCGACAGCAACAACGGTACGGGTCCTTACCTGAACGGCGTTGTAGGTCGCGTGGTTGATACGGCTGATGGCTACGGCTATTCTGGCGCACTTGGCGCAGTTGTCGATACATGGACACCAGAAGCGCTTGATGGCTTCCTGAAAAGCCCCAAAGGCTTCGCACCAGGCACATCGATGGGCTTCAACGGTCTTGGCAAAGACGCAGACCGCGTGAATGTGATTGCATATCTTCAGGGTCTTGGCAGCTAAGTTAAGCAGCCACCCCAGTTACTAAATTTAGGCTGCTCCGAAATTCTCGGAGCGGCCTTTTTTATTGTTGGATGAATCCATTCTGCTAGATAGCTGAGCTGTGCTGAGCCGTTGTCATGTCGTATGCATCAAAGTGGCGGGCAATCATTCGGGTTAGCGGGCGTGCTGGCTCAGGGATGAACAACATTTCGTCGGAAACAACCAGCAGTCCGTCGAATGCAGCATTCACTTCATCAAAGCAGTTGCGGAGTTGATCAGCGGCAATGTCAAAGTCGCCGACAATTTCGGCCGAACTGACTTTGAAATCACACATCAGGGCTTCGATGAAGCGTCCGCGCAATTTGTCGTCATCGGTGAAACTGTGGCCTCGGCCAGTCGAAAACTGACCTTTGCGTATCGTAGCGGTGTGCTTGGATGTTGATGCATCGTTTTGCGCGTAGCCCTGTGGGAAGCGCGAAATCGAAGATGCGCCGACGCCAACCAATACATCGGCCTGATCATCCGTGTAGCCTTGGAAGTTCCGGCGAAGCTTTCCGTTGCGTTGGGCAGTTTCCAAACCGTCCCCTTTTAGGGCGAAGTGGTCTATGCCTATTTCAGCGTACCCATCCCAAGCGAACAGCTTGCGTGCGGTTTCGAACAACTCCAACCGTTCTTCGGGGGTTGGCAGTTGATCCGATGGAATCATTTGCTGGCGTTTCGCCATCCAAGGCACATGAGCGTACCCATAAAGCGCAACCCGATCTGGCGAGAGTGACAGAAGCTTTTGCACACTTTCAGTGATCTTTGCGTTTGTCTGACTTGGAAGCCCAAACAGAATATCGGCATTCAGGCTGTTGATGCCCCGAGCGCGCAATTTCTCGACCGCTTCGCGGGTGATTTCGTAGCTTTGAACCCGTCCGATGGTTTTTTGAATTTCGGGATCGAAATCCTGAACGCCTATGGATGCGCGGTTCATTCCGGCAGCGGCCAAAGCGTCTAAACGCGCGTCGTCGATTTCGTTGGGGTCAATTTCAACTGAAAATTCAGCACCAGAGGCCAAAGGCACAATGTCGAACACCGCTTGCGCCAATTGGGTCATCATGTCCGCCGACATAAGCGTCGGAGTGCCGCCACCCCAATGCAATCGGGACAGGGATACGTCCTTTGGCAGCGCCTCTTTCAGAATCGCAAGCTCGGCTTTCAGCGTTTCCAGATAGGTCTCAACAGGCGAGTCGTTTTGCGTGCCTTGGGTGCGGCAAGCACAGAACCAACACAACCGGCGACAAAAAGGCACATGTATATAAAGCGAAATCTGATCGCCTTGGGGTATAGCCTTGATCCAATTGGCAAATTTGCCCGCGTCCACATCGTTTGAGAAGTGTGGTGCCGTTGGGTAACTAGTGTATCTGGGCACCTTTGCGTCGAAAAGGCCCAGTGATGTCAGTTGCTGTTGGTTGTTCATATTGGTACTACTGATGCCATCCGCACTGCAAAGCATTGACTTAGATCAAGCGCGAGAAGGATTAAATGCAGGCCTCAACAACTCCGAACCTGACTCTGGATTGTGGCGATTGCCCAATTCGCCACAATGCGGTTTGCGCGCGTTGTGATGAAATGGAACTCGCCCAGCTTGAGAAAACTAAATATTACCGAAGCTATCAGGCTGGCCAGACGATCGTCTGGTCCGGTGACGAGATGGAATTCGTTGCGTCAGTGGTTTCGGGCATCGCAACCCTAAGCCAGACGATGGAAGACGGGCGCACCCAGATGGTTGGTTTGATGCTGCCATCGGATTTCGTCGGTCGTCCCGGGCGCGCAGTTGCGCCTTACGATGTTGTTGCCGTCAGCGACATGCTGATGTGTTGCTTCCGCCGCAAGCCGTTTGAAGAACTGATGGTGAAGACGCCTCATGTTGCGCAGCGGTTGCTTGAGATGACGCTCGACGAGCTTGATTCCGCACGTGAATGGATGCTGGTTCTGGGTCGCAAGACCGCCCGTGAAAAGATCGCAAGCTTGTTGACGATCATCGCACGCCGCAATGCGTCTCTGAATTTAAGCAAACCGGAAGGCCAGATGGAGTTTGATCTTCCACTGACCCGCGAAGCAATGGCGGATTATCTTGGTTTGACACTTGAAACCGTCAGCCGTCAGGTCAGCGCTTTGAAAAAAGATGGCGTGATCGAGCTGAAGAGTAAACGTCACGTGATCGTCCCAGACTTTGACCGGTTGGTTGACGAAGCCGGTGACGACAGTGACGGCGGAATGCTGGCTTAAAAGCAAAAAGCCCGCTCAATGGCGGGCCTTGTTGTCTAACTTGAATTTTGGGTCAGTGCGCCAGAAACAGCGGTGAATTCGCTTCTTCAAGCATGTCACGGGTTGCGCCGCCGAAGATAGCTTCGCGTAGACGTGAATGACCGTAGGCGCCCATGACGATCATGTCGGCTTGGGTATCTATCACGTGGCGTATCAGGATGTCCGATATCCGTGGCATCGTCTTGCTGAGCACGGTGATTTCGGCGGTCACACCGTGGCGCGCCAGAAATTGTGATAGCATCCCACCGGGGTCTGAGCGATTTGGGCTGTGAACTGGTGGATCGATCACAGTAATATTCACAAACGCAGCGCGTTTCAGAATTGGAAGCGCTGAACGCACAGCGGTCATCGCCTCGGAGCTTTCGTTCCAACCTATGACGATCTTTTGAGGGTCGACGGTGGACGCGCCTTTGCTCGGAACCACCATAAGTGGCGCTTTGCCTTCAAACAGCGCGGCTTCGGTGACCGGTTCGTGTTCCGGCCCTACGTCTTCGCCGTAAGGGTGGGACAAAACCACCAAATCGGAAAAGCGTGCCCGCGCCGCGATGTGGCGACCGATATCGGCAAGGGCCGCAACCGAGGTGCATGTGCTCCACGCTATTGGTTCGCCTTCCAAGGCTTCTTCGGCTTGTGTTTTTAGCGCGTCGGCATCTTCCAACGCACGGCTAATTGTTTCCTGAAGGATGAGCGCATTTGCACCAGCATAATATGATGTGACCTGCGTAAGATCGACGCCAAGACATAACACTTCGAGATGGGCATCCTCGGCTTTTGCGAGCGCTACGCCTTGCGCTAGGGCCGGTTGGCAGTGATCCCAGTCACTGATGACACAAAGTAAGGATTTATAAGCCATTTCGCGTTCCTAATAATTTGATGAAAGGGCCCCAAACCAAGTCTGGTTGCCTGTTGGCCAAAATGTAGCAGCGCATTCGTTTTCTGATCTTGATGCAGATCAAGGTTGGGCTGCTAACAAAGTTTCATACCGCAACTGTCAGATGGAATCCGAACGTCGATTGAGTCGTGCGGAGACATACGAAGGGACGCGGAATGACAAATACTTTAAAAATAGTGGCGTTGGGGGTGATTACGCTTTTTGCGATGGTCGCCACGAACTTCGCCCGAGATCTGTCCTACCAGGTTCACGCCGTCATTGTGATGCTCGTGGCAGGAGGACTATTCCTTGTTAATGTGCGCCGTATCGGCGAACCCGCAGGCGCTACGCCGACCGGATATATGGACGATGTGGTCCGTTATGGTGTCGTTGCAACAGCGTTTTGGGGTGTCGTCGGTTTTCTGGCCGGAACGTTTATCGCGTTTCAGCTGGCATTTCCGGTGCTTAATTTTGAATGGGCGGAAGGGTTTGCGAACTTCGGACGCCTAAGACCGCTGCACACGTCAGCGGTTATTTTTGCGTTTGGCGGCAATGCTTTGCTGGCAACGTCTTTTTACATCGTTCAGCGGACAAGCGCAGCACGCCTTTGGGGTGGAAACCTCGCTTGGTTCGTGTTCTGGGGCTACCAGCTGTTCATCGTTCTTGCGGCGACGGGCTATCTGCTCGGCGGTACGCAGTCCAAAGAATACGCAGAGCCTGAATGGTACATTGATCTATGGCTGACCATCGTCTGGGTGGCATATCTGGCTGTGTTCCTTGGAACGATTATCAAACGTAAAGAAAAGCACATCTACGTTGCGAACTGGTTCTTCTTGGCCTTCATCGTCACAGTTGCGCTGCTTCACGTCGTCAACAACCTGACCATTCCGGTTTCCATCTTCGGTTCTAAGTCGGTCATTATCTGGCCGGGTGTTGCTGATGCGATGGTTCAATGGTGGTACGGCCACAACGCTGTGGGCTTCTTCCTAACCGCTGGTTTCTTGGGCATGATGTACTATTTCGTGCCAAAACAGGCGAACCGTCCGGTCTTTAGTTACAAGCTGTCGATCATCCACTTCTGGGCACTGATCTTCCTGTACATCTGGGCTGGTCCTCACCACTTGCACTACACAGCGCTGCCTGACTGGGCGTCGACGCTGGGTATGGTGTTCTCGGTCATCCTCTGGATGCCTAGCTGGGGTGGCATGATCAACGGTCTGATGACGCTTTCGGGCGCATGGGACAAGCTGCGGACAGACCCTGTACTGCGGATGATGGTTATCTCGCTCGGGTTCTACGGCATGTCGACCTTTGAAGGTCCGATGATGTCGATCCGCGCAGTGAACT
>CAYZAY010000087.1:0-9624 GCA_964476515.1 uncultured Rhodobacterales bacterium
GCATCGGGCCGCCCATCCAACAGGGGAATACGGCCATATTCTTCTAGCTTTGGAACGGCTTTCAGATAGTTGGCCAAACCAGCGGCATAGCCAAATTCTTGGCAACCCTCGTCGCTTTCACCGAGCGACTGACAAATCGCGCGGTATAGGCAAGCGCTGCTTTGGGTCAGGTAGTCACGAAAATGCGCGGCGTCTTCAAAAGGCTCTTTGTAGATGTCCCATCGGCGAACCTCGACAAAACCGTCCAGCATTGGTGCAGTTTCGGGTTTCAGAATTTCCGACAGCGGCGTCACGACTTCGTGCCGTCTTATCGGGCGACCTTCGGCAATCTCGGCCAAAGCATCGCGCCACCACTGAATACGCATTTCAGCGATCATTTCTTCTTTGGTCGCCCACGGTGTGCGCGCAACTTCGACCGCGAAAGCATGCAGGGGAAATAACACGTCCCGCATCGCCACAGGGGCCGCCATCACAGCCGCGAACCGGTCAGGATCGGCTTTTAGTACAATTCCGGCACATGCCTGAATATCAGTCACCGTCTCGCACCAGTTTCCAAACGATGGCATCCAACAGCGCTTCAAACGAAGCATCGACTATGTTCGCCGAAACGCCCACGGTCGACCACCGAAGCCCCTGCCCGTCTTCGCTGTCGATGATGACGCGTGTCACGGCTTCGGTGCCGCCTTGGGTGATCCGCACCTTGAAATCGACCAGACGCATGTCATCAATGACACCCTGATACCGCCCAAGATCCTTGGCCAAAGCCTTTGCCAATGCGTTCACCGGTCCACGATCGCTGCCAGTGCTGTCCAGCGATTCACTGACCGACAGCTTCTTCTCGCCGTCAATCTTCACAACAACAACCGCCTCGGAAAGCGAGATCATTTTGTTGTATTTGTTTTTGCGCCGCTCAACCGTGACTTTGTATCGCTTGACCTCAAAGAAATCGGGCAGAAGCCCCATTTCGCGCCGCGCCAGAAGTTCGAAACTGGCTTGGGCGGTGTCGTAGGAATATCCTTCGGATTCGCGTATCTTGATAGTCTCAAGAATGCGCCCCAGTGCAGGATCACCCTTTTGGGCGCTAATACCAGCATCTGCCAAGCGTCGCAGCAGGTTGGACTGCCCCGCTTGGTTTGACATCGGGATTATGCGTGCATTTCCAACGGTCGCCGGATCGACATGTTCATAGGTGGTCGGATCTTTCAGGATCGCGCTCGCATGAAGCCCTGCCTTATGGGCAAACGCGCTCGCCCCGACGAATGGGGATTGCTTCATCGGCACGCGGTTGAGGATATCATCCAGCTTTCGGCTAATCCGCGTCAGGTCGATCAAGCTTTCACTGCTGACGCCGATGTCAAAGCCGCTCGCATAGGGCTCTTTCAGCATCAATGTCGGAATGATCGTGGTTAGATTAGCGTTACCGCATCGCTCACCCAGACCGTTCAGAGTGCCTTGGATTTGGCGCGCACCGGCATCAACGGCTGCCAGTGAATTGGCCACAGCGTTTTCCGTGTCGTTATGGGTGTGGATACCTACATGACTGCCCGGAATACCCGCCTCGATCACAGCGCGGGTGATGTCGTGGATTTCGGTTGGCAGCGTGCCGCCGTTGGTATCACAGAGGACAATCCACCTAGCCCCAGCGTCATAGGCCGCTTGCAGGCATTGCAGCGCGTAGGGCGCGTTGGCTTTGTAGCCATCGAAGAAATGTTCGGCGTCAAAAAGCGCTTCACGACCTTGCGCAACCAGATGCGCCACAGACGCACGGATGTTTTCAAGGTTTTCGTCCAGAGTTATCCCGAGCGCCGTTTCCACATGGAAATCATGCGTCTTGCCAACAAGGCAAACGGCCGAGGTCCGTGCATTGAGGACACCCGCAAGAACTTCATCATTCTCTGCTGACCGCCCAGCCCGCTTGGTCATGCCAAAGGAGGTCATAGTTGCGCTGGTCTTCGGTGCCTGATCAAAGAAATCACTATCCGTCGGGTTCGCGCCGGGCCAACCGCCTTCGATATAGTCGACGCCAAGCTGATCGAGCATCTTGGCGATTTCCAGCTTTTCAGCGGTCGAGAATTGCACGCCTTGGGTTTGTTGACCGTCGCGGAGCGTGGTGTCGTAGATATAGAGACGGTCGGTCATTGGATTGCCCCCGTTGAGAATAGGTCACGCGGGCTGAAAGCCCGCTTCGCCCCCGACCCGTCCCCCAGGACGGGGGCGAATACGCCCCCACCCTCGGTTCGGGGGCTACGCTGTGAGTTTGCGGAGATCATTTTGAATACTCCGCGTGAAGTTTACGGATCATGTCCAATTGGTTTTCCTTGCATGCGAGTTGACCCGCTCTCATCTGATGCAATACTCCTTCCCAGAAATCCAACTCGTCGTCACTTTCAGTTGCTGCGGCTCTGTTAGCCCTCGCGTGGACGGCAGCCATTGAATCAACTGGCAATAGCTCCCACACAACTCCGTCTGATGCATCTTTCACCTGAACTTTAGCCGTCGCGAAACCGTCGCGAAGAGCATCCGCCAAACCCCAGTTTTTCTCTTTTCGAGCTCTTGCACGAACATCTAAAAGTTCGCCAATCAATTGTGAGACCTGATCATCCTTTACTTCTACAGTGACCCAGCCTGAGAGGCTAATATCTAAAAGGCCAAGTAATGAAGCAGAAGCTTTCAATGCCCCAGCCTCATTTTGAGATGAAAGGCTATGCATTCTCATAATCGCTTCGGAAGTGTTCAAATCGTCTGCGATTGCATCAGAGACACACTCAAGTGACATATCCAGTTCAACGTCTTTTGTCTGGTTATGCCACTTCCTTAGCGTCTTCTCCGCCTCCTCCGCCTTCTTCGCCGTCCAGTCCATCGGCTTGCGATAATGCGTCGAGAGGAACACAAAGCGGATCACCTCGCCCGGCACACCCTGCTCAAGCAGATCACGAACCGTGAAGAAGTTGCCCAGAGACTTGGACATCTTCTTGCCCTCGACCTGAAGCATCTCGTTGTGCATCCAGAAGTTCGCAAAGCTATCCTCGCCCGCCTCGCAGCAGCTTTGTGCCTTTTCGTTTTCGTGGTGCGGGAAGGTCAGGTCCAAGCCCCCACCGTGAATGTCGAACTTGTCGCCAAACAACGCCTTGGTCATGGCTGAGCATTCGATATGCCAGCCCGGACGCCCACGGCCCCAAGGGCTATCCCATCCGGGCAGATCATCAGACGACGGTTTCCACAGGACAAAATCCATCGGATTTTGCTTGTAGGGCGCGACTTCGACCCGCGCACCGGCGATCATATCGTCAACGGACCTGCCAGACAGTGAGCCATAGTTCTCATAGGATTTCACGTCGAACAGTACATGCCCCTCGGCCTCGTAAGCGTGACCGGTATCGATTAGCGCTTGGGTCATGTCGATCATCTCGGCGATATACTTCGTCGCCCGCGGAGCTTCATCCGGCTCAAGATTTCCAAGCGCGCCCATATCGGCCAGATACCAACCGATGGTTTCATCTGTGCGTTCTTGGATCAGGTCTTCCAGCGTGCCCGAAGCACCCGCTTCTTTGCGAGACAGGGCCGTTGCGTTAATTTTGTCGTCCACATCCGTAAAGTTGCGCGCATAGGTGACGTGATCTTCGCCGTAGACATGCCGCAGCAGCCGGTTCAGCACATCGAACACCACAACAGGCCGCGCGTTCCCCAAATGGGCGCGGTCATAGACCGTCGGTCCACAGACATACATCCGCACATTTTCTGGGTCGATCGGCACAAAGACATCTTTCTTTCGCGTCTTCGTATTGTGCAGCTTAATAGTCGTCATAAGGTCCTCACACGCAGTTAGCGCGGGCTTATCAACTTGAGACTAAGTTTGGAATAGAAGAACGGCCCGCGGGATATCTCAGCAGGTAATACAGTCACAAATAATGATTGCATTCATGTTCATAGGGGCAACCATACAGGCCGCCCCGTTGATTTGTCCAGTATCAGTTGTACGACACAACTTCGAACTCGATCCCGTCTGGCCCATCGAAATAGAACCTTACCCCCGGTTCGTCGTCGCCGAGGTTGTGCGGCACATATCCCGCTTCTTTAACTTTAGTCTCAATCGCGTTGATGTCGTCAACGATGACACCGATGTGGTTCATCCCTCCCAACTGAGTGTAATTGTCGGTAGGGTCCGATAGTTTCCCCGGGGGTGTATAAAGCGCGATGTAGCTGTCGTTTTCGCCAACATGCACAGACTTACCACCACTAATGGCCGCGCCTGCCCATCTGATTTTCCAATCGAATATCGTGCACAGAATGTCTGCCGTGCCTCTTGGATCGCTCACTGTGTAGTTCACATGCTCTAAGGGCATCGCATTGCCTTTTTCTTGTATTACTCAACGAATCAAAGCTTAACTCTTCAAGTATACTTTAACTCAAGCACTAAATTCAGAGACTCTCTATGCGCAACAGACAGGGCTTAACAATTGGACAGGTGGCGGAACGAACCGGCCTCGCGACCTCGGCAATCCGGTACTACGAAGACATGAGTCTGGTCTTTCCGTTTCGCAACGATGCAGGCCAGCGCAGGTTCGCGCCCGCCGATATCAGGCGATTGTCGTTCGTGATGGTGTCACAATCGCTAGGGTTTTCCATCGCCGAAATCCGCGGCGCCCTTGCCCCTCTGCCCATCGACCGTGCCCCCAACAAAGCTGATTGGAGCCGTATTTCACGCAAATTCGGCAAAAAACTGGATGACCGGATTGGCCGCATGCAGCGACTGCGTGAAAAACTGGATGGGTGCATCGGGTGCGGATGCCTTAGCCTGAAGAGCTGTTCGCTTTATAACAAGGATGACGAACTATCCCGAAAAGGAACAGGCGCGCGTCATTTGATCGATTCAGATTGACAAGGTTGAAGCGAAATGGCTCGTTCGCCGAAACGGTGATGAGGCGACTATGGAACTGTCTAATCGGATAGCAAATATTCTTGGCGAAGGCTCGGACGGCTGGGGCGTTTTTTATAAAGCGCGTCAAATGAAGGCGGCTGGTCTTGATGTGGTCGAACTGACGGTCGGCCAGCACGACACACCCACCGACCCTATGATCCTTGATGCTATGTATGACGCCGCCAAACAGGGGCACGTCGGATACACCGAAATGTCTGGTTTGCCCGTTTTGCGGGATACTGTGGCAAAGCGCGTGGAAACAATGACAGGCGTTCAGACCAAACGCGAAAACGTTCTTATCACAGCCGGTGGCCAGTTTGCTTTGTTTGCAGCGAATATGGCCACGCTAAATCCGGGCGATAAAGCACTGTTCATTGATCCCTACTACGCCACTTACCCAAGCACTATCCGTGCGGCTTCAGGTGTTCCGGTTCCTATCAAAGCCCACGCCGAAAACGGGTTTCAGCCCCAAGCAAGCGATATCCTTGAAAATATAGACGGCGCGAAATCTCTTCTCATTAACTCGCCCAATAATCCCACAGGCGTCGTATATTCAGCGAAAACCATGAGCGACATCGCAGACCTGTGCCATGATAACGATCTTTGGCTCATCTCGGACGAAGTCTACGACACGCAGGTTTGGGAAGGCCAACACATCACACCCCGCGCCCTGCCCGATATGATTGACCGGACACTTGTCATCGGATCGCTGTCCAAGAGCCACGCTATGACAGGCAGCCGCTTGGGTTGGCTAATCGGTCCGGAGCGAGTGATTTCTCAGCTTCAACATCTAGCGACCAGCTCGACCTACGGGCTTCCGGGTTTCATTCAGCAAGCGGCATTGACTGCCCTGAACGCTGGAAAAGAGTTCGAAGACAAAATCGCCGCGCCATTCAGACGACGCAGGGACATAGCGCTTCGCCTGATTGAGAAATCCAATGCTGTTTCAGCAGTTCCCGCACAGGGGGCCATGTATCTGATGCTGGATATCCGCTCGACAGGAATGTCCGGAGAAGAATTTGCCCACGAGCTGTTGGACAAACACATGATCGCCGTCATGCCGGGCGAAAGCTTTGGGCAAGCGGCGGTTGGTCATATACGTGTTGCCCTGACCATTGACGATGACCGGCTGGAACAGGCGCTGGAAATGCTTATCGAATTAGTCGAAAGCAAATCGAAATAGAGTGTCGCTTTTGATCGACGTGTCGCAAAATGGAAAGACGGGGTAATTTTTGCCTTGTTTAATTTCACCAACGCGCACGGAGTTGAGATGCAAAACGATCTTAGCAAGCTAGAGTTGGTAGTTCGCACCATCGGTGCGGAGCGCGGTCGTGCTGCGCGGGGGCGTCCGTAAGGGGGACATCGTTCCACCCTTAATCCAACATACGACCGGACATATTTAATGACTGATACCAAATCTTCTCGTGCACGCAGCGGTGGCCGCAACGCCCGTCGTGCTGCACGTTCAGCAGCGCTGCCCGATGACCTAAAACCAGTACGCGCGGGCCTTTCAGGTGGCACATTCAAACCCCTGACAGATGCTCAAGTTCTGCAAATTCACGAAGCCGCGCTAGAGGCCCTTGAGACCATCGGCTTGGCCGATGCACCTGAAAGCGGTGTTGAATACCTGACAAAAGCTGGCGCAATCTTGGGCGATGACGGACGGATACGGTTTCCGCGCGCGCTTATCGAAGACACTATTGCCAAGGCCAATCGTTCCATCACACTGCCGGGTCGCGACCCAAAATACGATCTCGATCTGTCGGGTACGCGGGTTCACTACGGCACCGCGGGTGCTGCCGTGCATATGGTCGATGTAGATGGCAAAAACTACCGCGAAAGTCTTTTGCAAGACCTGCATGATGCTGCGCGCATTACCCAGCAGTTGGACAATATCCACTTTCTTCAGCGCCCAATGGTTGCCCGTGACATTACAGACAACCGCGAAATGGATCTGAACACGATCTATGCGTGTTGTTCTGGGACGTCCAAGCACATCGGGACATCCTTTACCGAACCCGACTTTGTGCCAGAAGCGTTAGAGATGCTCTATATGATTGCCGGTGGCGAAGATAAGTTCCGCGAACGGCCCTTTGTTTCGAACTCGAACTGTTTCGTTGTACCGCCAATGAAATTCGCGACCGAAAGTTGCGAGGTGATGGAACGCTGTATCCTCGGGGGCATGCCGGTTCTTTTGCTTTCCGCTGGGATGGCCGGTGCGACAGCGCCGTCTACGGTCGCGGGTGCTATCGTTCAGGCGGTGGCCGAGTGTCTGGCCGGATTGGTCTACGTGAATGCGGTCAAACCCGGTGCACCGGCAATCGTTGGCACTTGGCCGTTTGGTTTGGACCTGCGGACCGGCGCTATGTCCATAGGATCGGGTGAACAGGCGCTTCTGACATCGGGCTGCGGACAAATGCACCAGTTCTATGATTTGCCGGGCGGTGCAGCTGCGGGCGCGTCAGATTCAAAGCTACCCGACATGCAGGCCGGATGGGAACAGATGTGTTCGAACGTCACCGCCGGGCTATCAGGCGTGAACATGGTCTATGAATCCGCTGGCATGCACGCATCATTGCTGGGCTTTTGTCACGAAAGCCTGATCCTTGGGGATGACATCATCGGCCAGTCTCTGCGCTGCGTGCGCGGGATCGAGGTTAACGATGAAACTCTGGCTTTAGATCAAATGCGCGAGGTTTGCATTGGTGGTCCGGGACACTACCTTGGAACCAGTCAGACGCTGTCTCGGATGCAGATGGACCACGTGTACCCTACCCTTGGCGACAGGACCTCTCCTAAAGAGTGGGCTGAGAATGGGAAACCCGATCTGATCGCGAATGCGACAGCACGCAAGGAAGAGATATTGTCCGAGCCATCGCCTGCTCGTTTTGATCTTGTAACGGATTTGGCAATAAGGAACCGGTTCAAAATTCACCTATCCTAACAAGGTGGGGGCATTCTACCCCCACACCCCCTGAGGATATTTGCAGACAAAAGATGAGGCATTTTTTGCCTAGCCTTTTGCCGCCACGCAGTATAGGCGGGCGGCGAACAGGATAAGGCTATTCCAATGGATCTCCGCAATATTGCGATCATCGCCCACGTTGACCACGGCAAGACCACTCTCGTTGACGAGCTATTGAAACAGTCAGGCGCATTCCGGGCCAATCAGGCTGTGGCTGAACGGGCAATGGACAGCAACGATCTGGAACGCGAGCGCGGAATTACCATTTTCGCCAAGCCCACATCGGTCGAGTGGAAGAACACGCGGATCAACATTGTTGATACCCCCGGTCACGCCGACTTTGGCGGCGAGGTTGAGCGTATCCTTTCGATGGTCGATGGCGTTGTTTTGCTGGTCGATGCAGCCGAGGGGCCGATGCCTCAGACAAAGTTTGTAACCTCGAAAGCACTGGCGCTTGGACTTCGCCCCATTGTTGTGCTGAACAAAGTCGACAAACCGGATGCCGAACCTGATCGGGCGCTGGATGAATGCTTTGATCTCTTTGCATCGCTTGATGCAGATGATGATCAGCTGGACTTTCCACATATGTATGCATCCGGTCGTAACGGCTGGTGTGATGCGGAATTAGATGGGCCACGCAAGGACTTAGACGCCTTGTTTAACCTAATTGTGAACCATGTTCCCAAGCCTCGTCAGTTGGCGCATCAGGATGAAGATTTCTCGATGCTGGCTACGACGCTGGGCTCTGACCCGTTTGTGGGTCGCCTGCTGACTGGCCGTGTTGAAACTGGCAAGCTGAAGGTTGGCGCGACCGTTCAATCGCTTTCGCGCATTGGTCAAAAGATCGAACAGTTCCGCGTGACCAAGATCCAAGCGTTCCGCGGATTGGCGCAACAGGACATCGAAGAGGCTGTCGCTGGTGACATTGTTTCTATTGCCGGCATGTCAAAAGCGACCGTTGCAGACACCATCTGTGCGTTGGCCGTAGACGAACCGCTTGACGCGCAACCTATTGATCCGCCTACGATTACTGTGACCTTCGGCATCAATGACAGCCCGCTGGCTGGGCGCGATGGCAAGAAGGTTCAGAGCCGCGTCATTCGTGACCGCTTGATGAAAGAGGCCGAGTCAAACGTTGCGATCAAGATCGCTGACACCCCTGGCGGTGATGCGTTTGAGGTTTCCGGACGTGGCGAACTTCAGATGGGTGTTTTGATTGAGAACATGCGTCGCGAGGGGTTTGAGCTTTCGATTTCTCGTCCTCAGGTCATCATGAAGGAAGAAAACGGTCAGGTCATCGAACCGATTGAAGAAGTCACGGTTGATGTTGATGACGAATACTCGGGCGCCGTGATTGAAAAGTTAACGGGTGAGCGCAAGGGTGAAATGACCGACATGCGCCAAACCTCTGGAAAGACACGCATTATTGCGACTGTCCCGTCCCGTGGGCTTATTGGATATCACGGTGAATTCTTAACAGATACCCGCGGAACCGGTGTTCTCAACCGCGTTTTCCACGGTTGGTCCCCTTACAAAGGCTCAATTCCAGGCCGTCGGGCTGGTGTTCTGATCTCGATGGAGAACGGAACTTCGGTCGCATTCGCGCTTTGGAACCTTGAAGACCGCGGCAAAATGATGATCGGCGCACAAGAAGCCGTTTACACCGGAATGATCATTGGCGAGCACAGCCGCAACAATGACCTTGAGGTTAACCCCTTGAAAGGTAAGAAACTTACCAACG
>CAYZAY010000088.1:0-9602 GCA_964476515.1 uncultured Rhodobacterales bacterium
CCGAAGACGCCCGCTTCCCTATCAAAGGTGGGCTAGCCCAGCATCGCGGCGGAACAGTACGTCACGATGCCGTGGCATGGGGTTACGCACGCGGCGCTGACTCACATGGCGTGGACATCATCCAAAACTGCGAAGTTACCGGCTTCAAAGTCGAGAACGGCGTTTGCGTCGGAGTGGACACTAACCGCGGATATATCGGCGCTGGCAAGGTGGCTTGTGCGGTAGCGGGGTCATCTAGCCGATTGATGTCCAAAGTCGACATGCGTCTTCCGATGGAAAGCCATGTGCTTCAGGCTTTCGTTTCAGAAGGGCTGAAACCGGTCCTTCCAGGTGTTATCACTTTTGGCGCTGGTCACTTCTATTGCAGCCAATCCGACAAAGGCGGTTTGGTCTTTGGTGGCGATTTGGATGGATACAACTCTTATGCCCAGCGCGGTAACCTGCCCGTGGTCGAAGACGTCTGTGAAGGCGGCATGGCAATCTTGCCAATGATGGGACGGGCCCGATTGCTCCGCATGTGGGGCGGCATCATGGATATGTCGATGGACGGTTCGCCCATCATCGACCGCACCCATATCAAGGGTCTCTATTTCAACGGCGGTTGGTGCTACGGCGGATTCAAAGCAACGCCCGCTTCGGGCTACGCCTATGCACACCTGCTCGCGACCGACACACCGCATGATACGGCAAAGGCCTATCGTTTCGACCGCTTTGAAAAGGGTCTCATGATCGACGAAAAAGGGATGGGCGCTCAGCCCAATTTGCACTGATGATTATCGTACACCCGCTTCTAGGCCCCCGCGACGCCGCCGAATTTACCTATTTGGGCGATGCTTCCCTTATCGACCGCCCCGATTGGCAGTCTGAAAACGCAGCATCCGAGTTTTATGAATACCAATACCTTCGCGAAAATCCGGCAGGGCTTCACCGTGAATTGTGGTTCCACGAAGCGGGTGACCGTTCGTGGCTGGTCGTGACACGCGACACCGCAACCCACGAGATCACGTCCGTTGAAATGGCTCGGGATGTAGCTCGGGCAAAGGGGCGCAGCAAATGACTCAGATAAACCGAATTTCAGGCGGCCAGATTGATAGGGACACAAGCCTATCGTTCAAATTCGATGGCAAAACCTACACAGGTCACCAAGGCGACACGCTTGCGTCTGCCCTATTGGCCAACGGTGTTCGTCTTATGGGGCGTTCGTTCAAATATCACCGCCCTCGTGGTGTCGTCACAGCCGGTTCAGAAGAACCGAATGCGCTGGTCGAGCTGCGCAGTGGTCCACGGCAAGAACCAAACACCCGGGTTACGGTGACTGAGCTTTTTGATGGATTGGAAGCCAACAGTCAGAACTACTTGGGGTCGCTGAAACACGACTTTCTCGCAATCAATGACCGACTGTCGAACTTTCTGACCGCTGGGTTCTATTACAAAACGTTCATGTGGCCGAAAGCTTTTTGGGAAAAGATTTATGAGCCGATTATCCGCCACGCAGCGGGCCTAGGGTCGCTTTCATTTCAGGATGATCCGGATGTCTACGACAAAGGCTTTCTCCACTGCGATCTTCTGGTCGTAGGGGCTGGTCCGTCGGGTTTGCAGGCAGCCTTGACCGCAGGTCGTTCAGGCGCAGATGTTATCATCGCCGACGAAGACTTTGCTCTTGGCGGTCGCCTGAACAGCGAAACCTTCGAGATTGGTGGCCAAGCTGGCGCAGACTGGGCGGCCAAAGCTGTTGCAGAGCTGGCGTCGATGCCAAACGTGCGGGTTATGCCGCGTACAACCATCATTGGTGCATTTGACCACGGTATTTATGGCGCAGTTGAACGCAACAGCGATCACCTGTCGGTTCCTGCTGCTGATAAACCACGCCAAACCCTGTGGCGGATCTACTCCAAACAGGCAATTGTTGCAGCCGGTGCGCTAGAGCGCCCGATTGCGTTCGAAAACAACGACCGTCCCGGCATCATGCTTGCATCTGCTTTGCGTACTTACGCAAACCGCTGGGGTGCGGCAGCTGACAGACGCGTCACGATCTTTACAAATAACAACGACGGCCATCGCTCCGCGGCTGACCTTCATGCTAAGGGCGTTGAAGTTACCGCTGTGATTGACACGCGTGCCGACGCTCCGAGCAGCGATAGTTACGAGGTTCTAAAGGGTGCTCAGATTATCGACACCAAAGGGCGCTTGGGCGTATCCCACGCCATCGTACAACTGGCCAACGGATCGCAGAGCACAATTAACTGCGGCGCGATTGGCGTAAGCGGCGGCTGGAACCCGAACGTTCACCTGACCTGCCATCAGCGTTCTCGTCCAACATGGCGCGAAGATATTGCTGCATTCGTTCCTGGCAATGATTTGCCGGTGGGCATGCAGGTTGCAGGCGCGGCCGACGGTGATCTGTCGACCGCCGGTTCGCTAGCATCAGGAAACGCACGTGCCGTTGCCGCGCTTGAGGCACTGGGCATCTCCGCCAAGCAAGCAGACCTGCCAGAGGCCGAGGATGCGCCTGTTGAACTGTCGCCGTTCTGGTATGTCAAATCCGGCAAAGGCCGTGCTTGGATTGATCAGCAAAACGACGTCACCGTCAAAGACGTGAAGCTTGCGCATCAAGAAGGCTACGTTTCGGTCGAACACCTGAAACGCTACACCACGCTGGGCATGGCAACCGATCAGGGCAAAACCTCGAACATGGGTGGTTTGGCTGTGATGGCGGAAATGACCGGCCGGACTATTCCGGAAACCGGTACGACGATATTCCGCCCCCCGTACACTCCGACAGCAATTGGCGTTCTGGCTGGCCGCGCACGCGGCAAGGAATTCCACCCTACCCGTCTGACCCCAAGCCACAAATGGGCCGAAGAACAAGGCGCGGTGTTTGTCGAAGTTGGCAACTGGATGCGCGCGCAATGGTTCCCGCGTGCCGGTGAAACCCACTGGCGCGAAAGCGTTGACCGCGAAGTTAAAGCTACCCGCAGCTCGGTTGGCGTTTGCGACGTGACGACTTTGGGTAAAATCGACGTCCAAGGCGCGGATGCTGCAGCATTTTTGAACAAGATCTACTGTAACGGCTTCGCCAAACTGGCTGTCGGCAAAACACGCTATGGCTTGATGCTTCGTGAAGACGGCATCGCGATGGACGACGGCACCGCCGCTCGCATGGCCGAAGATCATTTCGTTGTCACAACCACGACCGCGAATGCGCTGGGCGTTTATCGTCACATGGAATTTGTGGCCCAATGTCTGTTCCCCGACATGGACGTTCAACTGATTTCGACCACCGAAGCCTGGGCACAATATGCAGTTGCGGGTCCAAATTCGCGCAAACTGTTGCAAAAGATCGTCGATCCAGACTTTGACATCTCGAACGAAGGCTTCCCGTTCATGGGTTGTGGTGAAATCACAGTTTGCGGCGGTCTGCGTGCTCGACTGTTCCGCATTTCGTTCAGCGGCGAACTTGCTTATGAAATAGCCGTCCCCGCGCACTACGGTGATGCGTTGATGCGCAAAATCATGGAAGTTGGCGAAGAATTCGACGTCACCCCATACGGCACAGAAGCCTTGGGCGTTATGCGCATCGAAAAAGGCCACGCTGCGGGTAACGAGCTTAACGGAACCACCTCGGCTCTTAATTTGGGTATGGGACGGATGGTGTCGAAGAAGAAAGACAGCATCGGCTCCAACCTGTCTGAGCGTCCGGGGCTAAAAACGGACGACGCGCTGGTTCAGATCGGTATCAAACCGGTTGATCCAAAGGGTCGTGTCCCTGCTGGTGCGCACCTGATGAATGCCTCTGGTCCAGTCGATGCGGCCAATGATCAGGGCTACGCGACCTCTGCGTGTTTCTCACCGATCCTTGGCCACGACATCGCGATTGGCTTTTTGAAAGACGGCGCCAACCGCAAGGGCGAGATTATGCGACTTGTCAGCCCACTGACCGGCATCGAAACCAAAGTTGAAATCGTCAGCGCGCACTTCGTTGACCCTGAGGGAGAACGTCTCCGTGCATAGTTTGGTAGCAGCGACTTCACTGGGCGGCGCATCTGCCGCTTCTGAAACATTTGGCACGATGACAGTGACCGAGGTCCCGTTCACGGCCTTGGCTTCGGTTGCCGCACGCGTAGGCGGCGAAGCTCATACATCGTCGATGATCAAATCATTCACCGGTTGTGAAGCACCCGACGTCAATAAAATGACGACATCCGGCGACGTCGTATGTTTCTGGACCGGTGCCGATCAGTGGATGATTGCAGCCCCAATGGAAAGCCACGAAACGATGGCTGCTGAGTTGCAAGCGAAAGCGGACGGCAAGGCCAGCGTGACCGAACAGTCCGGTGGATGGGGTCAATTCGACGTCACGGGCAACAAGCTTAACGAAATGTTCGAACGCCTTTGCGCTCTACCAATTCGCCAGATGGGTGAAGGGGATGCAAACCGCACAAGGATTGAACAGATCGGATGTTTTGTCCTGCATCACGGAGATCGCGTTTCGGTCTTTGGACCAAGAGCGTCGGCCGGTTCGCTGTTCCACGCATTGGTAACAACAGCGAAATCGATTGCTTAAACCGACGGTAGCGCGACGTTGTCTCTAACTCGGAAAAGATTGACCTTACGGCGATCTTCTTTCGGGTGGATGTCAAATTCTTCGATGTAGTTTCGAACCATCCGCGATGTGGATGAATACCCCACGGCAATAGCGATCTCGGTCATGTTTGAGCTTGTATACAGCGCGAGCTGCCTTGCTGCTTTCATCCGAAGTGACCGGTAATATTGGTGTGGACTGCGCCCCGTCGACTTCTTGAACATCCTTTCAAGATTTCGCGGCGATGTTCCGACGATCTCGGCCACATCAACAACCTTTACCGGATCTTCGATGTGGCTGGCAAAAATATCGACCGATTGACGAACCGCGTTAGGTAGCATGTCATCCGTACTTTCTGACATGACGGTCGGAACTTTCTGGATAACATCTTTGCCCCGAACCAACGGGTGCTGGAACCAACAGGCAACTTCTGTCGCGATCTCTGGGCCAAGCTTGTCTTCGATCAGATGCAAGGAAAGATCAAACCCAGCTGCCGCACCAGATGCCGTTGCTCTGGTAGCGTCTTTTTCTAGCACGGCATCAGACGCATTGGTTTCAGGAAACTCTGTTTCAAAGGCCGCTTTATAACACCAGTGAATAGACGCCGTGTGACCGTCCAACAGCCCTGCCCGCGCCAAAGGGAACACACCGCCGCTAACAGCGCCAAGGACCGAGCCGTGCCGTGCAAGTTTGCGGATCATTCCATTAGACGACACCGGATTATTAAAAACGCTGGTCGGTGCGCTTAGCAGAAACAACTGATCAATCGCCTCAAGACCGTCCAGCCCGCAATCGGGATCGAACATCACGTTTGCCGACGATAAAACTTTCTCGCCACCCTCTGACACTATTTTCCAAGTGAACGCGTTTTCTTCCGAAATTTCATTCGCCGCTCTCAATGGTTCAATCATTGAAGTCAGGCACGCCATCGGGAACCCGGGGAAGATCAAGAAGCCAAGAGATGTATTCTTACTGACAGTCATATTTTTCTACTATCAGGAAGATATGACGCTATGCTAGTGAAAGATGCACTTCCATAATCAGGTTGTCATCACCGTAGATGGACTTAAAAGGCTTCAAAACGAGATATTCCTATGGCTGCAAGCGTTTTACAACAGAACCCACACCGAGTTCGCGAGAATCGCGAAAAGGTCCTTGAGGTTGCCATTGGACGAGAAATTCGTTCATTCCGAAAAAGTCAGGGAATTACCGTTTCCGAACTATCTGATAAAACCGGCTTGTCGATCGGAATGCTTTCCAAGATCGAAAATGGTAATACGTCGCCATCTCTCACGACACTGCAGCAGTTAGCGAATGCGCTTAATGTTTCACTAACTGCATTTTTTCGGCGCTTTGAAGAAGAACGCATTGCCGTTCATACAAAGTCGGGCGAAGGCGTCGAGTTAGAGCGTGAAGGTACGCGTGCGAACCATCAGTACAATCTACTTGGTCACATCGGTGCAAATGCTAGTGGCGTTATCGTTGAACCCTACCTGATTACTCTATCTGATGAATCTGACGTGTTCCCCGCATTCCAACACGCCGGCATTGAGACAATTCACATGCTGGAAGGCGTTGTGGACTATCGTCACGGACACCAGATCTACAGGCTCGAAGCTGGCGACACGTTGTTTTTTGATGCTGACGCCCAGCACGGACCGGAAGTTTTAATCCAACTGCCCGCGCGGTATTTGTCGATCATCAGCTACCCACAGAAAAACTAAAAAAGAAGCCACTTCAAATCGAAGTGGCTTCCCATTTGTAGACCCTATTTCTGCAAGGGTGGCTCTGTCTCGATATCTGGCCAGATGCCAGGTGATGTCGGTTGGCCATCGTCATACTTGCTTAGAAACTCAAGCATCATAGGCTTATTGTCGATGAAGCCTTTGTATGTAGCCAATTCGTCAGGAATGTCGCGGATCACGCGATGTAGACGGCGTCCCCACTTTGGTACGGTGGCAATGTCCTCAAACGAAGCCAGGTAGCAACGGATGGGGAAGACGAGTGCGTTTGAGCGTGGCAAGCGCCACAGAGTTTGCAACTCAACACGCAGGTGCTGCTTTGCACCAATCGTTTCCGACGTCATTTCCGTCTTCTGAATACCCCATTCAGCATAGTTTTCAGGACTGGTATCCAGCAACGGGTTCACAGTCATCGTCCAGTTCAGACGACGCGCAGGTGCACCCAGCTGGATGTTCATCAAGAACTTCAACGCACGCTTAAACACCCCCAGTTCCGCAGCCAACGGTACCGGTGCATGCCACTGAAAGAAATTCATTCCGATATCAAAATCAAGGCTCCAGTCGGCCTGGGTGGTTACGATACCAGCGTCCGCCCAAAGGTTGTCTTCACGCTGATCAAGAAGAACATGGTCGCCTTGGGTTTGGCGGCCAATGTATTCCAGCGGACCATAAGGCAATGTTGTGTCGTCCAGGAACGTGAAGGTATCATCAATTCCTAGAGGTTTGTTTACCCAGCGCCATTTGTTGCCGTCTTTGTGCAGCTCAAACAGATCGGGGTAATCCTTGGACTTGCTTTCCATAACCAGCTCAAGAAAGTCCCAGCCTGCCAAGGTCATGTGCGGCAGTGACTGCGAACGAAGCGGATCCTGCGCCAAAACCTCAGCGCGGTCACGCATCTCGGAAACGTAGTGTTCGTCGACGTCGAAACCTTTTTCAAACACTGAACCAGGATGGGTCGTCACGTGTGGCTCAAGGTTTACCGAATACATGTAGCTGTCTTCGTGGAACGGGAACGGGAAGCGGGCCAGCGCTTCTTTCGAGTTCTTGAACGTATAGTCGTCCTTGAAAGTCTCGTCGTTGAATTGAATAGTCATTAGAATTTCCTCCCCGCGCCTTAGCGATCCAGAACCAGCGTCTTGCCTTCAAAGCGGCTGACGCATGGCATGATTTTATCGCCACAAGCACGTTCATCATCTTCAAGCCAATGGTCGTGGTGCTTAATCTCGCCGTCGTGTTCGATCACGCGGGTTTCGCACTGACCACAAGCACCACCGCGACAGAGATAAGGCGCATCAACACCCGCGCGCTCGATCGCTTCCAAAAGGCTTTCATGTTCGCCAACATCAACCGTCAAGTTCGATGCAGCCAAAGTGGCCGTGAATGGCTTGCCCGACTGTGGTGCAAGGAATTCTTCGAAGTGGACCGAGCTTTCGGGCCAACCCAGAGATTTTGCTGTGCCGCGAACCCAATCGATCATGCCTTTGGGACCACAAACATAAACATGTGTTCCAAGCGGCTGACCACTTAGCAAATGCTCAAGGTCAATTCTTTCGTCTTGATCATCGTAATAAACGTGAACGTTGTTCGGATGGGCTTCGCTAAGATCGTCTACATAAGAGCCCAGCGATTTGGTGCGAACCGAATAGTGCAGCTCAAAGTTTCCGCCCAGAACGCTCATCTGCTTGATCTGAGCGAGGAATGGCGTGATGCCGATACCGCCGGCGATCATCAGCTGTTTGCGCGCACGCAAATCCAATGAGAATAGGTTGACGGGATAGCTAAGAACCATCTCGTCACCCACGTTGACCTTGTCGTGCATGAACTTTGAACCACCGCGGCCTTCTTCATCACGACGGATCGATACTTCGTAAACGTCGGGCGTAAGCGGGTCCGACATCAGTGAATATGGGTTCAAACGGGTCATATCCCCGTCTTTCATCTCGATCACTGTGTGTGCACCACCCGAGAAAGCAGGAAAGCTTCCACCATCGGTACGCTTAAACTGAAAGCGTGTAACCAGATCGTTCAGGGCTACTTTTTCCGAAACCGTTACGGAGATTTTTTCTGCGCCAGCACTCATTTGTACAACTCCACAGCATCAGGAACATTTCCGTGATCTTCAGCATCCACGCGAACGCCTTGGAAGACACCTAAGCGTTCGGAATAGTGATCACGGACAAATAGATTAAGACCACAGTGTGAGCACACATAAGGATCCGTCATGACGTCTTCGGTGATTCCCTTACAGTGAACACACTGCATACGACGTCCAAGAGCACCTCGGTGTTCCAATTGAATGGACTGCAGCGGAACGCCAGCGCCCATTGCTTTTGAGCGGGTCTCAGACATCAAGCCTTCTGTACCGGCAAGATAAAGTTGGATACCCATGTGGGCAGTCGCCAGAACATGGTTGATCCGCGACATCGCCGCTGGATAGCTCGGTCCGACGTACAACTGCGAAGCGTTCAAAGCTTCGAGTTGGTTTTTATATTTATCTCCACATTCCTTTGGGATGTAGATGATATGGGATTTGGCCATAACGTCTGTGTTTTTGGCGGCAAAATCCAGAATAGCCCCGGCACCTTCAGCGTCTGCGATAAACAGGTAAGTGTGTCCCGGGCGCGCCTCGAATGTTCCGTACACTGGGCGGCTGTCGATGGCTGGTGGAAACTTAAACTGAGACATTTTTTTCCCAAACAATTTGTTTTGGCGAAAGGACTGATGCCCTTTCGCCGTATGCTGAAATTATCCTTTCGCGGCGCGAACGGATTTGTCCTTGTCATAGAACGGCATTTCTTCTGCTGTTGCAGCAAGTTCCGTACCATTTGGCTGGCGAACCGTTAATTTAGTTCCCGGTTTGGCCGCATCAGGTGCGATACGCGCAATTGCAACGCTGTAGCCGTTCAGCTCGGACGTCAAGCCATAGGTGATCACACCGACGTCTTCTCCATCGCGCAGAACGCGAGCGTGCATTTCCATCTGTTCCATGCTGTCCGACAACTGAACACCGTAGATCTTGAAACGCTCTTTGCCTTCCGATGCATAGTGGTTCTCGGAGCCGATAAAGCCTTCTTTTCCGGGCGAAACGGTGAATTCGAGACCCAGCTCCCATAGCGTGTCGCCACAGGTTTCGTTTTCGAACGGGAAGGTTTCTGAGTTGTCGCCAGGATAGAACAGCAGGTAGCTTTCGATCCGCAGCATGTCGAGCGTGCTGAACTGAGTAGGGCGAACGCCCATGTCTTTACCAGCTTCAAGAATGCTGTCCCAAAGATGAACAG
>CAYZAY010000089.1:0-9282 GCA_964476515.1 uncultured Rhodobacterales bacterium
GTGGTCAAAACCGCAGAAGTTTCAATCGCGACCAGAGCAGAAGATTCGGAATACACTGATGAAATTCGAAGGCACCAAAAGTTACGTCGCTACCGACGACCTTACCATTGCAGTTAACGCGGCCGTGACGCTAGAGCGCCCGCTTCTTGTAAAAGGTGAGCCTGGAACCGGCAAAACCGAACTTGCAAAACAAGTGGCCGAAGCTCTTGGTTTGAAGATGATCGAGTGGTCGATCAAGTCAACAACCCGCGCACAGCAAGGTCTTTACGAATACGACGCTGTGAGCCGGCTTCGCGATAGTCAACTGGGCGAAGAACGTGTCCACGAAGTAAAGAACTACATTAAGAAGGGTAAGCTTTGGCAAGCCTTTGATTCTGGTGAAAAGATCGTTCTTCTGATCGATGAAATCGACAAGGCTGACATCGAGTTTCCGAACGATCTACTTCAAGAGCTCGATAAGATGGAGTTCCACGTCTACGAAACCGGTGAAACAATCCGCGCGAAAGTGCGTCCGATTGTGATCATCACATCGAACAACGAAAAAGAGCTACCGGACGCATTTCTGCGCCGTTGCTTCTTTCACTACATCCGCTTCCCGGATGCAGACACGATGAAGCAAATCGTCGAAGTACATCATCCGGGAATCAAACCGCAGCTTCTTTCAGAAGCCCTGAGCCAATTTTACGATATCCGCGATCAGGCGGGACTAAAGAAAAAGCCTTCAACTTCGGAAGTTCTCGACTGGCTAAAGTTGCTTCTGGCCGAAGACCTGACGGCTGACGATCTGAAGCGCGACGGCAAAAAATCACTCCCGACTTTGCATGGTGCGTTGTTGAAGAACGAGCAGGATGTTCACCTTTTCGAGCGACTCCCGTTCATAGCAAGGCGACAAAGCTGACGGCTTTTTGCCTTAATTCTACCATAACCTGTTTCCGCTCCCGCACAAATCAGTAGGATATTCCACTATTGATCTCGGAGAGCTGTATAATTGACCAAAGTTCCGACTATTTATGTGCGTCCGATTGAAAAGTCGGATTATAAATTGTGGCACGATCTCTGGCAGGCATATTTGGCCTTTTACGAGACCACAGTAACCGAGGAAGTCTATGCAACGACATTCCGACGTTTAACGAGTAAAGAACCGAACGAGTTTAGCGGAATGCTGGCATTTAATGAGAAAAATGAAGCCGTCGGGTTAGTCCATTACCTTTTCCATCGTCATGCGTGGAAAGTGGAAAATGTTTGCTACCTACAGGACCTTTTCACCTCAGAACCTGCCCGAGGACACGGTGTCGGTCGAACCCTGGTTGAAGCTGTATATGATGAAGCAGACAAAGCAGGCGCCCCGACCGTTTACTGGCTGACACAAGACTTCAACCACACTGCACGCAAATTCTACGACCGTATCGGCAAGCTGACACCGTTCATTCGGTATCAAAGTGGGTAATAATGCGTCGTCTGCGGCTTCCACTTTTTCCGATTTTGTTTGCGCTTGCTGGCTGCAACAGTTCGATGACGCCTTTCGAGGTCGCCACCCGTTCTGACGCAGCCCCTGCCCCGACGAATGTGCCCCAGATCGCACCTGTGATCATTGGAACAGCAAACAGCGTGTCACGGTCAAACGCGACACTGGCCCGTGATTTCATGGCTTTGTCCTTTGCACTGGAAAGTGGCACGCAGCTATCGCATCTGACCCGTTTTGAGGGGCCGATTACTGTTCGCCTAACCGGACAGGCATCGACAACGACGCGATCTGATTTGCAGGCGCTGTTGTCTCGTTTGCGTAACGAAGCGGGTATCCCAATCACGGCGGTGAATGATGCCAACGTTAACATCACCATGAAAATGGTATCACGCGCCCAAATTCAAAAACTGATCCCGAACGCGGCTTGTTTTGTGGCGCCGAATGTTCGCGGTCTGAAGGACTATGCACAACAGCGTCGCTCTAACACAACTAGCTGGTCGCGCCTGACTGAACGTCGTGTGATGTCGATCTTCCTGCCAAATGACGCAAGCCCTCAGGAAATTCGTGACTGTATGCACGAAGAACTGGCACAGGCGCTGGGTCCGGTTAATGATTTGTATTCGCTCAATAATTCAGTGTTCAACGACGACAACATGCACGCGACTCTGACGTCGTTTGACATGTTGATGCTACGTGTTCACTACTCTCCTGAATTCAAGAACGGCATGAGCCGCACCGAAGTTGCAACCCGTTTGCCATCCGTTCTTACGCGCCAGAACCCAATGGGTGCACGGATAAACAGTGAAACGACGGCTGGAAATTCAGCACGATGGAACGCTGCTGTTCAAACGGCCCTTGGCGCCCGTGTATCCGCATCTGAACGAGTTCGCGCCGCTGAACAGGCCATCGCAATTGCCCGTGCTGAACGCTTTGAAGATGTCCGCATGGGATACAGCTACTTTGTGCTTGGTCGCGTCACGAAGGGTCTTTCGATGGCCAAAGGCCAGCAGGCGTTTGAAATGGCTGACCGCGCTTACGCAACCCTGCCAAATACCGGACTGCAACGTGCATTTGTCGCCGCACAACTCGGCGCGTTCTCGATTGCCGACGGTGATAGCGCAGCGACTTTGGCCATAGTCCGCCCTTATATGAATATCGCAAAAGCAAGCGGCAACTCATCGCTTCTATCGACCCTGATGTTGCTTGAAGCAGAAGCTTTGGATATGGCTGGACAAGCGTCGATCGCACGTTCCGTCAGACTGGACACTCAGGGCTGGGCACGCTACGGGTTCGGCTCGGAAAAGGCTGTTCAGGCGCGTCTTCAAGAGATCGCTTCGCTCAGCCCGCGCTAAACGGGATTGAACATATGTTGCCTTGGATTATCGGGTTGGTCGGCGCTGTCATTGGTGGGCTAATTGCCTATCGGCGCAAAGGCAGAATTCTGGATATTGTGCAGTACGCTGGCGCCTATTTTCTTGCCTTCGCCATCATCGGCCTTTTGATAAAAGTGTTCATACTTCGGTCTCTGTGATCCATGTTTCTACCGTTTTTTGAAAACCTTCGTCGGGCTGGCATACCTGTCAGTCTCCGAGAGTTTTTGAGCTTTCTGGAAGCGATGAAGGCCGGATTGGTCACCTATGACGTTGAAGGGTTTTACTATCTTGCCCGCTCGGCGATGGTGAAGGATGAACGTAACCTGGATAAATTCGATCTGGCATTTTCAGAGACATTCAAGGGGATTGAAGAAATTCCAGACGACGCCGTTTTCAATGCGATGGATCTTCCGGAAGACTGGCTTCGCAAGATGGCCGAAAAACATCTATCCCCTGAAGAAAAGGCCGAGATTGAAGCTTTAGGTGGCTTTGATAAGCTCATAGAAACGTTGAAGAAACGTCTTGAAGAGCAAAAGAAGCGCCATCAGGGTGGCAGCAAGTGGATCGGCACTGCGGGGACGTCTCCGTTCGGGGCGTACGGGTATAACCCCGAAGGTATTCGGATTGGTCAGGGCGAAAGTCGGCACCGTCGTGCGGTCAAGGTCTGGGACAAGCGAGAGTTCCGCAATCTTGACGACAAGGTCGAGCTTGGGACACGAAACATCAAGGTGGCTTTGAAGCGTCTTAGGCGCTGGGTGCGTGATGGGGCGCATGAAGAGCTTGATCTGGACAACACGATTAAGGCGACGGCGGAACACGGATATCTGGACGTGAAAACCAGACCCGAGCGGCACAACGCTGTTAAGGTGGTTCTGTTTCTTGATGTGGGTGGGTCGATGGACGATCATATCCGCGTCGTTGAAGAGCTATTCAGTGCAGCGCGGACGGAATTCAAGCATCTGGAATACTACTATTTCCACAATTGCCTTTACGAAGGTGTATGGCGCGACAATGCCCGTCGCTGGGACGAAGTGACTCCTACACATGAAGTTCTAAACACCTACGGGCCTGATTATAAATGCATTTTCGTTGGGGATGCATCGATGTCGCCCTATGAAATCGCCTATCCGGGTGGTGCGAACGAACATTGGAATGCCGAAGCAGGTCAGGTTTGGCTGGAACGGGCACGCAATCAATGGCCGGAACATCTGTGGATCAATCCGGTGCCGGAAAAATACTGGGCCTACACCCAATCTATCGGCATGGTACGCGAAATTTTCGAGAACCGGATGGTGCCTATGACGCTTGAAGGGATCGAGCGCGGGATGAAAGAACTTGGGCGGTAAACACCGCCCCGTGCTCATGCCAGTTTGATGACATTTGTAATATTTGTACGTCGAAACGCTACATATAGCGTTTGCGGCATGAAAGGGTGTCATCCCCGCGAAAGCGGGGACCCCAATAGGCAAGGCGCTCGGTTGATTGCAGTCCCCGCTTTCGCGGGGATGACAATCTGAGATTAGGCATTCACGTCAACAACAACGCGCCCCTGAACCTGACCTTTCAGGATGTCAGAACCAAGCTGAGGCAAATCCGACAATGTTGCCGGTTTGATCATCGCGTCCAGCTTGTCCATTGGCAGATCGGTTGCGATGCGCTGCCAAGCGCGGACACGGTTTTCGTAAGGCTGCATGACCGAGTCGATGCCGAGCAGGTTAACACCGCGAAGCAAGAACGGGATGACGGTTGCAGGAAGCCCTGCTCCTCCGGCAAGACCAACAGCCGATACAGATGCACCATATTTCATCTGGCCAAGAACCCGCGCCAGCATTGCCCCGCCGACAGCATCCACACAGCCCGACCAGTTTTCGCTCTCTAGCGGGCGTTTGGTTGTTTCGTTCAGCTCTTCACGCGCAACGATCTGGGTCGCACCAAGGCTCCGAAGATACTCTTCGCTTTCAGGACGGCCGGTGACGGCGGCAACTTCGTAGCCAAGGTTAGCAAGGATTGCGGTCGCAACCGATCCAACGCCACCTGCAGCACCGGTGACAAGAACCGGACCGTGACCCGGCTCTAGCCCGTGATCTTCAAGCGCCATGACAGCAAGCATTGCCGTGAAGCCAGCGGTTCCGACAGCCATCGCGTGACGTGTGTCCAGCCCTTCTGGAAGCGGCACCAACCAGTCACCCTTGGCGCGGGCTTTTTGCGAATACCCCCCCCAGTGGGCCTCGCCAACGCGCCAACCGGTAAGAACAACCTTGTCGCCCGCTTTGTAGCGATCATCAGACGAGCTTTCGACGGTTCCTGCAAAATCGATACCCGGAATATGAGGGTATTTGCGTACCAGCCCGCCACCCGGACCGACGCACAGGCCGTCTTTGTAGTTTACGGTCGAATATTCGACGGCAACTGTCACCTCTGCATCTGGCAAATCATCAAGTGAAAGTTCTTGAACTGCGGCGGATGTCTTGCCGCTTTCTTCATCTTTGTTAACGACTAATGCGTTGAACATGGTGTTTCTCCTTTTTCCGACACGTTCTCGGATTACTGGTTCCAGAAATGCTGTTTCACTTCGGCGTTTCTAGGACCGTCTATGGTGTTAACTGTAAGTTTGGTTCCCGGCGTCCAATGGCTTTTGTCGACCATCGCGATCGAGACATTGACGCCAAAATCAGGTGAAAAGGTTGCCGTTGTCACTTCACCGACTTTATTGCCATCTGCCATCAATGGCCAAGCCTCGCGGATTGCCGGGATCGTTCCATCAATCTGCACCGGTCTTATCTGGCGTTCCGGATTTGACCGTTCTAGCAACCGCTTTTTGCCGATGTAGTCTTTCGGTGAATTAACGAACTTACCCAGACCGCATTCAAACGGAGTGTTCCGCCGATCCATATCGTTGCCGTAACTGAGCAATCCGGATTCGGTTCTTTCTTTCGTGGACGGGCACCCTGCCCTGACATTCAGGTCTTGTCCCGCGTCGAACAATGCATTCCAAAGCGGCATCGCATATTCGCTGCCCTCGACGTAGATTTCGAAGCCGCCCTGTTTGGAATAGCCCGAGCGCGCGACGACAAAATCGGTGTCTTGAAACGCCAAGCGTTTGTAGCGGAAGAAGCGGATATCCCGAACGTCTTCACCAAACACGCGCGCCATGAGGTCATCTGACTTAGGTCCCTGCACCCCCAGAGGGCTGACGTCGGGTTCCCGAACATTAACATCCATGCCACGCGCGTCGGCCACGCCAAGGACGTATTGGATATAGTCACTGTCGGAGACGGAAATCCAATAGTGATCGTCGGCTAGTTTCACCAAGACAGGATCATTCAGCATACCGCCATCGCGATCAATGGCAGGCATGTAGTAGCACTGATCGTCCGCCATTTTATCCAGATCACGCGGGCTTAGAAGATCAAGCAGCTTACGCGCATCGGGCCCTTTAACTTCGACCTGACGTTCGCAAGACACGTCCCAGACCTGCACATGTTCTTTAAGGTGATGATAATCTTCTTCTTCGCTCGCAAAAACCGAAGGAAGGATCATGTGGTTGTAGACAGTACAGACTTTCATACCAGCGGCTTCGACCCCTTCCGAAAAAGGGGTCCAACGCACGCGGCGGGAAGGAAAAATCATTGCCATTGTTCATCCTAAGACTGGAAGTTTAGCGAGGACCCTTCCAGTCGATCTGGCAGATTTCTGCCGAACGACCGTCAAAATCCCAAACCCGACCAAAGGCACGAACACGACCCTGTGTAGCCGTGGCCACGGTGATGTCGGGACCCATCCAGTATTTGGTGTTGGTCACAACCTGATCGTCGCCATTAGCGCCCGGCACAGGTTCGACGGCGCCTTGGATTTTCTTGCCGACCATCAGACGGCGGGTTTTGCCTTCTGTGGTGAATTCTACAGGTGCGCGTTCGGCGCCAAGGAATTCGCTGACCAGAACCTTGAACAGACCAGTCGTTCCGCGTGCCTTACCGCTGAAAATCTGGATCAGACCATGATAAGCCGCGTGGCTTGCGCGGTCGTCTACATAGGCCGCTGCTTTCCATCCGCCCCGTGCCATCAGGC
This sequence comes from uncultured Rhodobacterales bacterium, assembly GCA_964476515.1. GTDB lineage: Bacteria > Pseudomonadota > Alphaproteobacteria > Rhodobacterales > Rhodobacteraceae > JASMHC01. The sequence goes on from CAYZAY010000089.1 coordinate 6,907, forward strand.
CCGGGATTTCGAGAACCAGACCGACGTTCAGGCCGCTAAGGTCTTCGTCGCCATAGTGGCCTTCGTCGATGCGCACACCGGCCCATGCCTGACAATAGCCTTCGGTGGGTGGGTGGTTGCCCAGTGAAACAACACATGGGCAAAAGACCGTGCAGTTACAGTTCAGGATCAGCTCGCCCTTGATCGCCCAAGGCGTCAGCGCGTGGTCCTTTTTTTCTCCCATCGGATGACGGTTGTCGATCCGTGCGGGTACGTCGATTTTTTCAGTGGCCATGTCAGGCTCCCTTACAGAAATGCGCTGGTAAGCATCAGAACAGATGCCCCCAGTAGTCCAAAGCCCAACGGGGCCGAGATGTATTTGCCGTAGTCCGGCATTTTTTCGATAATCATGATGATGGTGGCAAGACCCATGAAACCAAGGCTCATGACGCCGCCCACAAAGCCGAGCAGCATCAGCGCCCAGCAGCAGCCAAGGCACACAGCGCCAAGGCGGAAGCCCATTTTCAGCGGTCCTTCATCCCAATGCTCCATGAAGAAGGTCAAAGGCATGCGGCATTTGGCAAGACAGGCTTCCTTGACGGGCGAAAACTGGTATCCGCCTGCGACCGCCAAAAGAACGGCACTAAAAACGGCGGATTGGCTGGTGCCTACCCCGTCCAGAAGTCCCAATTGGAAAAACATGATTTGAAGACCGGCAGCGACGGCGGCAAAACCCAACCAGATCGCTAAATAGCCTGCGACCAGTGCCAGAAAATTCGTTTCCGTCGACCTGCCCAGATCGTCATAGGTCGCTAGTGCAGGCAGCGCCGTTGGCAACATCATCGCTGCTGACATCAGCGACCACATCAGGAACATGTTGAAATAGCCGCTAACGTCGGGTGTGGTCAGGCAAAGCGACACCCAAAACTCGGCACCATAAATCTGGCTTAGCTCTCGTGTCTCGGGCGGGATCGCCATCAGCCAAAGCGCAGCCCACCCCGCAAGGATCAAGCCGAACAGCACCAGCCAATGCGCTGCTCCCATCGCTCTGATCCGTGTTGCCAACATGTTTTCCTCCGACTCAAGTCTTGCATTTTAAATGTCAGACTTTTAAATGTCAGACAAATGAAAATTGATCCGAACGCTACGTCAGATTTATCTGCGCAAATCGCCAAAGGCATCCGGGACTCGATTATCGAGGGCCGGTTGATTGTTGATGAACGTCTCCCGTCCGAGGCCGAACTGTCAGAACAGTTCAAGGTTTCCCGCGCGACGGTACGAGAAGCGTTGAAACGTCTTGCGGCACAATCCCTTATTCGCACACAGCGTGGCGCGTTCGGAGGGGCCTTTGTCAACAAACTCAGCTTTGAAGAAGCTTACGGCCAGCAGATTACCACATCGACGCTGCTGATTTCCATGAATGAGGTCAGTTTCGAGACAGCGTGTGAGGCGCGCTATACGTTGGAACGCGCCTGCGCCCCTCTTGCTGCTGAGCGACGGAATCCAGACCACCTAGCCACTATGCGCGCCGAGATTGTGCGTCAGGGTCAACCGGGCCTGAGCGATGAAAGCTTCTGCGCCTCGGATGTTGCTTTTCACCGTGCGCTTGTGGACGCGGCTGGCAACCCGATCCTTGCTTTTCAACTCGCCGGTGCTGTCGAAGGCATGCAACCGCTGATGAACATGATTACGTTCACCGCGCGATCCCGTGAAAAGATCATCGCTTTGCATACCGAAATCGCGGATGCAATCGAAGGCCAAGATGTGGCCAAGGTTGATAAAACACTAAAAGAACTGGCAGCGTACACCGTTGAACTGGCCAAAGGTGTTCTTGCTGCCCGCTCTCAGAAAGTATCGTAAGACCTAGTATCCGCCCTTGCGTCGGCTTTCAGGCAATCCAGCGATGCGCCCTGCTTGCTTTGAGGGATCACCAGGGAACAATTCATAAAGATCGCCTTGTTTGATCTTTTCACCCCATTCCGCGCTCATAGCCTTCATAATTGCACGGGTATTTGGCTGGTTTTCTCGGTTATCAAAATACTCTGAACGCAGGTAGTTAAGGATGTCCCAGTGTCGATCTGTCAGTTCAAGATCGTCGCTAGCAGCCAGTGAATTGGCCAAATCCTCGCTCCAGTCTTCATGGTTAGTGAGGTAGCCCTGTTCATTTGTTTCTATCGACTTTCCGTCAAATTCGATTGCCATTGCGCGTTTCTCCCCCTTTGCGAGTTTCCCATGATATATATTCACATCTAGTAATATGTACAAATATTCAAGAATCGCAAGATCAAGTATCTACGAACAGATTAGTACAATTCGTCGAACGTAGACGCTTGCGCTTCGCAAGCGCGATTTCTATATGTGAGAGGTCCCTTCGGGGACTATGGACATAAACGCGCT
>CAYZAY010000089.1:9292-9556 GCA_964476515.1 uncultured Rhodobacterales bacterium
ACCGAAATCGTGAGGGCAGGTTATTGAGAATAATTTTATAAACCCCCTTCTCTATAGAAGCACGAGTTCGTATATGTAGGGTGTCTCGCAAGAGACTATGGACATAAACGCGCTCGTAATAAGCGGATCGGACCCGGGGGCGGTACCCGGCGTCTCCACCAAACATCCTTCATTTGGGGATCATGGGGACGAAATAGGATCGACGGACGTCTAAAGGTGTTAGCTTTGTCTCGGCTGTCTGCCACCGTTATCGGCGAAACTTGT
>CAYZAY010000090.1:0-9536 GCA_964476515.1 uncultured Rhodobacterales bacterium
CAGGTGACGCAACCGTGACCCGCATAGCCGAGGATGAGTTCTGGGTCATCAGTTCGGGCATGGCAGAGCGCTATCATTCGCGGTTCTTCAATATGGTTGAGAAACCAGAAGGCGTGACCTTTAACACCCGCACCGAGGCGACCTGTGCGTTCAATGTGGCTGGGCCAAAGTCCCGTGAATTGCTGCAACGCCTTTCGAATGCAGATTTGTCCAACGAAGCTTGGCCGTTCATGCGAAACGGCAAGCTAACCATTGCTGGCGTTAACTGTGCTGCTTTACGGGTAAGCTTTACAGGCGATCTGGGGTGGGAAGTCTATTGCCACGAACGCGATCAGCTGGTGGTCTACACAGTGCTAATCGATGCTGCAAAAGAACTCGGCGGTGGTCCGGTAGGTGGACGCGCGTTGATGTCGCTTCGGGTAGAAAAGGGTTATGGCTCTTGGAGCCGCGAATACAGTCCCGAATACTGGCCGCATGAAGTTGGATTTAAGGGGCTGTGCAAGATGGACAAAGAGTTCCTGCACAAATCAGCATTAGAAGACGTTCTAAAGAAACCAGTCCGCGAAAAGCTTGTGCTGATTCACATAAATGAGGACGACGTGACAGCGTCGAATGCGGATGCAACTGGTGGAGAGCCGATTTTCAAAAATGGTGAGGGTGTGGGCCGCGTGACCTCGGGCGCTTACGGCTACACCGTCGGAATGTCGCTGGCACTTGGGTTTGTGAAAAACGTCGAACCCGGGGATGAGGTTGAGGTTATGATTTTGGGCAAGCCGCATAGGGCGGTTGTCCTGAAAGAGCCTCCGTTTGATCCAAAGGGCGAGCGGTTGCGCGCCTAAGGTAAGGCTGGGGGCGCTGCCCCCGGACCCCCGAGGTATTTAGGGCAAGATGAATGAGCTGAGTTGCTTGCCTAAACGGACGGCAGGGCCTATCACGCCGAAGGTTGATACTAAGAGTGACCTTCATGCCCAAACCACAGCCAGTTTACGTTCTCGTCCGCCCCCAGATGGGCGAAAATATTGGTGGGGCCGCGCGGGCGATGTGGAATTTTGGGCTCGACCGGATGCGGATCGTTTCGCCTCGGGACGGATGGCCGAACCAAAAAGCGATTGCCATGTCGAGCGGGGCTGGGCGGTTGCTGGAAGAGGCGATTATCACCGATGGTGTTGCTGAAGCGCTTGATGACTGTACTTACGTTTTTGCAACCACGGCACGGCGACGTGAACTGACCAAACCGGTCTTTACGCCGGAAGAGGCGATGAACGTTGCGCGCGAGAAAATCGCCAACGGCGAGAAGATCGCCATAATGTTTGGGCCTGAACGAGCAGGGCTTGAGAACGATGATGTCGCAAAAGCCAATGCGATAATCTCGGTTCCGGTGAACCCAGAATATGCATCGCTGAACCTTGCCCAATGTGTGTTGCTAACAGCTTATGAATGGCGCAGGCAAACCGTTGATGTTGAAGCCCAGTCGATGGAAATGGGTGGCACCGAATGGGCCAGTGCCATCGAAATGGAAAAGCTGGCAGAACACTATGAAAACAGGTTGGACGAGGCGGGCTTTTTCTATCCGCCAACCAAGTCGGACGGCATGAAAACCAATTTGCGTAACCTGTGGTCGCGCTTGCCTTTGACCCGCGCAGATGTGCAGATGATGCACGGAATTTTGAGGCAAATGGTACGTTGGAAAGACCGCAAGGATGATTAAATTCACGTCTGAAAGCGGGAAAGGCAGATCAGGATGAGCGAAAAGCGCAATATTTTCGAAGAAGTAGGCGACAACAGTAACGCTAAGCCTGCGGCGCAGCCGGGGTTGATTGACCGTGGAACAAAATCAGCGCGCCGTGGAATACGCGCGTGGTTGATGGTGTTGTTTGCGATGGTCGTTGCAATGGTTGTCGTTGGAGGGCTAACCCGCCTGACCGATAGCGGCCTGTCGATTACCGAATGGAAGCCTGTAACGGGCGCTTTGCCACCGATGAACGAAGCCGCTTGGATGGAAGAGTTCGACAAGTACAAGACCATCCCTGAATATCAGTTGCAAAACAAAGGGATGAGCTTGACCGAATTCCAGTTCATCTATTGGTGGGAATGGGGTCACCGCCAGCTTGGCCGGACAATCGGCTTGGTGTGGTTTCTTGGCTATCTGGGCTTTGCAGTGACTAAACATGTGCCTGTGGGTTGGCATAAACGCCTGATTTGGATCGGTGCTTTGGGCGGCCTGCAAGGGGCCGTTGGCTGGTGGATGGTTTCTTCGGGGCTTGAAGGATCAATGCTGGATGTGGCGAGCTATCGTCTTGCGACCCATTTGGGGCTCGCGTTCGTGATCCTTGGCTATATCGGTTGGTATATCCTATCGCTCGGACGCGAAGAACGAGATCTGTTGCAAGCGCGACGGGGCAAAGAAGCCAAGCAATTTGGCATGGCAACCGGCTTGATGCATTTTGCGTTTCTTCAAATCCTGCTTGGGGCTTTGGTTGCCGGTATCGATGCCGGCCGAAACTTTCCCGATTGGCCTTTGATGGCGGGTGGAATTTTGCCTCCGGACCTGTTTGCGCTGGAACCTTGGTGGCGCAATTTCTTTGAAGACGACGGGCTGGTTCAGTTCATGCACCGCGTGGCTGGATATCTGTTGTTCGGATTTGCGCTGGTGGCTTGGCGACGGGGCAGGACATCTGCCAACAGTCAGACACGCTTTGCGTTTAACGCGGTCATGGCGATGATCGCTGTTCAGATGGTGCTTGGCATTATTACGGTGCTATATTCGGCACCATTGCACTTTGCGATCGTCCATCAGATCGGCGCAATCGTGAGCTGGGTTCTGATCCTGCGCGCGCGTTTTCTTGCCGCCTATCCAATTCAACAAAGTATACGAGGAGCATGATCATGAGCGCCTATGAAGATTTGATGGTCTATCAGCGTGAAACCGAAGCGTTAGGGCAAGTCATGGGCCGCCTTGGTTGGGATCAGGAAACCGTCATGCCGCGCGGTGCTGTTGAACAACGTGCCGAGGAAATGGCTGCGTTAGAGGGCGTACTTCACGCCCGCCGAGTTGATCCGCGTATGGGTGATTGGTTGGCAGAAATTGATAACAGCACGCTTGATCCAACGGGGCAGGCGGCTTTGCGGATCATGCGTCGCGACTATGATCGCAACACCAAAGTACCGGGCGATCTGGCTGCGGAAATTGCGCGTACCGTCAGTAAAGCGCAAGGTGTGTGGGCCGAAGCGCGTGCAAACGAGGATGTTTCTGCGTTTCTGCCGGTTCTTGAGCGGGTGATTGATCTTCGTCAGTTGGAAGGCGCTGCAATATCCGAAGATGGCGATACCTATGACGCGCTTCTAAATGACTACGAACCCGGCAGTTCGGTTGCGGAACTATCTGCGATGTTTGATGCGATGCGTCCACGTCTTGTGGCATTGCGCGACGCGATCTGGGACAAGCCAGCCCCCAAGGGCGTGAGCGGAGAATTTGACGCCGCAGCCCAGTTGGCACTGTCGGATAAATTGGCCAACGTGTTTGGCTATGATCAAGACATGGGCCGGATCGACAAGGCTGTGCACCCGTTCAGTTCGGGATCAGGGCTTGATGTCCGGATCACCACGCGCACATCAGACGACGACCCGTTCAACTGTATTTATTCGACCATCCACGAAGTCGGCCATGCCACCTATGAACAATCTGTCGACAAGTCATATTTGCTGACTCCATTGGGGCAGGGCGCTTCGATGGGCGTTCATGAAAGCCAAAGCCGGATATACGAAAACCAGCTTGGCCGATCGCGGGCGTTCACTGGTTGGCTGTACGGCGAGATGCGCGATAGTTTTGGCGATTTCGGGATCGCTAACGAAGACGATTTCTACGCCGCCGTAAACAGTGTTGGCAAAGGCTACATCCGGACTGAATCCGATGAGGTTCAGTATAACCTGCACATTCTGCTGCGGTTCGATCTAGAGCGGGCCTTGATGTCAGGTGATCTCAAAGTTGGCGATCTGGAAGCCGCTTGGAATGATCGGTTCAAATCGGACTTCGGCTATGCGGTCGACAAGCCGTCCAATGGTTGCCTGCAAGATGTGCATTGGTCGGTTGGGTTATTCGGATACTTCCCGACCTACAGTCTTGGGAATGTCTACGCTGGCTGTCTTTATGAGGCGCTGCAAAAGGATGTGCCAAATCTGGATGATCAGCTTGCTCAGGGGGATACGTCGAAAGCCCTTGCGTGGCTTCAAGAGAACCTTCAACAGTACGGTAGTCTACGAACCCCACGTGAAACCATCGCGCATGCATGCGGGTCTGAACCTAGTGAGGGGCCGTTGTTAAGGTATATCGAGACGAAGTTCTCAGGCATCTACGGGATATGATAAAAAGGGGCCGCGAGGCCCCTTTCGTTTATGGATACTTGAACGTTGATCCAAAGGTGTTGGTTACACTGTTTCGCTGTGGAAACAGGATACCATCGCGACCGACGGTCATTTTAGCGCCGACCGTGATCGACATGCCGTCGTCGTATGCGGTCGAACCAACTTTGCGGTTCCAGTCGGTCAATTCTCCACTAAGAGTCACGTCATTAGGCATTTCGAAATCAATGCCCGCGCCAATGACTGTGGTGAATAGATCATTGGCGTCATTGTCGCGAAGCAGACCACGGCCGACCAATGTCAGACGGTCTGTAGCGTCGATTTTGATCGTCGCGCCGAATTGAACGTTGTCGGACGCTGGGAACCCGTCATCGCCGTCTTTTCCTCCAAAGACTGACACCGAACCTTCGTCGGTGAGAATTTCAAATTCGAAACCGTGATAGAAAAAATTGTCGGCTTCGTGGTCAAATTCTTCCCAGCCTAGGTATCCACCCAAGCGGAAGTTGTCCGTTAAATAATAGGACGCGTGAAAACCTAAGGAATTATCGTTATGGCCACTGTCACTAAACCGAGCGATTGCAGTGTCAGCTTGAAGCGTTACAAGCTGATTCCATGAATACGCGTATGAAGCGGATGCCTTGTGCGTATAGGCCGAGCTTCCGGCATCCTGAGCCCTGTGAAACTGGACTTCGTAGGCTAGATCATTCGCGGACACGCTTCCAGCGGCCAGTACGAACGGTAGTGCGAGGAGTTTTTCATAGTATCTGCCCTCATGACTGAAGCGCTTTTTGGTGCGCTTTCCTCTTTACTCTTCTGCTTCGTCTTCATCTGATCGTTCGGCGATCCACGCGACCGAGACCACCTCTTCGCCCTTACCGGTATTGAACACTTTCACGCCGCCAGCGCTTCTTGAGCGGAACGATATGCCTTCTACTGGAATACGGATGGATTGGCCTTTGGATGTTGCCAGCATGATCTGGTCTTCCATATCGACTGGGAAGGACGCAACCAAAGCACCACCACGCATTGCTTTATCCATAGCGGCAACGCCCATTCCGCCGCGACCGCGTACCGGATAGTCATGACTTGAGCTTAGCTTGCCAGACCCGTTCGCCGTGATCGTCAGGATCAGGTTTTCGGCCGCAGACATTTCTGCGTAGCGTTCCTGTGACAGCGCCATGTCTGCAACAGCTTCATCGTCGCTATCACCACCGTCATCGGTCACGCCTGCAACTGCGCGACGCATTTTTAGATAGGCGACGCGTTCTTCTGGCGAGGCTTCGAAGTGGCGAATGATGGACATTGAAACAACGCTATCATCGCCCGTCAGCTTGATTCCGCGAACACCCGTTGATCCGCGCGAATTAAACACTCGCAGGTCCGTTGTCCGGAAACGGATCGCGCGGCCCGAGTTTGTCACCAGCATCACGTCATCAACTTCAGAACAAATTCGCGCATTCACCAGCTGAACCGAACCGTCTTCTGGCAGTTTCATCGCGATCTTGCCGTTGCGGCGCACATTGGTGAAGTCCGACAAACGGTTGCGACGTACGTCGCCGCCCGTGGTTGCGAAAACGATCTGCAGGTTTTCCCATTCTTCGTCTGGTACATCGACAGGCATGATAGCCGCAATCGAAACGCCAGGCGGGATCGGCAGAATATTGACGATAGCCTTGCCTTTGGCGGTGCGTCCACCAAGCGGCAAACGCCAAGTCTTTAGCTTGTAGACCATACCATCGGTCGTGAAGAACAGAAGTTGGGTATGTGTGTTGGCCACAAACAGTGTCGTAACAACGTCGTCGTCCTTGGTCGACATACCGGACAAACCCTTGCCGCCACGCTTTTGGGCGCGAAAATCAGCTAGTGCGGTGCGTTTGATATAGCCGGTCTGCGTCACGGTCACGACCATGTCTTCACGCTCGATCAGGTCTTCGTCTTCCATGTCACCCGACCAATCGACAATCTCGGTGCGGCGGTCGACGGCAAAACTTTCACGGACTTCGCGAAGCTCGTCGGCGATGATGCCCATGATGCGTTCACGCGACCCAAGGATAGCTAGGAATTCTTTGATCTTGCCCGCTAGTTCTTGCAGTTCGTCAGTGACTTCCTTGACCCCGATTTGTGTAAGACGCTGCAAGCGTAAATCAAGGATCGCGCGGGCTTGTGTTTCAGACAGGTTGTAAGTGCCGTCATCGTTCATCGTGTGACCTGGATCGTCGATCAGGCGGATGTATTCAGCGATGTCGGTGGCCGGCCAGCGACGTGTCATCAGCTTTTGACGGGCTTCAGCGGCATCTGCTGACGAACGGATCGTGGCAACAACTTCGTCAACATTGGACACAGCAACAGCCAAACCGCAGAGGATATGGCTGCGTTCGCGTGCTTTGCGCAGTTCGAATGCCGTGCGCCGGGCGACGACCTCTTCACGAAAGTCCACGAAGCAAGACAGGAACCGGTGCAACGTCAGCGTTTCAGGGCGGCCACCATTCAGCGCCAGCATGTTGCAGCCAAAGGAAGTTTGCATTGGCGAAAAGCGGAACAGTTGGTTCAAAACGACTTCGGCAGTTGCGTCACGTTTTAGTTCGACCACAACCCGAACGCCGTTGCGGTCTGATTCATCCTGAACGTGGCTGACGCCTTCAATCCGCTTTTCACGCACGGCTTCGGCGATCTTTTCGATCATCGACGCTTTGTTCACCTGATAGGGGATTTCGTCCACAACAATGGCATAGCGGTCTTTGCGGATTTCTTCGATGTGGGTTTTGGAGCGGATAATGACGCTACCACGCCCTTCGAGATAAGCTTTGCGCGCACCAGAGCGGCCCAACATAATGCCGCCAGTCGGAAAATCCGGCCCCGGGACATATTCAATCAGGTCTTCGGACGATAAATCAGGGTTGTCGATCAGCGCCAACGTGGCGTCCACGATCTCACCCAGATTGTGGGGCGGAATGTTCGTTGCCATACCAACCGCAATACCGCCGGCACCATTGACCAGCATGTTCGGAAAGCGGGCAGGAAGAACCGAAGGTTCCTGATCCTTGCCATCGTAGTTGTCTTGGAAATCGACGGTATCTTTTTCGATATCCGCCAGCAGCGACGCCGCCGGTTTGTCCATCCGGACTTCGGTGTAGCGCATTGCCGCCGGATTATCGCCGTCCATCGAGCCGAAGTTACCCTGACCGTCAAGCAGCGGAAGCGACATCGAAAAGTCCTGCGCCATACGCACCAACGCGTCGTAAATCGCGCTGTCACCATGTGGGTGATATTTACCCATAACATCGCCAACCGGACGGGCCGATTTGCGATAGGACTTATCGTGCGAATTTCCGGTTTCATGCATTGCATACAAAATACGCCGGTGAACCGGCTTCAAACCGTCACGCAGATCAGGGATCGCACGGCTGACGATAACGCTCATCGCGTAGTCGAGATAAGACGTCTTCATCTCGTCTTCGATCGAAATCAAAGGACCGTCGTATTGTGGGCGTGCCGGAAGGCTATCTTCCGGGTTATCGGGCGTTTCTGGGGTGTCGCTCAACAGCTCTGCCTTGTTGGTTATTTGCCACTATATTTTGTTAGCATCTGTATATCAGAGGCCGGATATGGGGCGCAATGGCAGATATCAGACAGATGGGTCCCTAAAACGGGCTTCTGGCTGCTCTGAGCCAAAATAGCACCAAAATAGCGGAAATAATCGCGTTCCATGACGCCATAGACACGCCAAACATGGCCCAAGCGACCTCGTCACACATGACAAGCTTTGGGCCGGTGATGGCCAGCAGATCAGCGCCTGTCATAGCGCCCATATCCAGACCATTCCCCGTGCAGCTTTGTGGACCTTCCCACCAATCGCGTTCGACGCCGGTATGATACATGCCGATGCCAGACGTTGTCGCCGCAGCAATCGCGCCTAGCCAAGCCACACGCGGCAAGCCAACCAACCCGATCACGCCTATGACAACGGCGGCCATGTGGGGCCAGCGTTGCCAGTAGCACATCTTACAAGGGGCATAGCCGCCAATGTACTGAAATCCCCAAGCCCCTAAGATCATTGCCAAAGAGCCGAGTGTTGCGACGATAAGCCAGCCGTTTCGTGTCATATGTATTTCACCAAGAAGAAACCACCCAACAGTAGGATGACGAACAAGGTAAATACAAGTCCGAGTCTCTTCTCGATGAAATCACGAATTGGTGCGCCAAATTTCCAAAGCAAGGCGGCAACAATGTAAAAACGTAGTGCGCGGGCGATGATGGCGGTCGTGACGAATATGCCGATGGGCATCGACGTCCAGCCGGACAAAATGGTGATGACTTTGAACGGGAAGGGCGTGACGCCAGCAATTAGGACGGCCCAGAAGCTATAGTCGTTAAAGCGACCGTTGAATTCTTCCATTGCGTGGCCCTTGCCCAATGTTTCCAGAATAGGCGCCCCGATTGAGTCATAGAAAAACGCCCCGATTGCATAGCCAAGCAGCCCGCCAAGTATCGACGCGACTAAGGCCACGGTGGCGATCAGCCAGGCCCGTTTTGGTTGGGCAAGGATCAAAGGGATCATCAATACATCTGGCGGAATAGGAAAAACACTCGCTTCAATGAACGCGATAAAGGCAAGCGCCCACAAAGCCTTGGGGTGCGCAGCAAGCCCCATTGTCCAGTCGTATAGCCGTTTAATCATAACCTAATGCCTCAATAAATAACTCCCCGAGTCACTAGCCGATTGTGGTCCAATGGGGAACCGCCCAAAGCAAAGCATTGGAACAGTTTCTCTTGCGCAAAATTGCTGACAACTATCCTAAAGTCGTGGCTTTACCTTGGTTCAAATTTTCACTAACACAGCGCCAACGCCGAGACTCATCGCATGATATGTCTCATCAGCGTGCCCAAGTGGCGGAATGGTAGACGCAGGGGATTCAAAATCCCCCGACTTAACGGTCGTGCCGGTTCGAGTCCGGCCTTGGGTACCAATTAAATCAATGGCTTGCGGGTCGTTGCTGTATTGGTGAATTTTTTGGGAGTGTGAGCACTCCCCAATGTACTCCCTCATCTCTGTTTCGACCAAGTGCCTCCTAGGTCCGCGACGGTTTTTTTTAAACCGCCAAGCCACCTTTTTTCACGCAGTTGTGAGCAGCCTGATCTGACTGGGCCAAGATGATTGTTAGTGCATGATTGGCCTC
>CAYZAY010000091.1:0-9505 GCA_964476515.1 uncultured Rhodobacterales bacterium
GGCCTCGGGTGAAAGCCTGCCTGCCCAACAGGGTGATCTGACAATCACTGGTCACAGCTTTGAAGCGCGGCTTTATGCTGAAGACGTGCCAGCCGGCTTTTTGCCAGCGACAGGAACCTTGGAACATCTAAAGTTTCCAGACTGGGCGCGAAGTGACAGTGGAGTTCGGCAGGGCGACGCCATTAGCCCGCACTATGATCCGATGATTTCCAAGGTCATCGTTCATGGGTCAACCCGCGCGATTGCGTTGAAAAAGCTTGAAGCGGCGCTGGAAGCGACCGAGGTCGGCGGCACATTGACAAACGTTTCCTTCCTAAGCGCCTTGGCGCGGCACGAAGGCTTTGTGGCTGGCGATGTTGATACGGGGCTTATTGGGCGGGACATCGATCAGCTAGTTGCGCAATCGGGGGCAACTTTGCAGGTAAAGGCTCAGGCTGCGCTTGTCGCAACAGGGCTAATGCAGGCCATGGACGACGTCACAGGCTTTACGCTTTGGCAGCCGATGAACCGTGAAGTGCAGCTTCGGTCGGGTGAAGACGACCTGAACGCTGTGATCCAGTCGTTTGGAGTGGATAAACACCATGTCACGATTGACGGCATGGTTGTCGAAGCTTTGCGGATACTGGGCCAATGGACCTTTGACGGAGACAAAGCAAAGGCTTGGGCGCTGCATGGCGATAACGTCACAATGTTTGGCTCTGGTGGGGCAAGCTTTGAAATTGTTGACCCGCTGGATCGTGACACCGGTGCCGGGGGCGATGGCAATCTGATCGAAGCGCCAATGCCGGGTGCCGTCAGGGCCGTGTTGGTGAAGGCTGGCGATACTGTAACAGAAGGTCAGAAACTTGCCGTTCTGGAAGCGATGAAGATGGAACACGGGTTGTTGGCAGCCCGAGACGGTGTTGTGTCGACGGTTCTCGTTTCAGAGGGCGATCAGGTCGAAGCTGGCATGGCACTTATCCAGCTTGAAGAGGAAGCTGAATGATCCGTTTGCACCATGTGCCAGAGTCCAGATCATTCCGGATTCTTTGGCTTTTGGAAGAATTGGGATTGGACTACGACCTGAAGGTCTGGGATTTCTTTGACGGCTCGATGCGGTCGCCAGAGTTCCTTGCGATGTCGCCCGCTGGCCGTGTTCCAGCGCTTGAGATTGATGGGCGGACGCTTTTTGAAAGTGGGGCTATCACTCAGTACCTTTGCGAAACGCGGGGCGCGGTAGAGTTTGAGCCGCAAGCAGGGGATGCAGAGAGAGGAGAGTTTCTGGAATGGCTTCATTTTGCGGAAACCATTGGAAGCTTGCTGGCGAACCTTACCCAGCATCATATTGTCCTGCGTGACCCTGCGATGCAGTCAAAGACTGTTATGCGCTTGGAAGCAAAGCGGTTGGAAAAGTGCCTTAGGGCGATTGAGGCAGTGGTGTCAAAGCAGGATTTCTTGCTTAAGCGCGGGTTCAGTGCGGCGGATGTCGCTGTTTCTTACGGGATGGTGATTGGTCAAAAATTTGTTCGCTTGCACTATTTCCCGGCGGTCGCGGCGTATTTTGAGCGTCTGAAGTCGCGGGATGCGTATAAAGCTGCAGCGAAAAAGGATGGAGACCCTGTGATTTACAAACAGGATTTCTACGCGCCACCTGAGATGTGAAGTTAGTTTGGGGCGCTGCCCCTCTTGGGCCAATGGCCCAATTCACCCCGGAGTACTTTTGGAAAGATGAATATGGATAAAGTGGAAATCTTCGAGGTCGGCCCTAGGGATGGGCTACAAAACGAAAAGCGGCAAATTCCGACGGCGGAAAAGATCGCTTTGGTGGATTGTCTTAGCAAGGCCGGTTTCAGCCGTATCGAAGTCGCCAGCTTTGTTAGTCCCAAGTGGGTGCCGCAAATGGCTGATAGCGCAGAGGTTCTGGCAGGTATCACGCGGGGGGACGGCATCCGCTACGCGGCGCTAACACCGAATATGAAGGGGCTGGAGCGCGCGATTGAAGCCAGAGCTGATGAGGTCGCGATATTCGGGTCAGCATCGGAAGGGTTTTCAAAGGCGAACATCAACGCGACGATTGAAGAAAGCCTAGAACGATTTGCCCCTGTCGCTGAAGCAGCGCTTGTAGGTGGGTTGCCAGTGCGGGGTTATGTCTCCTGCGTTGTTGAATGCCCTTACGATGGGCCAGTTGACCCGAGTTCGGTTGCGCATGTTGTTGCGGCGCTGCGTGGCATGGGGTGTTATGAGGTTTCTCTGGGCGACACCATTGGACGCGCCGCACCAGAAAAGACCGACGCGATGCTAAAGGCTGTCCTGAACGAAATGCCTGCTGAAAAATTGGCTGGGCATTTTCATGATACATCTGGGCGTGCGCTGGAAAATATTTCAGTTGCTTTGGTTCACGGGTTGCGGGTTTTTGATGCGGCTGTTGGCGGCCTTGGGGGGTGTCCTTACGCGCCGGGCGCGGCGGGCAATGTCTCGACCGAGGCTGTTGCAAGCCACGTTGCGTCGCTGGGGTATGAAACCGGCCTTGATATGACTGTAATTGCACAAGCTGCCGAAATGGCGCGGGGGATGCGACATGACTGAGACTATCCGAGTTGACCTTGATGACCGTGGCGTAGCAACGATTTGGATGACCCGCGTTGAAAAACACAACGCGATGTCGGCTCAGATGATGGATGAGCTGACGCAAGCCGCCAAAACGCTCGGCGCGGATGAAAACGTTCGGGTGGTTGTGTTGGCGGCCGAGGGCAAAAGCTTTTGCGCAGGCGGTGATCTTGGCTGGATGCGTGCTCAGTTTGATGCGACCCCTGAGACCAAGGAACAAGAAGCGCGTCGGCTTGCCAATATGCTGTGGGAACTGAACTTCATTCCAAAGCCGTTGATCGGTCGTTTGCAGGGCAATGCATTTGGTGGCGGCGTAGGAATGGCGAGCGTTTGTGACGTCGCTATCGGGGTTGACGATCTTAAGATGGGTTTGACCGAAACCAAGCTTGGATTGATACCCGCGACGATAGGTCCTTATGTGCTTGCAAGGATGGGCGAGGCGATGGCGCGGCGTGTATTTATGTCTGCGCGACTGTTCGATGCGCAAGAAGCGGTGGCTTTGGGGCTACTGGCGAAAACCGTACCTGTGGATGGGCTAGACGCTGCGGTTGAAGCCGAAATTGCACCTTACATGGGATGTGCCCCCGGGGCGGTTGCAGATGCTAAATCCTTGGCGCAGTCCGTTTGCGGGAATGTCACACAAGATGCAGTTGAGCAGTCAATTCAAGCTCTTGCGAAGCGTTGGGAAAGCCCAGAATCTGCCGAAGGCATCGGGGCATTTTTTGAAAAACGTAAAGCAAACTGGGTGGTTTGAGCTGATTCCAGAGTGCATCAATGGGTGTCTGGTCGGCAGCCGGTCGCCTTAGGAAAATTTCCGCATCACTGACAATTTGCCGCAATGCAGAGAAATGCGTTGTATACATTGGTATGCTGTGGTGCTTTGGGATATAGACGGGTTTATGAATGTGATTTACTTTGGTTGACCCTACCCCGACCCAAGGATAAACCTCGCCCAAATGAGTCATCAGCCAATTGATGGCGTGTGACGTCGCGCCTGAAAGGAGCCAGCCGTGGAAGAAATGCTAAGAGAATACCTTCCTATTCTCGTGTTTCTGGCGGTAGCAATCGGTCTCGGTCTAGTCCTGATCCTTGCTGCCATTGTTGTTGCAGTTCGCAACCCTGACCCCGAAAAAGTTTCAGCATATGAATGCGGGTTTAACGCCTTCGACGATGCGCGAATGAAGTTCGATGTCCGGTTCTATCTTGTATCGATCTTGTTCATCATTTTCGATCTCGAAATCGCGATGCTGTTCCCTTGGGCTGTCGCTTTCAAGGACATCTCGATGGTCGCTTTCTGGTCGATGATGGTGTTCCTTGGCGTGCTGACCATTGGCTTTGCTTACGAATGGAAGAAAGGGGCTCTGGAATGGGAGTAGTGACCAATCCAAACACTGCAGGTGGCGACAAAGAGCTTGCCACGCAGGCCCTGAACCGTGAACTGCAGGACAAAGGTTTTCTGCTGACCACGACCGAAGACCTGATCAATTGGGCGCGGACCGGTTCGTTGCACTGGATGACCTTTGGTCTGGCGTGCTGCGCGGTTGAGATGATGCATGCATCAATGCCACGTTACGACCTTGACCGCTTTGGTGTTGCGCCGCGTGCGTCCCCACGCCAGTCAGACGTGATGATCGTTGCGGGAACACTGACCAACAAAATGGCCCCAGCACTTCGTAAGGTTTACGACCAGATGCCAGAGCCACGCTATGTGATCTCGATGGGGTCATGTGCGAATGGTGGTGGCTATTACCACTACAGTTATTCGGTTGTTCGTGGCTGCGACCGCGTTGTTCCGGTTGATATCTATGTTCCGGGCTGCCCTCCAACCGCTGAGGCACTTGTCTATGGCATCCTGCAATTGCAGCGCAAAATCCGCCGTACTGGCACGTTGGTGAGGTAAGCTATGAGCGAAGCACTTCAAGAACTCGGCGCCTTGGTCGAACTGAAACGCCCTGACTGCGTTCTCGGCTGGGAAATCGCACATGGCGAACTGAACGTTGATGTCGCGCCAGCGAATATCGCGGACATGGTTGAATTTCTAAAAGGCGACGCAAGCTGCCGTTTTTCAACGCTGATCGACATCACCGCCGTGGACTACCCCGAGCGCGCAAAGCGTTTCGACGTGGTTTACCACTTCCTTTCGATGTTCCAGAACCACCGCATCCGTTTGCGGGTTTCGGTTCGCGAGGACGAAATGGTGCCGTCGATTATCGATATCCACCCATCGGCCAACTGGTTCGAGCGTGAAGTATTCGACATGTTCGGCATCATATTCTCGGGTCACCCAGACCTACGCCGTATTCTGACCGATTACGGCTTTCGTGGCTTCCCGCTGCGCAAGGATTTCCCGACCACCGGCTATACCGAAGTGCGTTACGACGAAGCTGAAAAGCGGATTGTATACGAACCCGTCAGCCTTGTTCAGGAATACCGCCAGTTCGATTTCATGAGCCCATGGGAAGGTGCTGAATATATCCTTCCGGGTGATGAAAAGGAGGCCAAATAATGGACGGCTCCAAAGGTTTCGATGACGCCAAAACTGGCGAACAGCAGATCCGTAATTTTAACATTAACTTCGGCCCGCAACACCCTGCGGCGCACGGCGTTTTGCGCTTGGTGCTTGAGCTTGACGGCGAGATCGTAGAGCGCTGCGATCCGCATATCGGCTTGTTGCACCGTGGTACTGAAAAGCTGATGGAAAGCCGGACGTACCTGCAGAACCTGCCATATTTCGACCGTCTCGATTATGTGGCACCGATGAACCAAGAACACGCTTGGTGCTTAGCTATCGAAAAGCTGACCGGATCCGAGGTTCCTCGTCGTGGCTCGTTGATCCGTGTGCTTTATTCGGAAATCGGCCGTGTTCTGAACCACCTGCTGAACGTGACCACGCAAGCGATGGACGTTGGCGCGCTTACCCCACCACTTTGGGGCTTTAACGAGCGTGAAAAGCTGATGGATTTTTATGAGCGGGCTTGTGGTGCGCGTCTTCACGCAAACTATTTCCGTCCCGGTGGTGTTCATCAGGACCTGCCAATTGCTCTTATAGATGACATCGAAGCTTGGGCACATCAGTTCCCTGAAAAGCTTGACGACATTGACGGGTTGCTGACCGAAAACCGGATTTTCAAACAGCGTAACGTTGATATCGGCATCGTCGACGAGCAAACAGTTCTCGATTTCGGCTTCTCGGGAGTTATGGCGCGGTCTGTTGGCATGGCATGGGATCTGCGTCGCGCAGAGCCTTATGAATGCTATGACGAATTTGAATTCCAGATTCCAGTCGGCAAAAACGGTGACTGTTACGACCGTTACCTGATGCGCATGGAAGAAATGCGTCAGTCGACTTCGATCATCTTGCAAGCCATCGAGAAACTTCGCGCGCGCGAAGGGCAGGGCGATGTTCTGGCCCGTGGCAAAATCACCCCACCAAAGCGTGGCGAGATGAAAACCTCGATGGAAAGCCTGATCCACCACTTCAAGCTTTACACCGAAGGCTTCCACGTGCCTGCCGGTGAAGTTTATGCCGCCGTTGAAGCGCCAAAGGGTGAATTCGGTGTGTATCTTGTGGCCGATGGCACCAACAAACCTTACCGCTCGAAAATCCGTGCTCCGGGGTATCTGCACCTGCAGGCGATGGATCACATGGCAACCGGCCACCAATTGGCCGACGTTGCAGCGATTATCGGCACTATGGACGTCGTATTTGGGGAGATTGACCGCTAATGCTCCGCCGTCTTCACCACACACAGCCTGAGAGCTTTGCATTCACCGAAGCAAATCAGGCTTGGGCAGAAGCCCAGATGACGAAATACCCCGAGGGCCGTCAGGCATCGGCTGTGATCCCGCTATTGTGGCGCGCGCAGGAACAAGAAGGCTGGGTGTCAAAGCCTGCGATTGAGTCCATCGCGGACATGCTGGGTATGGCTTATATCCGTGTGCTTGAGGTGACCTCGTTCTACTTCATGTTCCAGATGCAGCCTGTTGGGTCTGTTGCCCATATTCAGGTTTGCGGCACGCTTAGCTGCATGATCTGTGGCGCAGAAGACCTGATCAAAGTCTGTCAGGACAAGATTGCCGCCAATGCGCATGAAGTGTCTGCAGATGGCAAGTTTTCGTGGGAAGAGGTCGAATGCCTTGGATCGTGTTCAAACGCGCCAATGGTTCAGATCGGCAAGGACTATTACGAAGACCTGACCACTGAAAGCTTTGCGGCGATCCTTGATGAACTGGCGGCGGGCAACGTGCCTGTTCCGGGTCCTCAGAATGGTCGCTACGCGGCCGAGCCTCTCAGCGGATTGACCAGCCTGTCGGAATACGACGCGGGTAAGGCCAAGCACAATGCCTCGGCTGATCTTGCGGTTTCGATTGGTGATACCGTTAAGCGCATTGATGGCACCGAAGTGCCACTACTGACCCCTTGGCAGGGCGGTGCAGCGGCAAAGGCAAAAGTGCCAGCCGAAGCGCCCCGTCCTAAGTCGGCGGTACAGCAGGCGGAAGCGAAAGCTGACGACCTGACCAAGCTAAAGGGCGTTGGCCCAAAGGCTGCAGAAGCGTTGGTTGCAGCAGGCGTGACAAGCTTTGCGCAGATCGCTGGTTGGAGTGACGAAGACGTCGCTTGGGCGGACGAAAACGTTAAGCCGAAAAACAAAGCGAGCCGTGATGACTGGCGCGCGCAAGCTAAAGCTCTGATCGAGGGCTAAGAGAAACATGAGTAGCAAAGTAGACCAAAACCAAAGCAAGCAGGGCCGCGTCGTGGGCGTGGTCATTGCGATTGGTGGTTTGCTGGCAATTTTCGCGCCGTGGCTGACCGATATTCTGGGTCTGCCGATACGGTTTGAGATGCTCTTTTATTTTGTCGCCATTGGCGCGTTCATTTGGGCGCTGGTGGTAGCATTTCAAATCTGGCGGCAACGCCGGGAAAACCAAAGGTGATCTGGCGATGCTAAAAGATCAGGACCGTATCTTTACCAACATCTACGGGATGCACGAACGCACCCTGGCAGGCGCGCGTGCGCGTGGCCACTGGGATGGTACTGCGGACATCATCAAAAAGGGTCGCGACTGGATCATTGACCAGATGAAGGCCTCGGGTCTGCGTGGTCGCGGTGGTGCTGGTTTCCCTACTGGTCTGAAATGGTCGTTCATGCCGAAAGAAAGCGACGGTCGTCCGGCTTATCTGGTTGTGAACGCTGACGAGTCTGAGCCGGGAACATGTAAAGACCGCGAAATTATGCGCCACGATCCGCATACGCTGATCGAAGGCTGTCTGATTGCGTCTTTCGCGATGAATGCGAACGCCTGCTACATCTACATTCGTGGTGAATACATCCGTGAACGTGAAGCGCTGCAAAACGCCATCGACGAAGCCTATGACGCCGGTCTGCTAGGTAAGAATGCCGCTGGCTCTGGCTGGGATTTCGATCTTTATCTGCACCACGGTGCGGGCGCCTATATCTGCGGTGAAGAAACCGCGCTTCTGGAAAGCCTCGAAGGCAAAAAGGGCATGCCGCGCATGAAGCCGCCATTCCCTGCGGGTGCTGGTCTTTATGGATGCCCGACCACGGTGAACAACGTTGAATCGATTGCGGTTGTGCCAACGATCCTGCGTCGTGGTCCTGAATGGTTCGCTGGCTTTGGTCGTCCGAACAACGCGGGCACCAAGCTGTTTGCGATATCGGGCCATGTGAACAACCCTTGTGTGGTCGAAGAAGAAATGTCGATCAGTTTTGAAGAATTGATCGAAAAACACTGCGGCGGTATTCGCGGCGGCTGGGATAACCTTCTGGCCGTTATTCCGGGTGGTTCGTCCGTTCCTTGTGTGCGCGGCGAAAATATGCGCGACGCGATCATGGATTTTGATTATCTGCGCGGCGAACTAGGCTCGGGCCTTGGAACCGCGGCGGTTATCGTCATGGACAAGTCGACTGACATCGTGAAAGCGATCTGGCGTCTGGCAAAGTTCTACAAACACGAAAGCTGTGGTCAGTGTACCCCGTGTCGTGAAGGCACCGGCTGGATGATGCGCGTGATGGACCGTCTGGTTAAGGGCGAAGCTTCGGTTGAAGAGATCGACATGCTGTGGGACGTCACCAAACAGGTTGAGGGCCACACGATTTGTGCGCTTGGCGACGCGGCAGCTTGGCCCATTCAGGGTTTGATCCGTAACTTCCGTCCCGAAATCGAAGACCGCATTCGCGGCAAACAATCGATTGCCGCCGAGTGAGCACATTAACGCTCATATCACCCACTTCGGCCTCGCGTTATTGCTTAACGGCCGACAGAACTTCGTTGTTCAAGCACGAAGGGGGCAGTGTTTCTGTGCTCTCTCAAGTCTTGAAAAACGGAGTTAATGGTATGAAAACGCGTGTATTTTCGGTTCTGGCAGTGGTTATGACGCTGGCGAGCCCAGTGTCTGCACAGGACGCCCGCCCTGATATCAGCGAGAACCAGCCGCTGAATGATACTCTTTTCGCAATTCTGGTCGCGGATGAGATCCGCAATCGTTGCGACAGCATTTCAGGCCGCGTCCTGAAAGGTATCGGCATGTTGTGGCACCTTGTCGGTGACGCCAAGGACGAAGGCTATACCGAAGAAGAAATTACCGCCTATCGCACCAGCGATGAGGCTAAAGCCGCTTTGCGCGCCCGTGGCGAAGTATTGATGGCTGAACTTTCCGTCACTTATGACGATCCCGAGACTTTCTGCCGATGGGGACGCAATGAAATCGCGAACAAATCCCTGATCGGTTCATTACTAAGAGCGAAATGACCATGTCAGACCTACGCAAGATCATCATCGACGAAACCGAGGTCGAAGTAGAGGGCGCCATGACCCTCATTCAGGCCTGTGAAGAGGCGGGCGTGGAAATTCCCCGCTTCTGCTACCACGAGCGCCTGTCGATCGCCGGTAACTGCCG
>CAYZAY010000092.1:0-9424 GCA_964476515.1 uncultured Rhodobacterales bacterium
ATTTGAAATCAAATATCGATGACACGTCCCGTTTAAGAACCACAGACGGAAGCTCGACCGGTGTTCGCGACAGCTGTTCATTCACTTGATCCAAGTGATTGCTGTAAATATGCGCGTCGCCAATTGAATGCACGAAATCGCCCACCTCATAGCCCGTCACATGGGCCAATATCACCTGTAGCAGCGCATAGGATGCAATGTTGAACGGCACCCCAAGAAACATATCCGCCGAGCGTTGATAAAGCTGCAGATGTAGCTTGCCACCCAGAATGCGCACCTGCCAAAGCGTATGACAAGGCGGTAGCGCCATCTGGTCAACCTCGCCCGGGTTCCATGCCGAAACGATCAGGCGACGGCTGTCAGGGGATTTTCGGATCATTTCAACCAGATTGGCGATTTGATCGACCTCGCCCAGCAGAAATTTTGCATCCGCATCGTCGGTCTTCGTTACCTTTGGAAAGTGTCGCCACTGGTGGCCATAGACCGGCCCGAGGTCCCCGTTTTCGTCGGCCCATTCGTTCCAGATCGATACGCCGTTTTCCTTTAGGTATTTGATGTTGGTATCGCCCGAAAGAAACCAAAGCAGTTCGTGAATGATGGATCGAAGGTGCAATTTCTTAGTCGTCATCAACGGAAAACCGTTTGCAAGCGGATAGCGGCACTGCATGCCGAAACACGATATCGTACCGGTGCCGGTTCTATCGGTGCTTTCAACGCCGGTTTCGAGAACGGTTTTTAATGCCGCCAAGTATTGCTGCACGACGATTACCCCTATTGCTTGTGATTTATTACTTACGGACCGCTAGGTATGGTGGGTTCATTCTTTTAACGTCATTTCCGGTGCCGTGCCAAGCGACATTCTGGACATTCTTTGACTGCGCGTTACGGTATGAAAAAACACGAGGATTATCATGCCGACAAAGTATCTACACACGATGGTCAGAGTGAAAGACCTCGACGCCTCAATCGCGTTTTTCAAGCTTCTGGGTCTCGTCGAGACACGCCGGAACGACTATGAAGCAGGGCGTTTCACCTTGGTGTTTCTGGCCCCGCCGGACCAACCCGAATGCCCCGTTGAACTGACGTATAACTGGGATGGTGATGACGGGCTGCCGTCGGACAGCCGTCATTTCGGTCATCTGGCCTATGAGGTCGATGATATCTACGCGACTTGCCAGCACCTGATGGACAACGGCGTCACGATTAATCGACCGCCACGTGATGGGCGAATGGCTTTTGTCAGATCACCCGACAATATTTCAATCGAGCTTTTGAACGCAGGCGGCGCCCGTCCGGCGCAAGAGCCATGGTTGAGCATGGAAAACATTGGTCACTGGTGATCCATGAAACGAATTTTGGTTTACGGCGATAGCAATTCTTGGGGATATCCCGCTGACGACAGCGGCCTGCGGATGAAGGATAACTGGCCCACCGTGATGGGGCGCCATATGGATGATGTTCAGGTCATCGAAGAAAACTTCCCGGGACGGACCACGGTTCATGACGACGCTGAACACATGGGCGAGGCGAACAATGGCCTGCGCTTTCTTGAAGTCGTTTTGCGTAGTCACGCCCCGATTGACGCTTTGGTTATCCTGTTGGGCACAAATGACCTGAAGGCGCGGTTCCAACCAAGTGCTGAGAAGATCGCGGATAATCTTGGACGGCTGGTCGCCGAAACGAGACGGGTCGGGGGCGCAAGCCAGATTTGGGAAGACCCGACACCCCCGCAGATATTCGTGATTTCGCCCCCACCCCTATCGGAAAGGGCAATCGACCCGACTTGGGAAAGGGTCGATGAATGGGCAGGCGCAAAAGAAACGTCTGAAGGCTTAGCCTCGGCCATTAGTGCCGTTTGTGACCGGCTGGATGTGACGTCTTTTGATAGCGCCAATTTCGTCGAAGGCGGACAAGACGACCCAATTCATTGGACCGACACGTCACATCTTCGGCTGGGACAGGCCGTGGCCCATTGGCTAACGACGCACGGGCTTTAGTAAATGTAGCGGATTTGATCAGCTCAGTATCTTTCGATCCGTTTCAGGGTGAATGTTATATCCTCAATCCCATTGGCCCCGATCACACCGGCTTTTTCCAACCCAGCCGCATGCCTGTCGAACAGTTCGGTTACAATCGTTCGCACTTCACGGCCGTTTTGGGTTAACCGAACACGAACCGACCGCCTGTCCACGTGGCATTTCTGGTGGTGCATATACCCCAGCTCGACCAATTTTTTTAGATTGTAGCTGACGTTGCTACCTTGGTAGTACCCGCGTGACTTCAGTTCACCAGCCGTCACTTCGTGATCGCCGATGTTGTATAGCAACAGGGCCTGAACCGGATTTATATCCAACAGCGACAGCCGTTCGAATTCATCCTTAATAACGTCCAGCAACAACCGGTGAAGCCGTTCCACCAGTGCCAGACTTTCCAGATAGTGTTCGCTGAAATTTGCGGGTCGATCGAGGATCGGTGAGTGTATTGTCATGATTGTTCCAACCTTTCGTTAAGGTCGAAACTGGCCGCGAATACACAATATTCGGTTAAACGAACCGCGATTGACTAAAATTGACAGAATTTATCGCGCGGCCATGTGAGCCGAGATTTTTGTCATCAAATCCAGATACTCAACCGGTGTCGGGGATTGACCGGACACCCATTGATACATGTCCAAATCCGCTTCGGACAAAAGAGCCTCGTAAAGATCCAGATCATCTGCATTCAGATCTGCCAATTGTGCGTCGGCAAAGGATGACAGGATAATGTCCATTTCCTTGATGCCGCGCCGCATGGACCGCATCCGCAGACGCTTTATCCGGTTCTCGTGTGTTTCGCTCACCGGGCTTCTTCCTGAAGCTTTGTGCGCAGACGCTTTTCAAGCAAGCTCAGCTTGTCGGCAAGCCGCGTCATCTGGGTTCGCACATCACGGATTTGCAAAAGTATCTCATTCACGTCAGCCGGTATTTCAGCGTCGTCGTCGGGGGCACCCAGACCATCACCTTCGCCGTTCAGCAGCCATGTCAAAGAAACGTTCAGTAGCCCTGACAGCATCTGTAGCTTGTTGGCCCGTGGTTCCGCCCAGTCTTCTTCCCAGCTTTTCAGCGTCGAAAGCTTAATACCCAACCGTTTTGCCAGATCTTTCTGGCTCATACCGGTTTTATCGCGCGCCGCCGCTAGACGGTCTCCGAAAGTTGCTGTTTCCGGACCGTACCAATCGTCATCGGAGCTCATTTTCACCCTTTCCCGCGATCTGTCTTGATCGCCTGCTACGCATATCCTAGGACACTGTGGAACTGCTTACAAACTGGTGACCCCATGTCTTTCCTATCTGCGACACTTTCCCGCGTGAAACCTTCGCCTACAGTGGGAATGACGGGCAAGGTTGCCGAATTGCGCGCCGCTGGGCACGACATTATCGCGCTCGAAGCCGGACAGCCGGATTTTGACACGCCTGAGCACATCAAAGATGCCGCCAAAGTGGCGATGGATGCTGGCCAGACGAAGTACACCACCGTTGATGGAACGCTTGAGCTGAAACAGGCGATCTGTGCCAAGTTCAAGCGCGACAACGACCTGTCCTATCAGCCGAACCAAATCTCGGTTTCGACCGGTGGCAAGCAGGTGCTGTTCAACGCTTTCGTAGCCACGTTGAACGAAGGGGATGAGGTCATCATTCCCGCACCTTATTGGGTGAGCTATCCTGATATGGTTTTTCTGGGCGGTGGCACGCCGGTCGTCGTTGAAAGCAGCGTCGAGACAGGGTTCAAACTGACACCGGAACAGCTAGAGGCGGCGATAACGCCCAAGACGAAATGGTTCTTGTTCAACTCACCGTCCAACCCGACGGGTTCAGGGTATACGCGCGATGAACTGAAAGCGTTGACTGACGTGCTGCTGCGGCATCCACATGTCTGGATCATGAGTGACGATATGTATGAGCACCTCGTTTATGACGGGTTTGAATTCACCACGCCTGCGCAAGTGGAACCTCGGCTTTATGATCGCACATTGACGGTCAATGGCGTGTCCAAAGCCTATTGCATGACAGGCTGGCGTATCGGCTTTGCGGGTGGTCCTGTCGAATTAATCACCGCCATGCGCAAGGTTCAGTCGCAAACCACGTCTTGCCCGTCTTCCATCAGTCAGGCGGCGGCAGTGGCGGCATTGAACGGCCCGCAGGACTTTATCGCTGAAAACAACGCCGCTTTCCTGCGTCGTCGCGATCTTGTGGTGAAGATGCTGAACGACATCGACGGGATCGACTGCCCGACGCCCCAAGGTGCGTTCTACGTTTACCCGTCTATCAAAAGCCTAATTGGCAAGACGACGGCCGCGGGCACGAAAATCAACAGCGACGAAGATTTCGCCACTGCTCTGCTTGAAGAAAAGGGCGTTGCCATAGTTTTCGGAGCGGCCTTTGGACTGTCACCCAATTTCCGCGTTAGCTACGCCGAAAAAGATGAAATTCTGGTAAAAGCCTGTACCCGCATTCAGCAATTTTGCGCCGAGTTGACCTAGGTTTCCTATCGGTCGGGGTATGTCTTCGCCTTTCCATGGTTTGCCATTGCGGCTAGAGTTCCTGCATTGACTAAGGAATATTAAGACATGAGCACCAAGCTGCCTGAATACTATTTCCGTACTCGCGACAACGGCGCCGCCGTTTTTCGCGTGGATACGGAAAACCGGCAGCGGCGGATCGAGATGGATCAGATCGCCATCGTGAATATTCGAAACGGTGAGATAAAGCCTCATGGGGATCGCAAGTTAACGAACGATGACGTCGGTGCTATTCGCGACTGGATGGAAGATCGGGTCAAAACGCTGGCGTGGCGCGATATCGACGACATTCTACGTACTGTGGATCATCTCAACCTGACGACCCAGTGGGCACAATCGCGCGCAACGCCGGAACAGTTGGACGAGGTGATGGATTCATTGCTGTTGGCTATGCACGACCTACGCTCGGTTCTTGTGCGCAAAAAGGCTGAAACTCTGATGGCTGACGACAAAGGCTAGTCAGCCGGTTGCTGCACCAAAATCCTGAAACGTCCCAACATCAAGAATGTGGACGAAGCCAGACCAAGGGTAAGGCCAAGCCAAACACCGACGGCATCCCATCCGACAATAAAGCAAAGCACATAGCCCGATCCCACGCCTGCGATCCAATACGAGAACGTGGCGAAATACATCGGGATTTTTGTATCCTGAAGTCCGCGCAATAGACCCGTGCCCATGACCTGCATGGCATCAAAAAATTGGAAGGCAGCCGCGATATATAACAGCGTGGTGCCTCGGATCAGCAGGGCTTCAAGATTCGGTTCGTTCGGGGAAACGAAGACAATCAGCAATGTTTCGGGGAACAGGAAAAACACCACGCTGGCCAGTCCGGCAAAGGCAAACGAAATGATCAGCGCGACCCGCGCACCCGCACGCAAGCCATCCCAATCTCCACGCCCGTGGGCGTTGCCTGCGCGTACAGTGACCGCGTGTGAAAGGCCAAGATGGAACATGAACGACAGCGATGCCACCTGTAGCGCAATTCCGTGCGCGGCCAGTTCAATTACGCCGACCACGCCCACCATTGCAGTTGCTGCGGTGAACATGCCGACCTCTGCCAGAACGGTGATACCAATCGGCCATCCAAGTCGAAACACGCTCCAGAACGCCTCGGGGTCGGGGCGCCAAAAGCGTTGGAACAGCGCGTGATTGCGGTTTTTACGCGATGAATAAGCCGCCAGCACCAGAAAGCTGCAGGTGTGAACCGCAAGCGACGCAACCGCCGCACCACGCAACCCCATTTCCGGAAATCCGAAGTTGCCAAAGATAAGCAGATAGTTAATTGCGGCGTTCAATATTAGGCTGGCTATCGTGACATAAAGGATAATCCCAGCCTGTTCCAACGCGCTTAGATAGCTGCGGAATATGTTCACCATCAGGGCAGGAAAAATCGAAAACGCCATGATTTTCAGATAGATGTCTGCATCCAGCGAGAGCTTGGGATCTTGACCAATCGCCAGAAATACCGGCTTGGCCACCAACAGGATCGGCACGGTTACGACCGCGTAAATCAGTACCAGCCAGATCCCCATACGGGTTGATCGCCGGATCTGCTGTTCGTCCCCTTTGGCGTGCGCATTGGCCACCATTGGCTGCAAACCAAAGGCGAACCCTGAGCCCAAGATCAAAATGATGAAGAAGAACGACCCACCCAGAACCTGCGCGGCAAAAGCCTCAAGCGAATACCAGCCCAGCATGATCGCATCGGTCAAACCGATAGCGAATTGCATGACCTGACTGCCGATCAAGGGCAGGGCCAGTTTCATCAATGCTCTGGAATGCTCGCGAAAAGTCGCGGGTTGTTTGCTCATTTAAAATGAGTAGCCCGACCTTTTGCCGTCTCGCAACCCGAATTCACACCTGACGTCACTTCCGGCTCTGTTCTGGGTGCAAAGCGGCCCCGAAAATATGTTCGGAATTGTGAACTTTGTGGTCCGTGCCACTGACGATTAGCGGGTCAGGGGGGGAAGCAATTTCAAGATCCTTGCCCGGATAATCTAACGAATTCAAAAAATGCAGCATAGTATTGATCCGCGCACGTTTTTTGTCGTTCGACTTGATTACCGTCCACGGTGCATCCGCCGTGTCCGTATAAAAGAACATTGCTTCCTTGGCTTCGGTATAGTCGTCCCACTTATCAAGAGAAGCTCGATCAACCGGACTTAGCTTCCATTGCTTCAACGGATCGGATTCACGCGACTTGAACCGCGCGCTTTGTTCATCTTGCGTGACCGAAAACCAATACTTAAAAAGCCGGATGCCCGACCGCACGAGCATGCGTTCTAACTCGGGTGTTTGGCGCATGAATTCGAGGTATTCGTGCGGCTCGCAAAAACCCATAACCCGTTCGACGCCTGCACGGTTGTACCATGAACGGTCATAAAGAACCATTTCACCAACGGTTGGCAAATGATCGATATAGCGCTGAAAATACCACTGACCACGCTCTTCCTCGGTTGGCTTGTTCAAAGCCACGACCCGCGCATGACGCGGGTTGAGGTGTTAGGTAAACCGCTTAATCGTGCCGCCCTTACCAGCGGCATCCCGCCCTTCGAAGATCAAAGCAAATTTCTGACCGGTTTCAAGCCCCCAGTGCTGAACCTTTAGCAATTCAACTTGAAGCTTGGCTTTCATCGCCTCGTAATCATGGCGTCTCATTCGGTCTTTGTAAGGATATTTACCATTTTCAAATGACCGCAAAAGCGAGTTCACCTCTGGTTTCGGCAGTTCAATGTCAAAGTTTGCGGCCTGATTGGTTTCTGTCATAAACGTTCCCCTGATTGCTTGGGGTGAATACTATCACCGACGCAGAATAATAACCTTGAGATGCGTCAACTGCATTGTAATTAAAGGCTATTTGCCAGCACCCGACTAATTTCCGTTAGCCCGCGTCCGCTTTCATCCATCCAAGCATTAAAAGCGTCCTGTACCTTGCGCATGGCCGTTTTTGACGTCGGCGCTTTGTCCACGACCCCCTCAGCAATCAGCCGCGCAACGACATCCCTTGAAAGGATAAAACTGTCTTTGCCCATAAACCGCAGCCCATATTGCGCCGTGGTCCCTCCAAGCCGAGACCCGCGCGATTTCAACATCGCAAGCAGACCGATGAAATCCGACGACGGCCACTCTGCGATAACTTTGCCCACGCCACCTTCGCTGCGCAGCTCAAGGAACAGGGCTGCGTTATCGCGAACCGACATAATCTTCGCCCCGTGGCGAACAATGCCCGCGTTGGTTAATAGCCCGTCAAACATCTCATCATCCATGAACGCGCATTTGCCGACGTCAAAGCCTTTGAACGCCTCTTCGAACCTGGGCCATTTCTTTTCAATCACGGACCAGTTCAATCCGGTGCGAAACACGAATTTCGACAGTTCCGACAGCCAGCGGTCTTCGGGAATGGCCGCCAGTTCGGACGCAAATTTCATCTTGTGAGAGGTAACAATCGCCTCCAAAGCATCGCTACCGCCCTTTCGGTCGGCCGAGATGGCGTAGATTTCGTCAAACGAACGCATGGGCAAACCCTCCTGTAGCAATCCTGCCCGCGTGGTTATGCCCTTCGCAAGTAATGATAAGAATTGAACTCAGGTTTTAGCATGCTAGGGTCCGCCAACAAAAATACGCGACGAGGGGAAAACGCGATGCTTAAGCACATAATTGCAATCGTAGGGGGCGTGGTCGCTGGTATGGTGGCAATGATAGCGATCACCTATCTTTCAAATCTTATCTATCCAGTGCCCGAAGGGGTGGATACGTCAAACCCGCTTGTCATGCGGGCTTATATTGCGACGCTTCCTATGGGGGCCAAACTTATCGTGTTGGCAAGCTGGATGGTTGCAGCATTTGTTGGCGGCGCAGTTGGTGCGCGTCTGGCCCCAGAAGGCAAAGGCCGCATTGTTGCGATCAATGTCGGGGCTCTGTTGATGCTGGGTGGCGTGATCAACGCCTTTTCGCTTCCGCACCCGACATGGATGCTGATCATCGGCTTGCTGCAATACATCCCATTGGCCCATCTCGGGGCGAAGGTGATGGAGAAACGCTAAATATAGCGGTGATACGCGCCAAATCCCTTTGCGCCTGTCACCCGCCCGTGGTCTAATACCGCTCAAGCAAAACAATAAGCCTGAGCGGTAATCCATGGCCAACGATCTTCTCGCCACTGCTAGCGAGCAATCTTACGACGCGTCCTCTATCGAAGTGCTGGAGGGGCTGGAGCCCGTCCGCAAACGCCCCGGTATGTATATCGGCGGCACCGATGAACGCGCGTTGCACCATATGGTGGCGGAAATCCTTGATAACTCGATGGACGAAGCCGTGGCCGGTCACGCCAACCGGATCGAGGTTGAGCTGCACGAAGACTACAGCCTGACCGTTCGCGACAACGGCCGTGGCATCCCGATTGATCCGCACCCCAAGTTCCCTGACAAATCCGCGCTAGAGGTCATCCTTTGTACGTTGCACGCGGGTGGTAAGTTCAGCGGTAAAGCTTACCAGACCTCGGGCGGTTTGCATGGGGTAGGGGCCTCGGTCGTGAACGCGTTATCGGATCGCATGGTCGTTCAGGTTGCCCGCAACAAAGAGCTTTATGAACAAAGCTTTTCCCGTGGCATCCCGCAGGGACAAGTTGCGAAAATCGGGTCGGCCCCGAACCGGCGCGGCACCACGGTGAACTTTCACCCCGATGCCGAGATTTTCGGCCACCACAAATTCAAACCGGCGCGATTGTTTAAATCCATCCGCTCCAAAGCCTATCTGTTCAGCGGTGTCGAAATCCGTTGGAAATCCGCCATCGACGACAAAGAAACCCCAATCGAGGCGACCTTTCACTTCCCCGGTGGTCTGGCGGATTACCTGAACGAAACCCTTG
>CAYZAY010000093.1:0-9421 GCA_964476515.1 uncultured Rhodobacterales bacterium
CACTCGCGCCGCCGAAGGCTCGGCCCGCGATGCGCAATCGCTTCTTGATCAGGCGATCAGCCACGGCGCAGGCGAAACCTCAGCTGATCAGGTTCGTGCGATGCTTGGGTTGGCGGATCGGGGCCGTGTTCTCGACCTGTTTGATATGGTGATAAAGGGGGATGCCTCGGCTGCCTTGAACGAGCTTTCATCGCAATACGCCGACGGGGCTGACCCGCTGGCGGTGCTGCGCGATCTGGCCGAAGTCACCCATTGGATCAGCGTGGTGAAAATCACGCCCGAAGCCGCCGAAGACCCAACCGTTAACCCCGATGAACGCGCCCGTGGGCAAGCTATGGCAGATACATTGCCAATGCGGTCCCTGACGCGGATGTGGCAAATGCTGCTGAAAGCACTTGATGAGGTTTCGTCTTCGCCCAACGCCATGATGGCCGCTGAAATGGCCGTGATCCGGCTGACCCATGTGGCTGACCTGCCTTCACCCGACGAATTGATCCGCAAGCTGCAAGCGCAACCCACACCACCCGGCCCACCCCCTAGCGGAGGCGGTCGTTCTGCCCCTGCCCCTCAGGGTGGCGGCGCAACGGCGATGGGTAGCACGATGGCCCCAAGCGGCCCGACCCACGGCGCACCAACCGCTGCTTTGGCACAGGAAACGGTCGCGGTTCTGTCGCAATATCCGACGTTCGAACATGTGGTGGAACTGATCCGCCACCACCGCGACGCCAAGCTGTTGATCGACGTAGAAGGCGGGGTGAAATTAGCCAATTACCAACCGGGCCGGATCGAATTCGTCCCTTCGCACAACGCGCCGCAGGACCTTGCCCATCGGCTTGGCACAAAACTGCAAGCATGGACCGGCGCACGCTGGGCCGTGACCTTGGTCAACGATGGCGGTGCAGACACCATTGCCGAAAAGCGCGACGCGGCTGATTTGGCCATTGCCGCCGAGGCCCAGAAACATCCGCTGGTGCAAGCGGTGATGACCGCTTTCCCCAAGGCCAAGATCACCAAGATCAAGTCGACCAAGGAGATCGAAGCCGAAGCTCAGACCGAAGCCCTACAAGAGGTCGAAGACGAATGGGATCCCTTCGAGGAAGAGTAACCGCGGTCACCGCCACCGCTTGCTCCCTCCCGCACCTTGCTTATGCAGAGGTCTGTGACAAAATACGTCCCGAGTGGGCACCCGGAACCCGAGTTTCGTCAATTGGTGAAGCACTGTATGCTTTTAGCACTCTCCCAGCCCTCATTTTAGTGCTTCTGACATTCGCTGCATTGATCGTACGAGTACGTGCTTTATCCTTTGTATTGGTCCTGATTTGGATAGGGGCCGCACTCCTTCTGCACTTCGGTAGCGGTGAGATTCAAATTTCGGCAATCTCCGAGGGCTGCATGGGCTCACTTTTCGCTACTCAAACACTGATAGCAGCAATCTGCGTGTTGCTTAGCGCAACCACAATCCGAGCCGCCGCGCGAACTTCCTCCTAACCCTTGTAACACGCCCCGCGGACTGCGATATGTTCTTCAACCGCGAAACACGCGACAAGATTACAGGAGACGACAAATGCTTAAAGGTTTGGGGCAGCTTGGCGATATGGCCGGCATGATGAAAAAAGCTCAGGAAATGCAGACCAAAATGGCTGAGATGCAGGAAGAGTTGAACAGCATCACCGTAACAGGCGAAAGCGGCGCGGGTCTTGTGCAGGCCACCGCAACAGCCAAAGGCGAACTGACCGCTCTCGACATCAATCCATCGATCTTCCACCCTGACGAAAAGGAAGTGGTCGAAGACCTGATCCTTGCTGCCATCAAAGACGCCCAAGCCAAAGCCGCTGAAAAAAGCCAGTCCGAAATGGCTAAACTCACCGAAGGCATGGGTCTGCCCGCCGACATGAAACTGCCGTTCTAACTTCATCTTTCCACAAATACCTCCGGGGAGCGCGAGGGGCTGGCCCCTCGCCCCGCTTAAAACCAAATGAATTCAACCCGCGACATAGACCACCTGATCGAACTGATGGCCAAACTTCCCGGCCTCGGTCCCCGCTCGGCCCGTCGCGCGGTTTTGCACCTGATCCGCAAACGCGATCTGCTGCTGACACCGCTTGCGGATATGATGCAGGCAGTCGCCGTAACCGCGCGCGAATGTCTGAACTGCGGCAACGTCGGCACCACGGATGTCTGTGAAATCTGCACTTCGGAAAAGCGCGCCAACGGAGAGCTTTGTGTCGTGGAAGACGTCGCCGATCTTTGGGCGATGGAACGGGCTGGCGTGTTCAAGGGTCGCTACCATGTTCTTGGCGGCACGCTGTCTGCGCTTGATGCGGTTGGACCTGACGATCTGCGCATCCCGCAGTTGGTAAACCGGCTGGAAGCGGAAGCAATTTCCGAGGTCATCCTTGCGCTCAACGCGACTGTCGATGGGCAGACGACGGCCCATTACATCGCCGACCAGATCGAAGATCTCGTGACGCTTACGTCTCTTGCACAGGGCGTTCCAATTGGCGGAGAACTGGATTATCTCGATGACGGGACAATCACCGCAGCCTTGTACGCACGCAAACGACTGTAAGAGCTAGTTAGCGTAACGTGTGTTTCGGTTTCTCCACATACTAGCAATAATCGGATCGGTCCTGTCTCTGGCGGCCTGCGAAGACGACTATGAACCGACGCCGCCTCCGTCCACGTTGCCCGCACCTGTTTCACCGCAAAGCAACGTCTCTCAGATTGTTGTCGACCGATCCCGCCTACCTGGACAAGTCGTTCATATCGCTTTCGATGGCAGTAGCAGCCTGCCCGTTTGGCAACAGACGCTCGACTTTGCCCTTACGCACGATGTGAAGTTCACTTTCTTCGTCGTCGGCACCCATCTTCTGAATGATGACCTCGCCACGCTTTATGATCCGCCACGGCGTAGGCCCGGCCGTTCGGATGTTGGGTTTGGCGGCACGAAGGAAGAGGTTGAGCAGCGTCTCAACATGTTGCGCCGCGCGTACCGCGAGGGACATGAAATCGCGGGTCATGCAAACGGGCATTGGGACGGAACCACCTTTAGTACCGAAGAATGGGCTGCCGAGCTTTCACAGTTCGACACGTTCCTGAGACAAGCTTATGCGCTTAACGATATCGAAGACCCGAACCCGTCTGAATGGCGCAGGCTTGCCGACAGCGTCATCGGCTTTCGCGCACCCCTGTTGGCACATAATCCGGCCATGTACGAAGCGCTGTATAAGGCAGGCTACAAATACGACACGTCTAAGGTTCTGAAGCTTGATCCACTCGCCGCGTATCAGGAAAGCAATGTGCTGATTTATCCGCTTCATTCGCTTTCCACTGGACGGGGGCGGACAATCACCATGGACTACAATTTCTTTGTTCTCGACGAGGGTCGTGTAGAAGGTGCTGGCGCCAATATGTTGGCGGCCTACAACAACCACCTACGGATCGCACAGGATCTGGGTAACGCGCCGATCCAGATTGGTCACCACTTCTCTCGTTGGAGTCGTGGTCAATACTGGTGGGCGCTTAAAGCGTTTATCAAAACCAATTGCGGTCGCGATGACGTGAGCTGCATTACCTTTGCCGACCGGTATGACTTAGAGACCCGATAAGCGTCAGCCCCTAGCTGATGCTTTGCCCTGCCAGAAGCTCTCCACCTAGTCGCCCTAGCTCGTCACTGTTTTTTGCCGCCCGCCCACATCCGCCAGCAGCGACGACAATTCGATCCGTTAGCGCCCGAATGTCGGGATGATTGTCAGGTGTATAGGTCGTCACGCAGGGCTTGATCACCCGTTCTTGAATATCGAGGCCAGGGATTTTCTGATGTATCTGCGCTTCAAGGCTTGTGCCAACGTCCTTGGATCCGCCGGAACGGAACCAGTCACAAACATCATTTGTCGTAGTTAGGGGAATGTCGTCGGGATCGCCGCCCAGCTTTATATAAATCTGACCGTCCGGATACAGAATTGGCGGTAACAGATAGGGGTCTTCGCCCGTAGGCAACAGATCAATGTGCGATGGCATTCCAGCCAACCGTTGGGCCTCGGCTTCGTCGATCCGGAATAGTGCGACAGTGCGGGCATATGGCGTCAAAGGCGATTTCTGCCCCAGCAGCATTTCTGTAAACCCGCCGGTGGCCACCAGAACACGGTCGAACGACATGTCTCCGGCACTTGTATGAACGACGACCTGATCGCCAACCTCGTCCAACCCAAGCGCAATGGCATCGACCATGGTCGCCCCGTTTTGCGTAGCGCAAATCGTCTGTGCGTGAACCAGTTTGCGGGGGCTGATATAGCCGGCGTTCTTTGGCTCAAAAGCACCCAACACATCATCCCCGAATGCGAAATAGGGGAACTTCTGTTTCAATCCAGCCTGATCACGCTTCTCAAAGTCGATGGCCGCTGTTTCGGCGATGTCTATGACATCGGATATCGGTTTTGATCCGAACGGGCCGGTCATCAAAATTCCGACCTCGCGGTAAAAACCGACACCAGACTGCGCTTCGATCGCGCGATAGCGTGCGATGCTTGCGCGGCTAACCTTACTCCAAAACGGATAGGGGTCGAGACCACGGGTTATGCGGCCTTCGTCATAGTGACTGCCAAAGACACCATCGTGATTTTCGAAAACAGACGGCTCGGACGGGCCGATTAGGGTTACGTCAAACCCCGCCGCCGACAAATGTCGTGCAGCTGCTGATCCGATCAATCCACGCCCAATGATGGCTAATCGCATAATGTCTCTCCGAAACGAAAATGGCCCGAACAGATTGTCCGGGCCATCAGGAATGTCAAATATTGTGACGCTTATTCGTCGTCATCTTCGTCGCTATCGCCAGGCAGATTGAAGAAGCTATCTGCGTCGATAATCTTCTCCTCTTTCTTCTCCTCGACGTCGGTCGACAGGGTGAAGCTTTCCAGACCTTCAATGGCGGTCGGCATTTTCGGCTCGATATCCATTTCAAGGCTCTGTTCGGTCGACACCAGCTTACGACGCTCGTCGTCGCTCATCACGCCACCTTCGGCAACTTTCTTGGCGTTTGCTTTTTGTACAGCTTCGTCCAGCTCGGACTGCTTACACAGACCCAGTGCAACCGGATCAATCGGCTGGATGTTCGAGATGTTCCAGTGGGTGCGTTCGCGGATCGCCTGAATGGTTGGCTTGGTCGTGCCAACCAGCTTTGAAACCTGACCATCGGTAAGCTCTGGGTGGAACTTCACCAACCAAAGGATCGATGCCGGACGGTCCTGACGTTTCGACAAAGGAGTGTAACGCGGGCCGCGACGTTTTTCTTCACCAGCGGCTGCCGAGTTCGGCTTGAGCTTCAGCTTGTGCAGAGGGTTGTTCTCGGCCGAGTCGATTTCCGACTGTTCGAGCTGATTGTTAGCAATCGGATCAAAGCCTTTTACGCCTGTAGCAACATCGCCATCCGCAATGCCCTGAATCTCAAGCTCGTGCATGCCTACAAAATCTGCGATCTGCTTGAATGACATTGTGGTGTTGTCCACAAGCCAAACTGCGGTCGCTTTCGGGTGCAAAAGTTTTGCCATCGTCACGTCTCCTAAAACACATCTTCCCCGCTGCCCGGCTAGGGCTGACCTCATTCGGTCGGGTTCACGTTGTCGGGGAACTTAGGGCGCGTATACCGGACGAGTCCAAAAAGGGAAAGATCAAAAAATGCGGGCCGTCAGGGTGCGCATCTGTTGCGCACCCAATCCGTGCATCAGCCCATCTCTTCCTGACACATGACCACAGCTTCAAGCCCGATGTATGTGCCGTCAAGATCAATCGCCATAACCTCGCCCCCCGAACTATAAAGCGTCATCGTGTATTTCTTGGCGATGTCCCAAAGGAAATCTGCGTTGTCGAAATAGATGTCTGCTCCGGGGACACCGTTCAGCCAAATACCGGTGGCGATGCCTTCATAAAGCTCGTTATCCAGCCCAAAGGCGATGTCATATTGGGCACCAGCTTCAATATCACCCCAGTTCATATTGAACGCAGTGACATATCCCATGCCCGCAATCCGGTCCAAACCGATCCGGACAAGCGATCCGTCCATATATTCTGCCTGTATCAGACACCCGTATCCAAGCGACGGGTCGATCAATACGTCCCAACCGCCTGCAGTTCCCCATTGAACCAAAGATTGCGCTGATACTGATGTTGCCGCCAAAGCTATTGCTGCGGCGCTGGCTGCTAATTTGAGCTTCATGACTGTCCTCCCAAAACCAAGGCGCAACAGTTCTGCATCGGGCACAACTTTCAAAGCGCCCTGCTCGCTGAGGCCAGATTAACCGCATATTAACGAATTTCCAAAATCCGGCTTTTTCTTTGGCCAAATACTCAAATTCGACAGTGAGTCGCTACGCGACTTTCAGGACGATCTTGCCGATATGACCGCTGCTTTCGATTCGGGTATGTGATGCTGCGGCATCGTCCAGCGGGAACTCGGAATCCATCACCGGACCGACGCGACCAGCGTCAAGCAGAGGCCAGACTTGATCGCGCAATTGCTCAGCAATACGCGCCTTTGCCAGATCGCTTTGCGGGCGCAATGTGCTGCCCGTCACGGTTAAACGTCGCGCCATGATCTGCGCGAAATTCACCTCGGCCTTTGGGCCTGAAAGAAAAGCGATGTGGACCATCCGCCCTTCCAGCGCGAGGCTGCGGATGTTGCGGTTGATGTAGTCGCCCCCAACCATGTCGAGGATCAGGTCCATGCCGCCTTCGGCTTTGGCGATGGCAACATAATCTTCATCGCGATAGTTGATCGCCCGATCTGCGCCCAGATCGGTGCAGACCTTACATTTGTCATCCGATCCGGCGGTGGTGAACACGCGCGCACCAAAGTGATGCGCCAGTTGGATGGCCGTCGTGCCAATTCCGCTGGACCCGCCATGGACGAGGAATTTTTCACCCGCTTTAAGGCGGCCGCGCATGAAGACGTTGGACCAGACGGTAAAGAAGGTTTCAGGCAGACACGCCGCTTCTTTCATACCCATCCCTTGGGGGACAGGTAGGCAATGGGCCGCTGGGGTGGTCACATACTCAGCATATCCGCCACCCGGCAACAGGGCGCAGACCTGATCGCCGACAGCAGGCCAACCGATGCCTTCGCCAACGGCGACAACTTCGCCTGACGCTTCCAGACCGGGCAAATCGGATGCGGTGGGTGGGGGTGCATATGCGCCTGCGCGCTGCAGTGCATCGGGGCGGTTCACCCCCGCATAGGCGACCTTGATCAGAACCTCGCCCGGTCCTGCGACGGGTACGGGGCGTTCGCAAAGGGCCAGAACCTCGGGTCCGCCGGGTTGAGTGATTTCGACTGCGCGCATCATGTCTGCCATGTTTTTATCCTGTCTACTTTTTGTCCGACCAGTGGCCGGGAAATCCTTGGGGCGCTCCGGACCCCGGGGCGGTGATCTTGTCCAATATCTTCCCCGGACCTTGCATGAAGCTTTTCACCAAAGGGTTCTGCCGAAGCTGTGCTTTGGTTTTTTCAAACTGCATGACGTTGCCGATCCGACGGTCGAGGAATTCCCACGTTGCCGCGTTATCTTCGCTGGTGTCGCCCAGCCAAAAAAGCACGACCGAACTGTAGACCGCCGAAAGCGTCATGCGTTTGGTGTACCAGTTCACATCGCGCGAACTATCGCCAAGGCTGTTCCAGACCGCATCCGCGGTTTCCCAAATAGCTTTAGCCCCGTCGCCCGCATTTTGCGGTAGCGAAAACAGCGTCGACCCACGGCGAACCGCTTCTTTATCTGCCAGTTCCAATCGGGTCCGGATCGCCAACGCAACGCGGTCGCTGTAGCGCATTTCGGTCTGATCCGTGTCGGACATGCGTTGCACCATCTCGGCGTCGCCCGCGCGGTGATACGCCAGCGCCAAATCAACCGCGCCACGCGGAAACAGCGCCTTGGCTTCGGCCAGTGGCAAATCGCAATCGTCCGCCGCCATACGCAGGGTTTCATCTGACCAACTATCGAACGCCACATGATCAAGCGCGGCGTCTAGAATACGGGATCTCGGGTCAGGTTTCGGTGTCATGTGCGGCTCTGATTCAGGGTTTTGGGCACCCTAGACAAAATCCAGGCCAGTTGCTATATGGCGGCTTCCTGCAAATCCTTGCAAATTCAACTTAGAAAGGTGGTGAAAACCACATGCAGGTTAGTGTTCGTGACAACAATGTCGATCAGGCGCTTCGTGCCCTGAAGAAAAAGCTCCAGCGTGAGGGTGTTTTTCGTGAAATGAAGCTTAAGCAACATTTCGAGAAACCATCCGAGAAGAAAGCGCGTGAAAAGGCAGAAGCGATTCGCCGTCAGCGTAAGCTGGCACGCAAAAAACTTCAGCGCGAAGGGATGCTCTAAGCACCCCAAGCTTTGAATGCTTTATAAGAATAGAACCCCCGAAGGCTTGCCCTTCGGGGGTTTCTTTTTAGGATCAGCTTCAAAAGGAGGTCATCATGCTTGAACTGAAACCTAACTGCGAGCTGTGCGACAAAGACCTTCCGCCAGAAAGCGCCGAGGCAAGGATATGTACGTATGAGTGCACCTATTGTGCGGACTGTGTTGAAAATGTGCTGCACGATGTTTGCCCAACATGCGGTGGCAACTTTGTGCCCCGCCCGATCCGACCAAAGACGGCGTGGAGGTCTGATAAGAAGCTGGGCCTTGGGTATCATCCAGCCAGCACAACGCGGGTCCATTCGCCGTATTCCTTGGAGAATATTCAAGCCCATGCTGATCGGATCAAACACTTGAAACCGAACGAGCGCTAAGACTTCAAATTAACGTGACGGAATAACCCTTTTACTTTCCGGCAATCTGCCTATCTCTTGT
This sequence comes from uncultured Rhodobacterales bacterium, assembly GCA_964476515.1. GTDB lineage: Bacteria > Pseudomonadota > Alphaproteobacteria > Rhodobacterales > Rhodobacteraceae > JASMHC01. Next base: position 8,844 of record CAYZAY010000093.1, read on the forward strand.
TGGCAACGATTAAACATATTGGATTACGAATATGACTGATGTATACACACCGGCAAAAGTCTGGGCTTGGGACAAAGAAAACGGTGGCGCGTGGGCTGGGCAAAACCGCCCGACCGCCGGTGCGCAGTTTGAGGAAGAGCTGGAAGTCGGAGAGCATCCGTTTCAGCTATATTCTGAGGGCACTCCCAACGGTGTCAAAGTCGGCATCATGTTGGAAGAACTTTTGGCAGCCGGTCATGACGCAGAATATGACTCGTGGATCATCCGGATCGGAGACGGCGATCAGTTCGGGTCAGGTTTTGTAAAGATAAATCCAAACTCCAAAATCCCGGCGTTGATGGATCATTCAACAACCCCACCGACGCGCGTGTTCGAAAGTGGATCAATCCTGCTTTATTTGGCCGAGAAGTTTAACGCCTTCATCCCGTCTGATCCTGCCCAGCGGGTCGAGATGATGAACTGGCTATTCTGGCAAGTAGGCGCAGCGGCATATCTTGGAGGTGGTTTCGGCCATTTCTATTTCTACGCGCCCGAAAAGTTCGAATACTCAATCAACCGCTATGCAATGGAAGCGAAGC
>CAYZAY010000094.1:0-9311 GCA_964476515.1 uncultured Rhodobacterales bacterium
TATCATGCTGGATTCGTGAGATGAATCCCTGAACGGTATTTGTGCAACAAAGCCGAGTTACACATTACTTACACACAAACTATTGCAAGGTGGTAAATGATTGATAGTAAACAAAAAATTATCATTGTTGCTACTGAGTGGGCACGATCAAACACCAGTTCCACATGCAGACCGTTGTTAACCAGTATTACGGTGTCCGGCGCTTTGGGATTGCCGGTGTATCCAACAAATTTCGATGGTTCGACCAAAGGCTTGTCGTCGATCAACAGTTGCCCGTTGTTGACATAATAGCGGCGCACATCGGTGTGACTGGTGCCTTCGATGGGGAATGCTTCGTCAAGAAACACACGGGAACGGGCTACGACTCTTGCGCCTCGTCCGCGCTCGAAACCGCCCGTTGGGGGTATGCTACCCATGGAATCCGTGCCGTAGAAACAATCATAAAGGCTGCCCCACCGCGCATTTGCAGCGTTAAGGGCGTAGCGGGCGTTTGTGATCGGCACGACCAACTGCGGACCCGGGACAGACGCAATTTCCGGATCGACATTCGTTGTATCGATCTCAAAATCATCGCCTTCGTTCAAAAGGTAGCCAATATCTTCCAGGAAAGACTTATAGGCTGCATGATCATGGGGGTGGTCGCGGTGGGTTACATGCCAATCGTCGATCTGCTGCTACAAAGACTCGCGTTTGGCCAGAAGATCAGCGTTTTTCGGTCCCAACTCATGGGCGAGGTCGGACAATCCGGCCCAAAACTGATCGGCCGTAATTTCAAGCCCGTCCAGAGCATCATTTTCGATAAAGTCGACTAGCTCGCTTGCGACTTGAAGTCCGCATCGTTCCTGGCGTTCGGTCATAAGGCTCTCCCGAAAAATAGTGTGACGTTAAACGGGCTCAGAATTGCCGCTAAATCCAAGCGCGCCAGTTGACGTCGATGCGCCGCCCCTTGAAGCCTTGTTTTTCGGTGATAGGTTGCGTCGAGTTTGCTATTGGGAGCCGAGATGAAAGACGCCGCACCAGAAACCTTCTATTTGGCGGATTACCGCCCCTTCGCATGGGATGTTCAGGACGTCGATCTTGTCTTTAAGCTTGCCCCCAGCGCAACAAGGGTCATCAGCCGAATTCGCTTTTCACCGAAGGACGCAAGTGTGTCGGAGCCATTGTTCTTGCATGGTGAAAAACTAAAGCTGATTTGGGCAAAAATTGATGGTCAGGTTATCAGCCCAGATGTTACAGAAATCGGGCTGACCTGTCAGGTTCCAAAGGGTGCTTTCACGTTTGAGGCCGAAGTCGAAATCGACCCCGCTGCAAACACATCGCTTGACGGGCTATATATGTCGAACGGGATGTACTGCAGTCAGTGCGAAGCGGAAGGGTTTCGTAAGATCACCTACTACCCTGATCGGCCCGACGTCATGGCGCCATTCACGGTGCGCGTCGAAAGCGATCTGCCGGTTCTGTTGTCTAACGGAAATCCCGGTGCGGCGGGCGAAGGCTTTGCAGAATGGCAAGACCCTTGGCCAAAACCAGCATACCTCTTTGCATTAGTGGCGGGAGACCTGATTGCGCATCCGGACAGCTTTACGACGGCTTCGGGTAATAAAGTCGAGCTGAACATATATGTGCGTGAAGGCGACGAAGATAAGTGCGATTTCGGAATGGAGGCGCTCAAGCGGTCCATGAAGTGGGACGAAGACGTTTATGGCCGCGAATATGATCTGGATGTTTTCAATATCGTCGCTGTTGATGACTTCAACATGGGCGCGATGGAAAACAAGGGACTGAACATTTTCAACTCTTCCTGTGTCCTCGCGTCACCTGAAACCTCGACGGATTCCAACTTTGAGCGGATCGAAGGAATCATCGCGCACGAGTATTTCCATAATTGGACGGGAAACCGCATCACATGCCGCGATTGGTTCCAGCTATGCCTAAAAGAAGGTCTGACGGTATATCGTGATCAGCAATTCACGGCGGACATGCGTAGCGAACCGGTCAAACGCATAACAGATGTGATGGCATTGCGTGGTCGCCAGTTCCGAGAAGATAACGGCCCCCTTGCCCATCCGGTCCGGCCCGAGAGCTTTCAAGAGATCAACAATTTCTACACCGCCACGGTCTATGAAAAAGGGGCCGAGGTAATCGGCATGCTGAAATCCCTTGTGGGGGACGATGATTATTCCAAGGCGCTAGATCTCTATTTTGATCGCCACGATGGCCAAGCCTGTACGATTGAAGACTGGTTGACCGTTTTCGAAGACACGACGGGTCGCGATTTAGGCCAGTTCAAGAACTGGTATTCGCAAGCGGGCACCCCGCGCTTGTCCGTTGACGAAAGCTTTGATGACGGCACGCTGACGTTGACGTTTAAACAGGAAATACCCCCAACATCGGGACAGGATACCAAAGACCCAAAGGTAATTCCGATTTCGGTTGGTTTGCTGGGCCAGAATGGCAACGAAGTTCTTCCCACTCGGGTTCTAGAGATGACGCAGGCCGAACAAAGCTTCACGTTCGAAGGGCTGTCATCAAAGCCGATCCCGTCAATTCTTCGCGGCTTTTCGGCCCCTGTGATCCTGCAAAGGGACGTGTCTAATCAGGAACGCGCGTTCTTGCTGGCCCACGACACAGACCCGTTCAACAAATGGGAAGCAGGGCGCGATCTGGCAAAGGACAACCTGTTACGCATGGTGCGCAATGGCGATGCCCCAGACAGCGCATATCTTGATTCACTATATATGCTGTCGCGTGACGACACCCTTGATCCGGCATTCAGGGCGCTGGCTTTCCGGCTTCCTTCGCAGGACGAGATTGCCTTGGCCCTATTCGAAGCGGGCGAAACACCCGATCCAACCGCGATCTGGAACGCACACGAAACAATGAAACAGGCTATAGCCGAACGCATGCAGGATCTTCTGCCCCGTCTCTATGCCGAAAACCAAGTGGAAGAAGCCTATCGCCCTGACGCTGAGCAATCAGCAAAGCGCGATCTGGCCAATGCGGTTCTATCGCTTCTGACACGTCTGGATGGTGGTGCAGCAGCCCGACAGCAATACGCGTCGGCTGACAATATGACCCAGCAACTGTCCGCACTTGGGGAACTTATCAGTGCAGACGCAGGCGCGAGCGCGGTTGCTGCGTTCTACGAGCAATGGAAACACGAACGGCTTGTGGTCGACAAATGGTTTGGCATGCAAATTGCCCACGCCGCCCCGTCAAGCGCCGCTGAAATAACGCACAGACTGACCGAGCACGCGGATTTCAACTACCTCAACCCCAACTGCTTCCGTGCAGTCTTAGGGAGTCTTGCTATGAATACTGCCGGCTTCCACCACGAAAGCGGGAACAGCTACAAAATGATGGCTGACTGGTTGATCAAGCTCGACGCCGCCAACCCGCAAACTACAGCGCGCATGTGTTCGGCGTTTGAAACTTGGCGTCGTTTTGACGGTAACCGTCAATCTCTCATCCGGTCCGAGCTGCAGCGCATTGCATCAACAAAAGACCTGTCACGCGATACAGCCGAAATGGTCGGTAGAATACTGGGATGACCGAACCCTATACATATGAACGCCGTGGTCGCTCTATGATCACAGCAATCGTTTTGGCAGTGATCTACGCGCTTCTGGCGATCGGACTGGTTTTCCTTAGCCTAAGCCAATGGATCGTCGGCATTGTGTTTATTTTTTCGCTTCCGGCGTTTTGGGACATGCTAAGCGACGTTCGATCTGGAATGACGATCAATGATCAGGAAGTATCGTGGTTTCATGGCAAAACTTCGGCATCCATTCCACGGACCGACATAAAGCTGTTCAAGATTGATTTGCGAATGGACAGGTCGGTTAAACTGACCATCGGACTTGAAAATGGTAGAAAAATCAGGGTCGCCCAGCCAGCGACACCACCGCTAAAACATCTCGAAGAAATCCTACCTGAGGCAGGTATTCCCTTCCGCAAAAACCCGATTTCTCTACTTTAGGTCTAATTGTAGCTAGAAGGGGGTAGGGTGCGGCTCAAAAGAACCGTTAAAACTCCTATTGCATGCCTACTTTTGGCCCCAGTTCCCAAGCAGTTTTGAGGAAATCAAAACCTTCGGAGCAGACCATGGCCTTTATTACAAGTTCGCCGTCACACACTAAAAACCTATTGGAAGCCGTCAGGCGTGCGATGGGGCCGCGAGCAGTCAAGGAACAAGTCCCTTCAACCGACGATATTACAGGCTTTTCGCTTCTGGATATTCGCCAGCAGGTATCAATTCCGATTCCCGAAGAATCACGGGACTGTGCGGAAAAAGAGCAGCTCCATAAAACTGCCTTTCTTCTGGCCCGTCAGGATGATTGGGACAATCTGGGCGAGCTAATCCGCCAATACGATCAGGAACGCACAATGACCCGCGGAGGTACGCCAAAGGCCAGCGTACTTGCGGCTGGTGCGCGTAAAGATCTGACGGATACTATCGCTCTTGGATTGCTCCCCAACAGCGAAAAAGGTCTCGATACAGCGACGCAAGGCATCGAAATGCTTGATCAGGTTCTGATCGACCATGCTGACGATTATGGTGTCGCTTTGGTGGTTGCTCATGCGCATATGGATCTTGGGTCCGTTTGGCGTGGACAGGGCTGGGCCGATGAAGTCCCCGCTTCTGATTGGAAAAAATTCGCACGTCACTTCCGTCGTGCGACGTCGATCCTTGAACAGTTCGACGCCAAAGAGCTGAATTCCCCCGCGCTTGCCGCCGCCCGATGCCGAACATTGGCTGGACAACCGGATGCTGTACAACCCGCCATAAATTACTACGAAGGTCTGATAGATTTCGCTCCAGAATTTGCGCGTTCATACCGCGATTTCGGCAAACATCTGTTGCCACGCTGGTACGGCAGCTACGAATTTCTTGAAGATCGGGCACGTCGGTCCTTTGGCCAATCTTCCGAATATTGGGGAACGGCCGCTTATGCGCTGACTTATATGGATGCGATCATTGAAGACCCCGAAGCCCTTGCGTTTGTGGACGTTGCGCATTTCCTTCAGGGTTTGCACGACTATGTCTCAGCGCAAAGCGATCAAAGCTGCGTGAACAAAATCGTAGCATTTCTGTCGGTTTCGATTGCACCGCAAGGTCCGCTGGTGTCCGGCTCAAAGCGCGCGTATCACAATCGCCGTGCTCTGATTGCCGCCGCACCGGATTTTACACGCAAATACATGCGTGAAATTCACCCAAGCATTTGGGCCAAATCCCATGGCGGCCACGACGCTGATGCCCCGCCTGCGAAAGCATGGCGCCAGAATCAGGCTGGGCTGGAAGAAGCCTTTGGTTTGATCAGCCGTGCGTTCGAACGCGAATTACTGCGCGGAAACCGCATTCTCTTTACAAAAGACGGCGTGGATATCTGCACCGCCTGATCTCTCGGCTCTTGCTCCTATTTTCCGCCTGCCCTAGAAGGCATGGCGGAAATGCAAGAGGATTGCGAAATGCTGGATCTGACCTACGAGTCTCCGAAAATCAAAACCATCGCCGGTGCCAAGTACGATTGGGAACTGGTCATTGGTCTTGAGGTGCATGCTCAGGTCAGCTCAAACGCCAAGCTATTCTCGGGCGCATCCACCCAATTTGGTTCTGAACCGAACTCAAACGTGTCGTTCGTTGACAGCGCGATGCCAGGCATGTTGCCGGTCATCAACGAATTTGCTGTTGAACAGGCGGTTCGCACCGGCCTTGGCCTGAAAGCCGAAATAAACCTCGTCAGCGCGTTTGACCGAAAGAACTACTTTTACCCTGACCTTCCGCAGGGCTATCAGATTTCACAGCTTTACCACCCGATTGTTGGAGAAGGTGAAGTCATCGTTGATATGGCGCCGGGCGTTGCCCGCAAAGTTCGTATCGAACGCATCCACATGGAGCAGGACGCAGGCAAGTCGATCCACGACATGGATCCGCATATGTCATTCGTTGACCTGAACCGCACAGGCGTTTGTTTGATGGAAATCGTCAGCCAGCCCGACATTCGCGGGCCCGAAGAAGCCGCGGCTTATGTTGGCAAGCTTCGTCAAATCATGCGCTATCTTGGCACCTGCGATGGCAACATGCAGAATGGTAACATGCGCGCCGACGTCAACGTGTCGGTCTGTTTGCCCGGTGACTATGAAAAATTCCGCGAAACCGGAGACTTTTCCCATCTCCGCACGCGCTGCGAAATCAAGAACATGAACTCGATGCGCTTTATCCAACAGGCCATCGACGTTGAAGCCCGCCGTCAGATTGCGTTGCACGAAGCTGGTGAACCAGTCATTCAGGAAACTCGCCTTTACGATCCTGACAAAGGCGAAACCCGTTCGATGCGCTCAAAAGAAGAAGCGCATGACTATCGCTATTTCCCCGATCCTGACCTGCTGCCGTTGGAGATCGAGCAGGAATGGGTCGATGGCATCGCAGCCACCCTGCCCGAGCTTCCAGATGCAAAAAAAGCACGTTTTGTCAATGACTTCGGTCTATCCGAATACGACGCTAGCGTTCTTACAGCAGAGGTCGAAAGCGCTGCATATTTCGAGAATGTTGTGACTGAAGCACAAGACGGCAAGCTAGCAGCCAACTGGGTGATCAACGAACTGTTTGGTCGCTTGAAGAAAGAAGATCACGACATCAATGATAGCCCGGTGAACCCAAGCCAGTTGGCCGGTATCATCAAGCTAATCAAAAAGGGCGACATCTCGGGCAAGATCGCGAAAGACCTGTTTGAGATTGTCTATACCGAAGGTGGTGATCCCGCCGAGATCGTTGAAGCGCGTGGCATGAAACAGGTGACCGACACAGGCGCGATTGAAACCGCGGTTGATCAGATCATAGCGGATAACCCTGCGCAGGTCGAAAAGGCCCAGCAGAACCCGAAATTGGCGGGTTGGTTCGTTGGTCAGGTCATGAAGGCGACCGGCGGCAAAGCAAACCCGAAAGCGGTGAACGAGATCGTAAGCGCAAAGCTTGGGCTCTAAGCTCTTATCGAAGTTTGACTGCGATTTGTTGCTCGGAAATCTTCCGGTGACTAGGCATCTCTAAGTCCGACCGCCAACCACATACCCGATATGACCATAGCGATTGCGACAAACCAAAAGCCATACTCTGCTGCACCGCTTATGTCGGCTATGATGCCAATCGAAAGAGCGCCCGTTCCGTACCCTAAATCGCGCCAAAACCGGTAGACTCCTAGGCTCGACGCCCGCCAGATAGGATCTGAAAGATCTCCCACTGCAGCGATCAACGTTGGATATAATAGAGCCATCCCTACACCTGTCAGCGCAGCAGCAGCAATCCACCCCTGCGTCGTATCCATCAAAACAAAGCCTAGCAGAGATATCCCACTTAACCACATCCCGAGCACGGCCGGATATTTGCGGCCAACACGATCAGAGAGCGGACCGGTCCAAAGTTGACTGGCGCCCCATACCCCGCCGTAAACACCTGTAATCAGACCTATTTGGGCGAAATTGACCCCTTTTCCGTAAAGGAAAACAGGAACCAAAGTCCACATAGCAACATCAACGAACTTCTCTAGTGAACCAGCTTGAGAAAGCGCCATGAACCGTTTGTCCCTCCAGGAAACAAGGGTAAACGCCTCCCATCCAGACAAGGGTTTTGAGCCATTTGCGCTTTTGGTGGCAAAATGTTTGGTTTCACCAAAAGCCAAAATTGCAGAAATCAACCCTCCAAGCACCACGATCGCATTGAACAACACCAGCGTCATTCGAGGATCATATCCAGCGGCCAACCAACCCGTCAGTGCACCGGCCAAGGCAACGCCTCCACATCCTGCAAATTCGTTAATACCGGTCGCTAATCCCCTTTGAGCGGACGGTACAATATCGTGCTTTGCGGTCACGGTCATCGACCATGCAAAGCCTTGATTGATTCCTAAAAGTACATTTGCCGCAACGATCCATCCCCACGACGGGGCAAGCCAAAGGATAACCGGAATTGGCAGTGCGAATATCCAACCCGCAATCAGAACCGGACGACGACCAAATCGTTCTGACATTTGCCCCGAAAGGAAGTTCATCACACCTTTGACAAAACCAAAGCTAACAACGAAAGATAATAGAAGCGTCAGAGAGCCCGAGGCCAAACCGAATTCGCTTTCGGCAATCAAAGGCAAAACCGTTCTTTGCACTCCAATGGTCCCGCATGATTAGCTGTCACATCTCAAATAAAGAATGTATTCAAATTTGCAACCATTGCCACATTCAGCGGCTAATGGTGATCCCAATCGCGTGAATTCTGCCTGTCAAATCTTTTCCGAGTGCCGCGTAGATAGCTCTGTGCTGAGCAACGCGGGATTTTCCAACAAGGTCATCAACTTTGATCGTGATGTGAAAATGGCTCTCGCCGGACCCGTCATCGCCTGCGTGCCCCGCGTGACGGTGACTGTCATTTCTAATATTCAGCTCTTCAGGCGAAAAAGCGGCCTCAAGTCTGGATTTCATTTCCTGTTCAATTGACATTTTTCCGACTCAGCCCCTTCAATCTTCTGCAAATAGCCTTAGACTGCACAGTCCGAGTCGAAAAGGTGTATCCATGAGCAAATCCGATCCGTTTGGTTTTGATATGTCAGTTTCTTCTGCAAAGAAGAAAAATCCGCGTGGTCGTCGGGGGATGACTGGTGCGTCCGAAACGTCAACGCGCGTCTGCCAAAAAGACGGCTGTGAAGAGCCTGGAAAGTTCCGCGCACCGCGTGCGCCGGACGTTCTGGATGACTTCCTGTGGTTCTGCAAAGACCACGTTCGGGAATATAACCTGAAATGGAACTTCTTTGACGGCACGACCGAAGCTGAAATGAACGCCCAAATGTCCAAGGACAAAGTTTGGGAACGCGAAACCAAAAGCTTCCGTGATCCCGAAGCCAAAGCTTGGGCACGATTGGGCATTGAAGACCCGCATCAGGTACTTGGTACGAATGCGACGCAAAACCCAGGCAAATCAAACGGCGATCAGACACGGCGTTTACCACCGACTGAACGGCGTGCGATCGATATCCTGGAAGCCAAAGATCACTGGTCTAAAGCCGAAATCCGCAAAGCCTATAAGAAGCTAATCAAAGTGCTTCACCCCGACATGAACGGGGGCGACCGGTCACAGGAAGAACAGCTTCAAGAAGTTGTTTGGGCTTGGGACCAGATCAAAGAAAGCCGCAGCTTCAAGTAACCCGAGACATTGGGTTACTTAACCACGATTGTTCAATTATCTTAATTACTTGCCTGTTTCATCAGCTGCTACTGGTTATCTGAATGCAATCCGCAGGATTTCCTGATCAGAACCTTCACCCCCA
>CAYZAY010000095.1:0-9237 GCA_964476515.1 uncultured Rhodobacterales bacterium
ACCGCCGACCGGTTCCAATCCACATCGGAAATATAGTCGAGCGAAGACAAATGCGCCGCCGCCGCGAAATCCGCCATCGTCATCTGATCACCCGCCAGCCACGATCGCTGTTCAAGCAAGAACGCCATGTAATCGAGATGGAACTTGATGTTTTTCCCGCCCGCCTTGATCGCCGAACTGTCAGGATACCCCTGCCCCATCATCTTTTTGTTCACCCGCTCATAAAGCAGGTTCGACGTCACCTCGCGGTGGAACTTGTCATCAAACCACGCCACCAACCGACGCACTTCATAGCGCTTCTCAATCGACCGCGGCATTAAAGCGGGCTCGGGCTGCAGCTCCTCAAGATATTCGCAAATCGCGTTGCTGTCCGAAAACGTCTTACTGCCCATTTTCAGCACCGGCACTTTACCCGCTGGGTTACGTCGCAAAAAATCAGGATCGCGCTGCCAGTATTTCTCATCAACCAATTCAACCTCGATCTTCTTCTCGGCCAGAACAAGACGCACCTTGCGGCAGAAAGGAGAAAGCGGAACATGGAAAAGACGGTTCATGGTACAGAAAACCCAACAAAGACAATTTTCATTTCAATGCACCCAGAGCAAATGATTTTCAATCCTCGAAACACGCAGCACGTCCGTCTGCTTTAATCGTCGCAGCCCCGTCAATGATGCTGCGCGCCCGCTGAGCGACAAAATTCGTGGGGGATTTGACCGACCGCGCCTTAGGGTTCGGCAACACAGCCGCCAACAAACCCGCCTGTTCAGCATTCAGATCGCGCGCCTTCACACCAAAGTACTTTTTTGCCGCAGCTTCGACGCCAAACACGCCTTCGCCAAACTCGGCTACATTTAAATAAACCTCGATGATCCGTCGCTTTGGCCAAACCAACTCAACAACAGGCGTGATCAACGCTTCAATCGCTTTTCGCTCCCATCGTCGTGCAGGCCACAGGTACACATTCTTCACCACCTGCTGGGAAATCGTCGATGCGCCGCGATCTGCGCCCGCTTCTACCGCCCGACGGATCGCCCCCATGTCAAAGCCCCAATGCAGACAGAAATTCGCATCCTCAGCCGCAACGACCGACCGTGCCATCACTGGCGCGATATCCTCAATCGGCACCCATTCTTGCGAAATCGATCCCAGCCGGCGTTCTTCCGTTACAGCTAGATATGTCATGGGCGGATCGACGAACCGAAAGATCAGGACCAGAACAAAAACAATCGCCAGCAATACCAGCAAGATACGCCAAACCCAGCGCATCGCCCTGCGACGCACGCGCTGGACCCACGCCCATAGCCCGCGATTTGGTTTCTTTTTTCGTGCCACTGCTACCTCTTTGGCGAAAACCTAACATAGGCCAGCAATTGACCACCAATCAAAACTTCATCTTGCCAGAAATACCTAATATCCTGCCGAAGGCCACAAACAAGCAAAGGCGCCCCGCAGGGCGCCTTTACCGCTTACTTCTAAACGAATTTACTCGGCTGGAATTGCAGTAGGCTCGACCCCAAGTGGTTCGGTCAGCTTGTTCAGCATTTCTTTGGGACAAATCTGTACGAAATTGCCCTTTTCGCTTTCCCAATGCTGCAGAATATCCGCGGCCTTGCGGCTATAGGTTTCGGCTGCATGCTGTTCGATCAGACCCTTCAACTCGGCCTCGTAGTGATCAGAAGACACCGCGCAGGTCACAAGCGATTCAGGATTGATCTTCGCCATCGCGTCACCGTCCGGATCATAGAGATAGGCCATGCCGCCTGTCATCCCCGCCCCGAAGTTCGACCCGATAGTCCCAAGGATAACCGCAGTTCCGCCGGTCATGTATTCACACCCGTTCGATCCACAGCCTTCGATCACAACCTTCGCACCCGAGTTTCTGACCCCGAAACGCTCGCCCGCGCGACCTGCTGCGAACAGATAGCCATCCGTTGCACCATAAAGCACAGTGTTACCGATAATGGTGTTTTCCGAAGCAGTCAGCGGTGACGCCATCGGTTTACGAACGGTGATTGTTCCACCCGACAAGCCTTTGCCGACATAGTCATTCGCATCGCCCGACACTTCGATCTTCAGACCCGGGGCCGCAAATGCACCCAGCGATTGACCCGCAGAGCCGGTCAGCTTCACCGTTAGATGATCGGGTTGCAGATTATTGCGCATGCCAAAGTTCTGAACGATGTGGCTAGATGTGCGTGTCCCCACAGTCCGGTCAGTGTTTTGAACCGCGTAAGAAAGCTGCATCTTCTCGCCATCTTCAAGGAACCGCGCTGCATCGCGCACGATTTCCGCGTCCAGAGTATCGGGCACTGCATTTCGCGGCTTGCGGCGGTCGTAGACAATCTTGTCTGCCCCATCGACCGTAATCAGCAATGGGTTCAGATCGAGATCATCCAAATGCGCCGACCCACGGCTGACCTGACTTAGCAAATCAGCGCGGCCAATGACTTCGTCCAAAGATTTTGCACCGATTGAGGCCAGGACTTCGCGCACTTCCTGTGCGTAGAAGGTGATCAGGTTGACAACCTTATCCGCGCTTCCAGTGAATTTGCCGCGAAGCTCTTCGTTCTGCGTGCAGACACCGACGGGGCAAGTGTTGCTTTGACACTGACGGACCATGATACAACCCATCGCAATCAGCGCTGCGGTGCCGATGCCATATTCCTCGGCCCCAAGCATCGCGGCCATCACGATGTCACGACCTGTGCGCAAACCGCCATCGGTCCGCAGCGTAATGCGATCCCGCAGGTTGTTCATTGCCAGAACCTGATGCGCTTCGGTCAAACCCATTTCCCACGGCAGACCTGCGAATTTGATCGAGGTCGCAGGCGACGCGCCCGTGCCACCATTGTGCCCTGAAATCAGGATCACATCGGCCTCGGCCTTGGCCACACCCGCTGCAATTGTGCCAACGCCCGAAGACGCCACCAATTTCACGGTCACCTTACAACGCGGGTTGATCTGCTTGAGGTCATAGATCAGCTGCGCAAGGTCTTCGATTGAATAGATATCGTGGTGAGGGGGCGGCGAAATCAGCGTCACACCCTTGGTCGAGTGACGCAAACGCGCGATCAGGTCGGTGACCTTCATGCCCGGTAGCTGACCACCCTCGCCCGGTTTAGCTCCTTGGGCGACTTTGATCTCAAGCTCTTCACACTGGTTCAGGTATTCAGCCGTCACACCAAAACGACCCGAGGCCACCTGTTTGATCTTCGCAGACGGATTGTCACCGTTTGGTTCAGGCACAAAGTGCGCCGGATCTTCGCCGCCTTCGCCACTGTCCGATTTCGCGCCAATCCGGTTCATCGCCACATTCAAAGTCTTGTGTGCCTCAGGCGACAACGCCCCCAAGGACATACCCGGCGTCACGAAACGTTTCCGGATCGACGTGATGCTTTCCACTTCTTCAATCCGCACAGGCGCGCCCAGCGGTTTAAAGTCCAGCAGATCACGCAAATGGATAGGCGGGTTGGACCGCATCTTGGCCGAATACTGTTTCCACAGCTCATAGCTAGATTTGTCACAAGCCGACTGCATCATATGCATCGCCTGCGCAGTCCATGCGTGGGTCTCGCCGGTTTTGCGCGACTTGTAGAACCCGCCGATTGGCAGAACATTATCAGCGCCACCAAATGCCTTGGTATGCACTTGTTCAACCTTGCGCTGGATACCCGTGACACCAATGCCCGAAATCCGGCTTAGCATGCCCGGGAAGAATTCCTTGCACATCGCACGGGACAGACCCACGGCTTCAAAGTTCAAGCCACCGCGATAGGACGACATAACCGAAATTCCCATCTTGGCCATGATCTTCAACAGACCCTGATCCACAGCCTCGCGATAGCGGGCAACGTTTTCGGTCAAGGAACCGTCCAACAGGCCACGCTCAATGCGATCCGCCAGTGAATCTTCCGCCAGATAGGCGTTCACAACCGTCGCGCCAGCGCCGATCAGCACTGCAAAATAATGCGGGTCAACACATTCAGCCGAGCGCACATTCAACGACGTAAACGTCCGCAACCCTTTGCGTGTCAACCAAGAATGCACCGCCGACGTCGCAAGGATCATCGGCATCGCGACCTTATCGGTCCCTTGGTACTGATCCGTCAGCACCAAATGCCCAGCGCCGGAACGAACGGCATCTTCAGCCTCAGCACGAACGCGGGCCAGCGCATCTTTCAGCGCATTCGGGCCGCCGTTCGCAGGGAAGGTACAGTCAATTTCAGCCAGCTTGGCATTGAAGCTTTCAACCAATACATCCCACTGCGCGTTGCCCACAAACGGGCTTTCCAACACGAGGATTTCGGTCTGCGCACTGCTTTCATCCAACACGTTCTTAAGGTTCCCAAAACGGGTCTTAAGCGACATGACGCGATATTCGCGCAAGCTGTCGATTGGCGGGTTTGTCACCTGCGAGAAATTCTGACGGAAGAAGTGGCTTAGAGGGCGATAGGTCTTGGACAAAACAGCACTTGGCGTGTCATCCCCCATCGACGCAAGACTTTCTTTGCCGTCTTCCGCCATTGGAGACAGGATGTGCTCTAGCTCTTCGACCGAATAGCCAGCCGCGACTTGTCGACGGCGTAGTTCTTCGCCTTTGAACATGGCTTGTTCAGGAATATCCGCCAAAGACGCATCAAGTTCGTTGATCTTGCCAACCCACTCGCCAAATGGCCGCGATGCCGCCAGTTGGTCCTTGATCTCGGTGTCGTGGAACAGCTTGCCTTCGCGCATATCCACGGCCAGCAACTGACCCGGACCAAGCGCGCCCTTTTCCACAACGGTCGCTTCATCAATCGCAACCATTCCGGCCTCGGAACCCGCGATCAACATGCCGTCACCCGTTACGACATAGCGCATCGGACGCAGACCATTACGGTCAAGACCGGCACACACCCAGCGGCCATCAGTCATCGCCAGTGCGGCCGGACCATCCCAAGGCTCCATCACCGAGTTGCAGTAAGAATACATGTCCCGCCACGCCTGTGGCAGTTCGATAGCCTGCTTGGACCAGCTTTCCGGCACCAACATGGTTTTCGCCATCGGCGCGTTGCGGCCAGCACGGACAAGAACTTCGAACACGGAATCCAATGCGGCAGAGTCAGATGACCCACCTGCGATGATCGGTTTGATGTCTTCTGCGTAATCCCCGAACGAAGCCGACGCCATGCGGATTTCATGGCTCTTCATCCAGTTGGTGTTGCCCTTCAGCGTGTTGATTTCACCGTTGTGCGCCAACATGCGGAACGGCTGGGCCAACCACCACTGTGGGAAGGTATTGGTCGAATAGCGCTGGTGATATAGCGCGAACGCCGATTCAAAGCGTTCGTCCATCAGGTCGGGGTAGAATACCGCAACCTGTTCGGCCAGCATCATGCCTTTGTAGATGATCGACCGGCAGCTGAGCGATGCCAGATATAGTTCGTTAATGCCCGCAGCAGTCGCGGCCTTTTCGATCCGGCGACGGATCACATAAAGTTCGCGTTCAAAGGTGACTTCATCGACACCCTTGCTGTTGGAAATCAGGATCTGCTCGATCTCAGGACGGGTTGCGTTAGCCTTTTCCCCAAGACAGCTGACTTCAACCGGCACATGGCGCCAGCCGTAGATGTCATAGCCCATCTCAAGCACTTCGCTTTCGACAATCGTCCGGCAGGTTTCCTGAGCACCGAAATCCGAGCGCGGCAAGAAGACCTGACCAACCGCGATCAATTCATCCATCTTCGGCTCGTGACCCGTGCGGCGGATTTGATCGTAAAAGAACGGAGCCGGAATTTGAACGTGGATACCAGCGCCATCACCGGTCATACCGTCGGCATCAACCGCGCCGCGGTGCCAGATCGCTTTCAGCGCCTCGATACCGGCTTCAACCACTTTGCGTGATTTCTTACCGTCGATTGAAACCACAAGGCCAACACCGCAAGACGAATGTTCTTCCTCTTCCGAGTAGAGACCATTTTCGGCCATCCACTGACGTTTCGCTTCTTCGGCTCTCGCCCATTCCACATCATACTTGGTCATCTTAGTAACCTTTCCTTAACCGGATGGGTCGGACTTGCTGTCCTATTAACCATCCTTTTGTCCGTTGTTCCGTCCCGCTTCGGGATGAAGAGGCATTTGCACCGTTTCGCAGTACAAATGTTACAAATGTCTACAATCTCACCTATTCGGCAGCGATGCTTGCGGCGGCGTTCAAGTCTTCAAGAATGGCATCCGCGCAATCACGCCCGTCCTTGATCGCCCAGACCACCAGTGACGCACCACGCACGATGTCACCCACCGCATAAACGCCATCAAGTTTGGTTTTACCCGTGGTGAATTCGGCCAAAACCGTACCCCAGCGGGTTACTTCAAGCTCTTCGGTGCCCCAAAGGGTTGGCAGGTCTTCCGGCTCAAAACCCAGTGCTTTGATCACAAGGTCTGCAGGCTCAACATAGTCGGCACCTTCGATCACTTCTGGCGATTGACGACCCGATGCATCCGGCTGACCAAGGCGCATTTTCTGGACCATCACACCATCAACATTGCTATCTCCGGTAAAGCCCTTTGGGGCCGCAAGCCATTCAAAAATAACGCCTTCTTCTTCGGCGTTCTGCGTTTCACGCTGCGAACCCGGCATGTTGGCACGGTCACGACGGTAAAGACATTTGACGCTCTCGGCACCCTGACGGATGGCTGTGCGCACACAGTCCATGGCCGTGTCTCCACCACCGATGACGACAACCTTTTTGCCCGATGCGTTCAGTTCACCGCTGTCAAATTCGGCTAC
Source organism: uncultured Rhodobacterales bacterium (assembly GCA_964476515.1). Taxonomy (GTDB): domain Bacteria; phylum Pseudomonadota; class Alphaproteobacteria; order Rhodobacterales; family Rhodobacteraceae; genus JASMHC01. Next base: position 6,770 of record CAYZAY010000095.1, read on the forward strand.
GGTGTCGCCCATGTTCAAACGGTTCGAGCAGGTCAGATAGTCGATTGCTTTGACAATGCCGTTCGCACCGGCACCCGGCCCGCCGAGGTCTCGTGATTTGTAAACGCCGGTCGCGATAACGACGGCATTATGCTTGCTGCGAATATCATCAAACGACAGGTCTTCGCCCACGTTGCAGTTTTGAACGAACTCAACACCTGAGTCTTTCAGCTGCTCGACCCGACGCATAACTACTTCTTTTTCCAGCTTAAATCCGGGAATACCGTAGGTCATCAATCCACCAACACGGTCGTGGCGGTCGTAAACGGTGACCTGAATACCAGCGCGGCGAAGACGGTCAGCCGCCGCTAAACCACCCGGTCCGGCGCCGATGATACCAACGCTTTCAGACCGTTCGACAGCAGGCACCGCTGGCTTTACCCAACCTTTGTCCCAAGCTGTGTCAGTAATGTATTTCTCGACCGATCCTATGGTGACGGTGCCATGGCCCGACTGTTCGATCACGCAGTTGCCTTCACACAAACGGTCCTGCGGGCAAATGCGGCCACAAATCTCGGGGAAGGTATTGGTAGCCTGCGACGTCGCATAAGCTTCTTTCAGACGGCCAGTCGCGGTTAGCATCAGCCAGTCGGGGATGTTGTTGTGCAAAGGACAATGCGCCTGACAATACGGCACGCCACACTGGCTGCACCGGCTGGCCTGTTCTTCGGCCTTAGCCTTGGCGAATTCCACGTAGATTTCATTATAATCAGTCTTACGCGTGTCCGAGCTTCGCTTCTCGGGCATGTCTCGTTCGACCTGAACAAATTTAAGCATAGGCTGTTTTGCCAACGGGAATTCCTCCGCATATTGGGAAATGTCTGCGAAATATCCCAATAAATCAGGTCGAAACGAATGAAAAGTAAATTGTACTGACCTATTTTACATTTAAGCTTTGGATTTAGTCTCTAAATGCCCCAATTCAGCGTGATTTTAGGTCCCATTCGGTCTTTTATTGATTCTTTTGTTTTTCTTACAATGAGTTATAGCTAGTGTATCCCGCGCGATAGGAACCGACATTTATGCCTTTGCTTCAACTTTTCTTAGTGGCCATCATTCAGGGCATTACCGAATTCTTGCCCGTTTCTTCGTCTGGCCACCTCATTTTGCTACCGAATCTGTCGGGGTTAGAGGATCAGGGACAAACAATTGATGTGGCGGTCCACGTCGGGACGCTGTTCGCGGTGTGCATCTATTTCCGTAAAGATGTAGCCCTTAGCATCCGCGGTCTCGGCCATTTGGCGACCGGCAATCGCCAGTCACCTGCAGCGCGTTTGGCACTTAATCTGATCATTGCGACAATCCCTGTGGTGATCGCCGGTCTGATCCTGTCGGTCACCGGTCTTGATGACGCCATGCGGTCGGTCGCGGCCATCGGCTGGACCATGCTCGGGTTTGGGCTTTTGCTTTACTGGTTCGATCAGAAAGGCCCTGAAACCGAAGAATTCGAAGGCTGGTCAATCAAACAAGCGATCATCTTGGGGCTTTGGCAGGCTATCGCCCTGATCCCCGGTACATCCCGTTCAGGCATCACGATCACCGGTGCACGCGCCCTTGGCTATAGCCGCGAAAACGCAGCCCGCATCGCCATGCTGATGTCGATCCCGACAATCATCGCGTCAGGAACATTGCTGACGCTCGAAGTCATTTCGACAGCCGACGCGCAAGCGGCACGCGACGGCGCGATTGCTGCAGGCTTTGCTTTTCTAGCTGCTTTAGCGGCGCTAACGCTGATGATGAGATTGCTCAAATCGGTCAGCTTCACACCCTATGTTCTCTATAGGGTGTTCCTGGGCATCGTGTTGCTTTGGTACGCGTATAGCTAAGGCTTACGCCTTAAGGTTTTTCGCTGAATTCTTGATCGAAGCATACTGACCAGACGGGCGGAAACGCCACAGATAGTCAGACAAAACGGCTTCCATTGCGGCTGGCTCGATATCCAGATCAGCGAATGATTTCGCATCTTCCGAAACGACCGAGTCCAATTTCAGGCTACGCACCTGATCGCTTGTCAGGATCGTATTGTTGAACAGCCCCAACGTAAGCGCCTGAGCGAAACCAAGAGTGTTGGCAATGATACCAGCAATCCAGAACGGGATATTAACAACAAGGCTACGACGTTGAATAACCGAGCGCATCAGATCCATCAGCGACCGGAAATCTGCAACATCAGGTCCGCCGAGTTCATAGATACCCGAGGCTTCACCGGTGATGCCCTTAGCGGCGGCGGCGGCAACGTCGTCAACATGGACGGGCTGGAACTTCGTCGCCGCACCAACAATCGGAAGCACGGGTGAAATCAGCGTCATCTGCGCAAAGCGGTTGAAGAATTGATCCTCGGTTCCGATGATGACAGACGGGCGCAGGATCATGGCGTCTGGCATATGTTCAAGGATAGCCGCTTCACCTTTGGCTTTGCTGGCAAGGTG
>CAYZAY010000096.1:0-9208 GCA_964476515.1 uncultured Rhodobacterales bacterium
GAGGCCAATCATGCACTAACAATCATCTTGGCCCAGTCAGATCAGGCTGCTCAGCGCTACGACTACAATCACGTCAGACCGCATTCGTCACTTGGCAATAAAACACCGTCAGAAGCGCGCCGAACGCTTGAGCTAAATGAGGGCTCCGCGCTCGGCGCGCTTGCCCAAATTGAAACCGAAGACTATGAAAATCGAACCCGCAAACTCTCGTTATGAACGAGGGACCAGCAGGGGGCAGGTCAGGCGAAATGATGCTCTTTTATCTTGTGGGAAGTTTGGGAAGTACAGCCATACGCCCGTCGCGGGTGACCCTGCCTACGGGTTTTGAAGAAGGGTACAAACCCCTACAAGGTACGACATTATTCGACATTGAAAGAGAATATAGTGGATTCTTCGAGATCTATATTTGTTCCGAAGGGTAGCCCAAGCTTTCAGCCCTAAGTTTTTTCGTCACTCAGGCGCGTGGGTCGGGTCTCCGAAGCGCTTTTTCAGGTGACCGATGATTTGATCACGCGCTTGGCGGTAGCTGGCAAGTTTGGCTTCGCGGGTTTCGCCCAATCCTGTCGGGTCCAGAATTTGCCAATACTCGACATCTAAATGGAATATCCGCGTCAGTTCCAAAGCGCGTCGCTGTGATGCGGGGGATAAAGCAACGACCAGATCAAAAGACGATAGATCATCGCCCCATTGCTGCATTTCATCAAACGACCGCACGCGGTGGCGGGTCAATTCGACCCCAAGTTCCTGACATACGGCAATAGAAAATCCATCAATATCCAGATCGCTCTTCACGCCGGCGGACTGTACATAGACGTCCATTCCATAGAACTTCTTCATCAAACCTTCGGCCATTGGCGACCGGACTGCATTGTAATCGCAGCAAAAAAGGACCGATTGGGGAAGATCTGCCACCCTGCTAGCCCCCGAAATGCAGCACACAGACAAGAGTGAACAGGCGCCGGGCGGTGTCGTTGTCGATATCCGCTTTGCCATCAAGACGCTCGGAAAGAATGCGCGCGCCTTCGTTGTGGATGCCACGGCGGGCCATGTCGATGGTTTCGATCTGGCTTGGTGGCAGGTTTTTCACGGCGTCAAAATAGCTTTCGCAAATCTGCCAGTAGTCTTTGACAACCTGACGGAATGGCCCGAGCGACAGGTGGAACTCGGCCGCGGCTTCGTCGGCTTCGGTCTTGATATCAAACACCAACCGTTTTTCGCGGATCGCAAGGGCAACGTTGTAAGGTCCGTCAGGCACTAAGCGATCATCCCGCTTTGGCAGGGCGAAGGTGTTTTCCTCCATCAGATCATACATAGCGACCTTGCGTTCCTGCTCAATCTCCGGTGTCGGAGGTGGCAACGTGCTGTCATCCAGTTCGATATGCGCAATGTGGGACATTTTGGGCCTCAGGGTTTGATCCCGACCTGATTACCGCAGCGCAGCAATTCGGGCAACGCCGGAATCGGGTAACGTTCAGTCGTTGAGCTTTTTCAGCCGCGCCGTGACCGACAGGCCATGCGCTTCCAGGCTTTCGGATTTAGCGAGGATTTCCGCCGCAGGACCGATTTCACGCAGGGCTTGGGGGGTCATCCGCGACAGGGTAGTGCGCTTCAGGAAATCCATAACAGACAGACCAGAGCTGAACCGCGCAGACCGGGCCGTTGGCAGAACATGGTTCGGACCGCCAACATAGTCTCCGATAGCCTCGGGCGTCCAAGCGCCAAGGAAGATCGCGCCCGCATGGTCGATCATCTCGCCCAGCGCGTCAGGGTCTCCGACACATAGCTCAAGGTGCTCAGGCGCAATTCGGTTGGCCAGTTGCGCGGCTTCTTCCTGATCTTCGACGATGATCACCGCGCCATAATCGCGCCAGCTGGCACCAGCGATTGCACGGCGCTCTAGCGTTTCAAGCCGCTTTTCGACAGCCTTCACCACATCGTCGGCAAATCCTTGATCCGTAGTGATCAACAACGATTGCGCACTTTCGTCGTGTTCGGCCTGAGACAACAGATCAAGCGCGATCCAATCGGGGTCATTGTCTTCATCCGCGATGATCAGAATTTCTGATGGGCCAGCGATCATATCGATGCCAACCTTGCCAAACACCCGTCGCTTGGCGGCCGCTACAAAGGCATTGCCCGGACCGGTGATCTTATCGACGGGGGCAATCGTATCCGTCCCATAGGCCAGCGCCGCCACGGCCTGCGCGCCACCGATGCGGTAAACCTCATCCACGCCAGCCAGGCGTGCGGCCAGCAGAACCAGAGGGTTCACCACCCCGTCCGGTGTCGGACAGGTCACAGCAAGACGCTCAACCCCTGCCACCTTGGCAGGGATCGCGTTCATCAGAACCGAAGACGGATAGCTCGCCAACCCACCGGGTACATAAAGCCCCGCAGCATACACAGCCCGCCAACGCCACCCGAGCATTGCGCCATTGGGTTCTTCCCATTCGCGGTCCTCGGGCATCTGCGCGTCGTGGTAGATACGAATACGTTCAGTAGCCAGTTCCAGTGCCTCGCGTTCTTCAGCTGGTACTTTGGCGATCTCGGCGTCAATCTCGGCCTCAGAGAACGCCAATTTGTCTGCGGTCAGTTCCAGCCGGTCAAACTTTGCTGTCAGCTCAAGCACCGCCGCATCACCCCGTTCCCGCACATCCGCGATGATATCGGCCACAATGGCATCCACATCGGGGCTGTCCTCGCGCTTGGCCGACAAAAGCGCCTGAAACGCGATCTCGAAATCAGCGTCCGAGGTATTGAGAAACTGAGGCATGGGTCCGTCCTAGATTGGTTGACGGGGATGTAGCGGGATTTGGGAAAGGGGGCAATGCGGCATCCACGATTGTCACCCCCGCGAAAGCGGGGGTTTCTTGCAACCAAGCGCCCCACCTAACAAGGTCCCCGGTTTCGCGGGGATGACAGGTAGTGAGAGCGTCTGCCCGTGGGGTGGCGCAGTCCCTGCTAGCTGATCACACTTAATCTCGCCTCACACATCCCACGCCATCAAACCGGCGCTGGCTCACCAAAGCGCCAGCCCGCCGGAACGGGCAGTCGCTCGCGCGGCGGGCTTCGCCCTTGTTCCGCGCGGGGGCCAATCGCGACAACCCTTGACTTATCCCCGCATTTCCCCCAAATGCCCCCAGCGCCGCGCGACCGCGTGAGTATGCAGTGCCCCATTACCAGACGGGCCATCGGCGCGCCAACCTCCGGTTCCCCATCACGCAGGGTTCTAGATGCGACGGTCAGACGCTCGGGATACGCCCGTGTGTCCGTTGACCCGCAACACCCTCGTTTCAGCTGCGCATCCTGCGCGGCTGTGCACCCGTTTGTCGGCCACAGTCCGGCAGTGAAAAGGACGTCAATTTGTTTGACTTTGATATGCTCGGCCTTGCGCCGGAACTAAACAACAACCTCAAAGCCATTGGCTTTAAAGACCCGACCCCGATCCAGAACAAAGCGATCCCGCTGGCGCTGGAAGGTCACGACATCATGGGCCTCGCCCAGACCGGCACCGGTAAAACGCTGGCTTTTGGTCTGCCGCTGATCGACCACCTGTTGGCGCAGCCGGTAAAGCCCGAGCCTAAGACCTGTAAAGCGCTGATCCTTGCCCCGACCCGGGAACTGGTGAACCAGATCGCAGAAAGCCTGAAAACGCTGACCGGCGGAACGCGAGTTAAGGTTGCGACCGTTGTCGGCGGCCAGTCGATCAACAAACAGATCACCATTTTGAACCGTGGCGTTGATATCCTTGTTGCCACACCAGGTCGTCTGATCGACCTGATTGAACGCCGCGCGATTGACCTTTCCAAAGCCCGTCATCTGGTGCTGGACGAAGCGGATCAGATGCTCGACATGGGGTTCATCCACGCGCTGCGCCAGATCGCCCCTAAGCTGGGCACTCCGCGCCAGACCATGTTGTTCTCGGCCACCATGCCAAAACAGATGGAAGAGCTGTCACAGGCGTATCTAACCAACCCGCGCCGCGTACAGGTATCGCCCCCCGGTAAGGCGGCTGACAAGATCACCCAGTCGGTGCACTTCATGGAAAAAGCCCGCAAGCTGTGGAAGCTGCGCGACATTCTTGAAAAGAACCCTGACGCCCTGACACTGGTTTTTTCGCGCACCAAGCATGGTGCCGAGAAGATGAAAAAGGGGTTGGTCGCGGATGGGTTCAACGCGGATTCGATCCATGGCAACAAATCCCAAGGCCAGCGCGACCGCGCGATTGAGGCGTTCCGTTCAGGTGAAACCAAGATTCTTGTGGCCACCGATGTGGCGGCCCGCGGCATCGACATTCCCGGTGTTGAGTTCGTGATCAACTTCGATCTGCCCAACGTGCCTGACAACTATGTTCACCGCATTGGCCGGACAGCCCGTGCCGGTCGCGAAGGCGAGGCGATTTCTTTCTGTGCAGCGGATGAGGTTGATCTGCTGCTGCAAATTCAGAAGGTCATGAAGATCGAAATCCCAGTGGCAAGCGGCACCTGCCCCGAAGCTGTGAAGCCTGCCAAACGTGGTGGTGGCGGACAGCGTCGTGGAGGCGGTGGCGGTGGTCAACGTCGTGGACAGGGCGGCGGTCAGCGTCGCAGTGAAGATGGCGCAGGCCCAAAGCCATCAGGCAACAAAGGACGTCGTCGTCGGCCACGTCGCGCGGCTTAAAGCCCTGTCATCCCCGCGAAAGCGGGGACCCCGATAGGCAAGGCGCTTGGTCGATAACGGTCCCCGCTTTCGCGGGGATGACAATGTTGGGGCTGACGTTCGCGTTGTATCGACTGCCTGTGGTCCAAATCACAAAAAAGGCGGGCTGAAGCCCGCCCTACAGCGTTGTGCCTAGTGGTAGGTCGGGCTTCAGCCCGACAACTTTTTAAGCCCGATGCGCTCCGTCGGCCAATGTCTTCACAAACGCCAAGACATCCTCAACCGATTTGCCAGCCGCGATTTCGCTGACAATCGCCGAACCCACAACCGCGCCGTCTGAAATTGACGCAATCGCCTCGGATCGCTCGGGTGTCTTGATTCCGAAGCCCACGATCACAGGTAGGTCTGTCGCCGCTTTGATACGTGCAACTTCTGGGCCAACGTCACCCGCTTCGGCCTCGGCCGCGCCGGTGATGCCGGTGATGGATACGTAGTACACAAAGCCCGACGTGTTGGTCAGAACCTTAGGCAGGCGCTTGTCGTCCGTCGTCGGGGTCGCAAGGCGGATAAAGTTCAACCCTGCTGCCTGTGCCGGAATGCAAAGCTCTTCGTCTTCCTCTGGTGGAAGGTCCACAACGATCAGACCATCAATGCCCGCCGCCTTGGCGTCTTCCAGAAACTTGTCCACGCCGCGCGAATAGATCGGGTTGTAATAGCCCATCAGAACAATCGGCGTCGTATCATCGCCCTTGCGGAACTCGGTCGCCAGATCGAGCGTTCTTTGCAGGGTCATCCCCTGTTCCAAAGCGCGACCACCAGCAAGCTGGATCGTCGGGCCGTCGGCCATCGGATCGGTAAACGGTAGACCCAGTTCGATGATATCAACGCCAGCACCCGGAAGACCCTTAACGATCTCAAGCGAGGTGTCGTAATTCGGATCGCCCGCCATCACGTAAGACACGAAAGCCTTTTTACCGGCTGCATTCAGTTCAGCAAATTTTGCGTCAATGCGGGTCATGGGTGGATCCTATCTAGTTGCTCTGCCCGATTTGCCTTGTTCCAATAGGAAAATCAATGGCGCTTTGACACGACAAGGGTCGAAGATCGAAACTGAGAGCAAATAAAGACCGCTGCGGTCGTCTGGGTAGCAAAAAGAAAAAAGCCGGGCGCGTGTATTGCGCCCGGCTTTGTGTTTTTTGGTTAGCTCTTATGAGCCTTACTTGTCAGCGCGGGTATCGCCGATAAGTGCACGCGCAAGCGATACACACATCAGACCCATCACAATGGTGAACGGAAGTGCACCGATGATCATGGCGCTTTTCAGGGCCTCCATCGGGTCTGCGCCGCCATTGGTTTTACCAGCGATTAGCAAGGTGCCTATCACAGCTGTCAGGATCAGGCCCCAAACGATGCGGTGCTTGACGCCTGTCTGTTGCTCACCACCGGACATGATTGTGTTCATAACCAGAATTCCCGAGTCAGCCGACGTGACAAGGAAGGTCAGGATCAGAACAACACACATGACAGTGATGCCCGACAGGAATGCGCCGCTGTTCAGCATCTGCTCAAGCGTGACGAACAGTTTCGCAGTGTTTGAAGCGCCGATGATGGCACCCTCTGCTGCGCCCGAAAGCTCAAGGTCGATGGCTGTGCCGCCAAGGATTGTCATCCAAGCAAAGCAAACCAGCGCTGGTGCTACAACGCAGCCGACGATGAACTCACGTACTGTGCGACCTTTTGAGATGCGCGCTAGGAACAAGCCAACGAATGGCGAGAACGCGATCCACCAAGCCCAGTAGAACGTGGTCCAGCCAGCCTGCCAGCCAAACTGACGCTGAGGCTCACCAGCTGCGTAAACAGCAGATAGCACATCGTCAGACAGAGCAGCAGCTTCGCCTTCCAGACCGGATTTGAAGCCAGCAAACGACCCCCATGCATTGCTTGCGCCACCGCGAAGTGCGTCGGCGTGTGCTGCAGCTTCACTTGGCAATGCTGCGGCAAAGTCTGCTGCAGATTGTGGGCCAAACGCGCCGAAGCTAAGCGAGATATAGTGCAATAGGTAGTCGATCAGAGCTGTTGCATATGTGGTCATCGCAAACAGGAACGAACCGAAGACAACGAAGGTCAGCAGCAAGATAACCGAAAGAACCAAGTTCAGGTTCGACAGGTACTTAACGCCGCGGCCAACACCGGAAACCGCCGAGATAATCGACAGGCCCATGATGACAACAAGACCAGTGACAAGACCAACGGTGCCCGGCGCAGGAGCGTCGCCGCTCATGTCCATCATCCACTCCATGCCGGTGATGGCATAAAGACCGTCCACAAACTGTGCGACACCAAAACCGATGGTTACGGAAACACCAAGGATGGTTGCAACAACACCTAGAACATCAACGATGTGGCCAAGGAAGCCATTCATCAGGCGACCAAACAAAGGTGTCAGGGCCGAACGGATGGTCAGCGGCATACCGCGTGTATAGGCGTAATAAGCCAGCGAAAGACCGGTTGTTACGTAGATTGCCCAAGCGTGGAAACCGTAGTGCAGGAATGTGTAGCGGTAACCGGATTCAACGGCCGCTTCCGAGTTGCCAACGACTTCGCCCGCAACCACAACTGGGTTTGAACCCCATAGGCCAAGCGGTTCAGCAGTCGCAAACACCATAAGCCCAACACCAAGACCGGCGCCGAACATCATCGAAAACCATGAAAAGTTCGAGAACTCAGGTTTTTCGCCGACAACACCCATTGTTCTACGGCCAGTTGCGGGAATGACCGCAACAACCAGCAGGAAGAATGAGAACAGGCCAACAATAATGATGTAGAACTGGTTAAAGTCTTCCAGCAAACGCCAGTTTAGGCTGCCCAGTACGCCATTCGCGTTAGCAGGCCAAATCAGCGCCCAAAGTGTCAAAGCGATCATGATGCCTTTGCTTAGCAAAGCGATCTCGACGCTGTGGCCTTTATAAAAGCCACTCGCGGCTTTTTTGATCTGTAGATCAGTAAAAGGAGTATTAGTCATGCAATCCCCTCCTTTGTTGCAAAGCTTTCTGCATTTGTCAGATGTTGCCCTTTGCCTGATGTGGCGTTCGCGGTCATTGGTGATCCAATCGCGACAAACTGACCAAAGCAGAGGCCAAGTCTTATCCCTTTACACCGTGGATATAGTAACGCGGGGGCGGTCATGGCTTGCCTCACCTGTCCCTGTCGCCTAGAAGCGGCCCGAACAAGGATCAGGAGATCATCATGGGTTTCAAAATGGGAATCGTTGGACTGCCAAACGTGGGCAAGTCGACGCTGTTTAACGCACTCACAAAGACCGCAGCCGCACAAGCTGCGAACTTCCCGTTTTGCACGATCGAACCCAACGTTGGTGATGTGGCTGTACCGGACGCGCGCCTTGATAAACTGGCCGCGATTGCCAGCTCAAAACAGATCATCCCGACCCGCATGACGTTCGTCGATATCGCGGGCCTCGTGAAGGGCGCGTCCAAGGGCGAAGGTCTTGGCAACCAGTTCCTTGCCAACATCCGCGAAGTGGACGCCATCGCCCATGTGCTGCGTTGCTTTGAAGACGGCGACGTCACCCATGTTGACGGACGTGTTGATCCGGTCGCCGATGCTGAAACCATCGAAACCGAACTGATGCTGGCCGATCTTGAAAGCATCGAAAAGCGGCTGCAAAACATCGTGCGCAAAGTGCGCGGTGGCGACAAAGAAGCCGTCCAGCAGGAACGTTTGATGCGGGCCGCACAAGAGGCGCTGGAAGACGGTAAACCCGCTCGCGTGGTCGAGGTTGATGACGAAGATGCCAAAGCATGGAAAATGCTGCAACTGCTGACCACCAAGCCGATCCTTTATGTCTGCAACGTCGACGAAGGCAATGCTGCCGAGGGCAACGAGTTTTCTGCCAAGGTCGCCGAAATGGCCGCCGCCGAAGGCAACGCCCATGTCATCATCTCGGCCCAGATCGAAGAAGAAATCAGCCAGCTCGAAGCGGATGAGGCTGAAATGTTCCTAGAAGAAATGGGTCTGCACGAAGCCGGTCTGGATCGTTTGATCCGTGCTGGCTACGAGCTGCTGCATCTGGAAACCTACTTCACCGTCGGCCCGAAAGAAGCCCGTGCTTGGACCATCCGCAGCGGCACCAAAGCCCCCCAAGCCGCAGGGGTCATCCATGGCGACTTTGAACGCGGCTTCATCCGCGCCGAAACGGTCGCCTATGACGACTACATCGCCTGCAATGGTGAACAGGGTGCAAAAGACGCCGGTAAACTACGGGTCGAAGGCAAAGCCTACACCGGCAAAGACGGCGACGTTCTGCACTTCTTGTTTAACGCTTAAATGCGGTGGGTCACAGACCCACCCTACGGGCGCACTGTAGGGTGGGTTTTCAACCCACCTCACCCGTCGCCAACGCCAAACCGTCCACCACGGCCGTAAACGCCTCGGACTGTTCAATCCGCGCTGTTGGGCAAACCCCACGCACTTCGTCCGACACGATCCCCATCAGGCTGGACCCGCCCACCAGAATGGCTGCTCCGATGTCGGTCGGGGATACCTGCGCCTG
>CAYZAY010000097.1:0-9198 GCA_964476515.1 uncultured Rhodobacterales bacterium
TTTAGTTCTGCTGCTATCTTGGGGGCATCTAGGCCACCTTCGTTCCCCTGCCCGCCAGTCATTGCGACTGCATCGTTGTAAAGCACTTTGTAGGTAATCGTTGTATCTGTTGCGACGGCAGCACGGATCGCCTGAACACCCGAATGGTTGTAGGTTCCGTCCCCAAGGTTCTGGAACACATGCGCCCGTTTTGAGAACAACGATTCGCCAATCCAGTTCGCCCCTTCGGCCCCCATATGCGTGAAACCAACGGTTTCGCGGTCCATCCACTGGACCATGTAGTGACATCCGATACCGGCGTAAGCTCGCGATCCGTCGGGCACTTTGGTCGAACTATTATGCGGGCATCCCGCGCAGAAATAAGGCAGTCGCGTCGCCAGTTCCTCAGCATTGTCGGCCTTGCGTGCATCTTGAATGGTTTGCATTCCTGCAAGAACGGCTTCAGTCCCCCGACCTTCGTCGCACAGAATCGCGCCAAGTTCGCTTGCAATCAAAATCGGGTCAATCGCACCCCGTGTTGGGAATAGCTCTTTGCCGCCCTCACCCTTGTGCCAGCCGTAAACACGACGCCCACGACGATCATCAAAGATCGCTTCCTTGACCTGCACTTCGATCAGTTTGCGTTTTTCCTCAACAACAACGATCAGATCCAACCCTTCGGCCCAATCGTGAAAGCCTTTCATATCAAGCGGCCAAACCTGACCCACTTTGTATGTCGTTATTCCAAGACGCTCGGCCTCTGCTTCGTCGATGCCAAGCAAGGCCAACGCATGCTGAAGGTCCAACCAGTTCTTTCCAGCCGCAACAAACCCGATCTTGGCGCCCGGCTTGCCCCAAACGCGCTTATCAAGTTTGTTTGCATGTGAAAAAGCCTCGGCTGCGAAGCGCTTATAATCGATCATCCGCGCTTCTTGCGCTGTCGGAGTATCGGTCAAGCGGATATTCAACCCACCTGCGGGCATGTCAAAATCAGGCGTGACAAGTTCCATCCGCAAAGGATCACCGTCTACAACCGATGTTACTTCGATAGTGTCCTTCATAGTCTTTAGACCAACCCAAACACCGGCGAACCGCGACAATGCAAACGCATACGCCCCGTAATCGAGAATTTCCTGAACACCCGCAGGGCTGACAATTGGCATATAGGCATCAACCAACGCCCATTCGCTTTGATGCAGAACGGTCGAACTTTCGCCGGTGTGATCGTCGCCCAGTGCCATAACAACACCCCCCAACGGGCTGGTGCCCGCCATGTTGGCATGGCGCATCGCATCGCCTGACCTGTCTACGCCGGGGCCTTTACCGTACCAAAGCCCGTATACGCCGTCATAGGCCCCTTCGCCGCGAAGCTCTGCCTGTTGCGCACCCCAATGGGCTGTGGCCGCCAAATCCTCGTTCATACCGAACTGGAATGTCACATTATTGTCAGCCAGCTCTTTTTCGGCACGCTGCATCTGAATATCAACAGCCCCAAGAGGAGACCCACGGTATCCGGTGACGTATCCAGCGGTGTTATGACCAGCCGCGTGATCCCGCGCGCTTTGGTTCAGCATCAAGCGCACAAGGGCTTGGGTGCCGTTCAAAAGCAGATTAGATTTTGTCAGATCAAAGCGGTCTTCAAGACTGATAGACTGGATGTTCACAGCGCATCCTCCCGATACAATATGTAGATTAGTCTACCTCAATAATAGGTCTCAATTACTGACCTAACAAGTAAAAATTCAAAGACTGACCAGAGCTGCACTTATTTTTCCAAGAATTTCCTTTATGGTCGCGTTGTGAATCGAAAGTGAGCGGAATGGACTGGGATAAACTAAGAATATTTCACGCAGTAGCAGATGCAGGTAGCCTGACCCACGCAGGCGACACCCTTCATTTATCGCAATCAGCCGTCAGTCGGCAGGTACGCGCGCTAGAAGAAAGCCTGAATACCACCCTTTTTCACCGTCACGCGCGGGGACTGATTCTTACCGAACAGGGTGAACTTCTGTTCGATGCGACCAGTGCGATGATAAAACGTCTTGATGCGGCCGCCGCACGGATCAGGGACAGCGAAGAAGAGGTCTTTGGCGATCTGCGTGTAACCACCACGATTGGCTTTGGGTCTCTGTGGCTCGCGCCCCGTCTGGATAAACTATACGAAAAGTACCCCGATCTTCGCATCGACCTGATGCTAGAGGAAAAGGTTCTAGACCTACCCATGCGCGAAGCCGATGTCGCGATCCGCATGAAAGAACCCTCGCAGGCTGACCTAATCCGCAAAAGACTGATGTCCGTGCGCATGCGACTTTACGCGTCACAGGATTATCTCGACCTCAACGGCGAGATTGAAGACGCCGACGATCTGAAAAACCATCGCCTGATTTGCCAAAACACAACCTCTGCTCAGGTTTCTGCGGGCGCGCAGTTGGTACAGAATCTTCAAGCCCGTGGCGTCAAATCCATGCTGACGGTGAACAACTACTACGGCGTACTACAAGCCGTGCGCCATAATCTGGGTGTTGGGGTGCTGCCCGATTACCTGATCGAAGACTTTCCGGACATGATCCGGGTCCTGCCAGAGCTCGAATCCAGCGAAGTTCCTGTGTATTTGGCATACCCCGAAGAACTTAGGCATTCTCAGCGCATTCACGCCTTCCGTGACTTTGTTCAGGACGAAGTGATATCCCACAGGAAAAAGCTTAAAAAAGAAGGTCTTAACTAAGGGTTGCACAGAGCGCATAACGGGTATGCTGCATCTGCAGTATGTTTTTTCTTGAATATGAGCCTTACGCACATTAATTCAATTCTCGAAGGCGGTAATCGAGTTCTTCTCTTATCACCTTCAACCTCCCTGTTGGACTTAGGCCGAGCTTTTAGCTCGGCCTTTTTTTTGGCTAATCGAAATTTGGTTGCGACAAACAGGCAAAATAGGTCTTTTCTGCAGTTGCAGCCCCTTCCCCCCAAGCACTCCTTGCCCTAAAAGCAGCCCCAATCAGCACTCTGGGGACATTCTGTTATGCAAGATCCGGCGATCACGCCCGACCTGATTGAGGCCCACGGCCTTAAGCCTGAAGAATACAAAGAGATCATCCGCATCCTGAACCGCGAACCGAACTTTACTGAGCTCGGCATTTTCTCGGCGATGTGGAACGAGCACTGTTCGTATAAATCCTCAAAGAAGTGGCTTCGCACGCTGCCGACCGAAGGCCCCCAAGTTATCTGCGGTCCGGGCGAAAACGCTGGCATCGTAGATATCGGTGATGGTCAAGCCGTGGTTTTCAAAATGGAAAGCCACAACCACCCGTCTTACATCGAACCTTACCAAGGCGCGGCTACCGGCGTTGGCGGTATTCTTCGTGATGTCTTCACCATGGGCGCCCGTCCCGTGGCTGCAATGAATTCACTGTCGTTCGGCGAAAAAGACCACCACAAAACGCGCCAGCTTGTGCACGGCGTGGTCGAAGGCGTTGGCGGCTACGGCAACTGCTTCGGCGTTCCAACCGTTGGCGGCGAAGTTCGCTTTGATCCGGCCTATAATGGCAATTGCCTTGTGAACGCATTTGCCGCTGGTCTCTGTGACGCAGACAAAATCTATTACTCCGAAGCCTCGGGCGTCGGCATGCCCGTCGTTTATCTCGGCGCTAAAACCGGCCGTGACGGTGTTGGCGGCGCGACGATGGCCTCGGCTGAGTTTGACGAAAGCATCGAAGAAAAGCGCCCTACCGTTCAGGTTGGTGACCCGTTCACCGAAAAGCGTCTGATGGAAGCGACGCTTGAACTGATGGCGACCGGTGCTGTGATCTCGATTCAGGATATGGGCGCTGCTGGTCTTACCTGTTCAGCTGTTGAGATGGGCGACAAAGGCAAACTTGGCATCCGATTGAACCTCGAAGACGTACCACAGCGCGAAGAGAACATGACAGCCTATGAAATGATGCTGTCGGAATCTCAGGAACGCATGTTGATGGTGCTGAAGCCTGAAAAAGAATCCGAAGCCCGCGCTGTGTTCGACAAATGGGACCTCGATTTTGCTATCGTCGGCGAAACCATCGCCGAAGACCGCTTCCTGATTATGCAGAACGGTGAATGCAAAGCCGAC
Organism: uncultured Rhodobacterales bacterium; assembly: GCA_964476515.1. GTDB lineage: Bacteria > Pseudomonadota > Alphaproteobacteria > Rhodobacterales > Rhodobacteraceae > JASMHC01. The sequence goes on from CAYZAY010000097.1 coordinate 4,082, forward strand.
CTGCCGCTTTCGACCCTCGCATCATCCGCACCAGAATACGACCGCCCTTGGGTTCCCACCGAAGTGAACGCCGAAATGGACGACGTGCCTGAAATCGACGCGATTGACGGTCTCAAAGCCCTGATCGGTTCGATCAATTACTGCTCGCGCCAATGGGTCTATGAACAATACGACCACATGGTTATGGCCGATACAGCCCGCGCACCCGGTCTGGGCTCGGGTGTGATACGCGTCCACGGCACCAAAAAGCTGCTGGCTTTCACCAGCGACGTGACCCCGCGCTATGTCAAAGCCAACCCAATTGAGGGTGGCAAACAAGCCGTGGCAGAAGCCTACCGCAACTTGACCGCTGTTGGCGCAACCCCGTTGGCAACCACCGACAACCTGAACTTCGGCAACCCCGAAAAGCCTGAAATCATGGGCCAGTTCGTCGGCGCGATTCAAGGTATCGGTGAAGCTGTAGCGGCACTCGACGTGCCAATCGTTTCGGGCAACGTATCGCTTTATAATGAAACCGACGGTCAGGCGATCCTACCAACGCCAACCATCGGCGCTGTTGGTCTAATCGCATCAGAAGACAAAATGATCGGTCGCGAAGTCCGCGACGGCCATGTTGCGCTTCTGATTGGCGATACCAACGGCCATCTCGGTCAGTCAGCATTGCTGGCAGAAGTTTTCAACCGCGAAGACGGCGACGCGCCTGCAGTCGATCTTGATGCTGAAAAGCGCAACGGAGACTTCATCCGCGACAACCACGAATGGATCACCGCTTGTACCGACCTTAGCGACGGTGGTCTTGCTGTAGCCGCGTTCGAAATGGCCGAAACCGCTGGCGTTGGTGTCCATCTGGACGAAGCCGACACAGCAACCCTGTTTGGCGAAGATCAGGGCCGTTATCTCGTTGCTTGTAACTTTGACCAAGCCGAAGCGCTGATGATGGCCGCAGGTCAGGCAAGGGTAACGCTTACCTCTGTGGGCCGTTTCACTGGCGATAGCGTCAAACTTGGTCACTCAGAAGCGCCGCTGGAAGAACTTTCGGCGATCTTCCGCGGAACATTTGCGGAAACATTTGCATAAATTAAAATGATGTCATCCCCGCGAAAGCGGGGACCTCGACAGGCAAGGCGCTAGGTTTTGAGAGATCCCAAATCAAGTCCGGGATGACATTCAACAATTCAACCCACCTTTTCTCTTCCCAAATTACAAAAGCTCAGACAAAGTTTTTTTCCAAGACCAACTCTTGCGGAATCCCTCCATGATCCTTTCAAACATCGTCGATCTCAAAACCCACCCCATCAACGATCCGGCTTTCGGCAGGCAATGCAATGAAACACTCGACCGCGACGGTGCGCTTGTTTTGAAAGGTTTCATAACGCCCGACGCGCTTGAAGCCATGCAAACAGAAAGCAACAAAAAGTCCGACCGCGCCTTTTTCTGCGCCCAGGACCATTCGGTCTATCTAACCCCAAACGACCCTGACTTCGCCGCCGATCACCCAAAGAACCGTCAGGTAATTTCATCCAAAGGCTGCATCTGTGATGATGACGTGTCCGCTGACTCGCCACTACGCCAACTCTACGACAGCGAAGTCTTCCGCAGCTTCATCAAAACCACCACCGGGCAACCCGAACTCCACCCCTACGCCGACCCGCTTTCGTCGATCAACGTGCACTACCACAAAAAAGGTCAGGAACTCGGCTGGCACTTCGACAACTCGTCCTTTGCCACAACGCTTTTGATCCAGAAAACCGAAGCGGGCAGCGCCTTTGAATACGTCAAGGACCTGCGCGACGCGGATGCCAGTGAAATGAACTACGACGGAGTTGGCCAGCTTCTGAACGGAGAAACCAAGCCCGACGTCCTCAGCCAGGAACCTGGCGATCTGGTATTGTTCCGAGGACGAAATTCAATTCACCGCGTCACCCCGAATGAATCCGACACAACAAGAATCCTCGCCGTTCTCGCATATAATAACGCCCCAGGGGTCGAACTCTCTGAGAGCGCAAGAATGACGTTTTACGGTCGGCTGAGTTAAGAATGTCATCCCCGCGAAAGCGGGGACCTCGTTAGGCAAGGCGCTAGACCTCAAGAGATCCCGGATCAAGTCCGGGATGACACGTCACGCCCCGCATACCCCTTCATAACCCGTGGCAACCATTCGCTAAACTTCGGCGCCAATGCTTCATACCGCACAACAAAATCCGGATGCGACAAATACATATCCGCCAATCCAGCGTAGGCCAATTTCGAACACTCCCTGCCCCACATCGACGCCACCCAAGCCCTATGTTCGTCACACAAAGCATCCGCAGCATCTGCACCAGCCTGAAACGCATCAACTAGCGCGCCCTCAAGCTCTTTCAACCTCTCCATTTGCCCCTCCATCCCCTCGGGAATCTTCTGAACAGCCACCTTCGAGGCCGCAATCGCCTCGGCCATCGCTTCGCCATAGGTCTCAATCAGCCAAGCCTCATACTCAGCCTGCTTTTCCGCCGAAAACGGCTTGTATAAATCCTCAATGCTCATCTGATGTCCTTCCTTCGCATGTTCAATCGCATCATCAAGCGTCTCAAGAACCCCCCGCAGCCCGTCCAGCTTGTCCGCCAGCATAGCCTTCTGCCGTTGCAACCGGTCCAACCGGTCGCCACCGTCCATCAACTCTGCAATCTCGGCCAGTCCGAACTTAATCGCGCGCCACGCAAGAATCTCTTGCAGCCGCTCCAGATCCTCTTGCCCATAGGCCCGATAGCCGTTGTCCCGCACAAATGCTGCCAACAGCCCGATCTCGTCGTAATGCCTAAGCATCCGCACCGAAACACCCGACGCCTTGGCCACTTCGCCGATAGAATATGTCTTGATTCGTTTATCCATGGCCCTTTCATGCGCCCTCACATCATGTGAGGGTCAACACCCCTTGCAGCCTCTGCCCGTAAACTCTACATAAATTATCAGAAATATACAGGAGTCCCCCATGGCCATGGATGCCCAGAAAATTGAAAACCTGATACGTGCAGGTTTCCCTGATGCTCGGATCACCGTTCAGGGCGACGACGGCCAGCATTTTGCAGCCATGGTGGTCGACGAAAGCTTCCGCGGCAAAAGCCGTGTGCAACAACAACGCGCGGTCAACGCCACGCTGAAGGCCGAGATCGACAGCGGCAACCTTCACGCACTGGCCCTGACCACCAAAGCACCAGATTAAATCAAGGAAACGCAAAATGAGTGACGCAAAAACCCGCATCGACGAAACCGTCAAAGGCAACGACGTGGTCCTTTACATGAAGGGCACCAAGGAAATGCCAAGCTGTGGCTTTTCTAGCCGAGTAGCTGGCGTTCTGAACTTCATGGGCGTTGATTACGCCGACGTGAACGTTCTGGCCGATGATGAAATCCGCAGCGGTATCAAGGAATACTCAGACTGGCCAACCATCCCTCAGCTTTACGTCAAAGGCGAATTCGTTGGCGGCTGTGACATCATCACCGAAATGACCCTGTCGGGTGAGCTGGACGAGATGTTTGAAAACAACGGCGTCAGCTTTGACAAAGACGCGGCCAACAAAATCCGCGAAGCAAACGCTTAAGCAAAATAATAGGGCCGCGAAGTCGCACTTCGCGGCCCTTATTCTATTCAATCAGGCGCTATTAAGCGTTTGTCGCTTCCAGCTGATCCGCCAATGCCTCGGCGCGTTCAGCCGCTTTGCCTAGCGCTTCCTGCACAGACGGCGGCACAATCTCGACCCGCACTTCGCGTACCTCAGAAGGCGCTGAACCGCCCTTGCGATAAGCGACTAGCTCTTGCTCTGCCCGTTCAAGACGTTCTTCAAGACCAGCCGTCTTATCTGCCAGCATCAATCCTGCCATCAGCAACATACGGGCTTCGGGCATCCGGCCAACTTGGTTGGCTAAAAGACTAGCCTCACCATCCAGAAGCTTGGCGGCGGCCTCTAGGTATACTTCTTCGCCAACCTGACATGTGACGTCAAAGCTTCGTCCGCCTATAGAAATCGAAACTTCAGGCATTACGCGTTCTCCCCTACCGAAGCGACCAGCGCATCCAGCGATGCCACGGCGGCCTCTGCTTCGGCTTTATCCGTCGCTCGTCCAGCGCGCATGCTTTCCAGCTCGATCAACATCGCTTTGTTGATCAAAGCCGCATCGACCTGACCGGTCTCGCACGCTTTGCGCAAGGCGCGGTTGTTATCTTCCAACTGCCGGTTCATTTCACGCAAACGCTGTAGCTCACCATCCAAAGCAGCCATCTTGTCTTGCTGCTCTGACAGGTTTTCTTCCAGCGTCGCATTTGTTGCTTGCGCCACTTCCAGTTCAGCGGCCAATCCCGCGCTGTCCCCACCTGATGCATCTAACGCGCCAACACCCGCTTCCAAGCGGTCCATGGCAGCACTCAGGCGGGTTTCAAGTTCTTTTAACTCGCTCATTCAAGCCTCGTCCTAACTTGGCCAAACCCCGATCCGAATCGAATTTGGCCCTTCCAATCCCGAGTTTATCCAATGAGCCGCAAAAATACTCCCCTTTCCCTTGGATAGCGACACAGGGGCGCTTGATTATTGAATGCGTGCTGATATTGAGCGTGCTAACGCTAAACCTAGCCACAAGGACCTGATTGATGGACATAGAAGCGCTCAAATCTGCCAATCCCGAGCATTGGATGAAAGCCGCCGCCATCCGCGCACTTACGCTTGATGCCGTCGCCGCTGCGAATTCCGGCCACTCGGGCATGCCAATGGGCATGGCAGACGTCGCCACCGTACTGTTTGAAAAGCACCTGAAGTTTGATCCCAAAGCCCCACGCTGGCCGGATCGCGACCGTTTCATCCTGTCCGCAGGCCACGGCTCGATGCTGATCTACTCGCTTCTGCACCTGACCGGCTACGAAGATGTGACACTCCAGCAGATCAAAGATTTCCGCCAATGGGGCGCTATCACTGCTGGCCACCCAGAGTTTGGCCATGTGTCAGGCGTTGAGGTCACAACGGGTCCGTTGGGCCAAGGTATCTCAAACGCTGTTGGCTTTGCGATGGCCGAAGAAATCCAGCGCGGCCAGTACGGCAAAAAGATCGTCGATCACCACACCTACGTTATGGCTGGCGACGGCTGCC